>CAZOIK010000464.1:0-1768 GCA_964579765.1 uncultured Bifidobacteriaceae bacterium
GATCAGGCGTCCCGGCGTCGCGACGACGATGTCGGCCCCGCGCTGGAGCGCGTCTTCCTGCGGCCGCATCGAGAGGCCGCCGACGATCGCGGCGACGCGCACGTGCACCGGCGCGCCGTACTTCGTCAGGGCCTGGTGCACCTGCATCGCCAGCTCGCGCGTCGGCACGAGCACCCGCCCGCGCGGCGCGCGCGGCGTCCGCGCCTGCCGTCCGCGGACGAGCAGGCGGTCGATCATCGGCAGGCCGAACGCGGCCGTCTTGCCGGTGCCGGTCTGCGCCCGCGCAATCAGATCGCGGCCGGCGAGCGCGGCGGGGATCGCCTGGGCCTGCACGGCGGTCGGACGGGCATACCCGTGCGCGGCCAGCGGGTGAACGAGAACCTCTGAAAGTTCCAACGACGAAAACAACATCAAAACGCACTCCTCAGGCCAGCCGGTGCTCTCCGAGCGACGGTGGCAAATCCCGCATCCGAACAGCGGATATGGCGGATGATCGTGTCGGGGCTAGGCAGGACTAAAGGAGAAGCGAGTCAGGAAAGGCTCGATACGCCTGGTGACGGCACAGCACGCGAAAGATCGTAAAACAAGCATAACACGACTCGGGCCTCACGCCTCGATCGACGGCGTCGGCACGAGCGGCACGGCCAGATCGGGCATCGGCCTGCCCAGGAACAGCCGCCGGCAGAGGGCGGCGATGAGGCGCGCCCAGCGCGCCGACCGCTGCACACGCGCGCTGTCGGTCGCGATGCCCGTCCCCGCGTACATCTGGCGATAGAGCCTCGAGATCAGCACGAACGCGAGTCGCCCGCGCAGCGACCGGACGACGCGCGACCGGCGCCAGACCTGCGACCAGCCGTAGAAGCGATCCCAGGCCTGCTGCGTGCCGACCCGGATCTCTTCGAGCGTCATCGTCGGATGCGGGGTGTAGAGCTTCGGCCGCTGCGCCTGGGGAATCAGCCAGTGCTGCGCGAGCGGCACGCCGTTCACGTGCGCCTCGCGCGCCGCGTCTCCGGCGGCCCACTTCTCGAAGTCCACGGTGCCCGGAAACGGCGTCAGCAGGACGAACTGGGCGAACGTCAGATCCGCGCGCTCGGCCAGCGCCACGGTCGAGGCGAACGTCGCGGGATCGTCGCTCGGCAGCCCGAAGATGAACGACCCGAGCACGTGGACGCCGTGGCGGCGGAACGCGCGCAGACGCGCGACCAGTTCCTCGCCGGCAAGGTTGAAGCCCTTGTAGACGTCCTTCAGGCCCGCCTCGGTGACCGACTCGACGCCGACGAGCGCGCCCAGGATGTGCGCGCGCTTCATCGCCGCGAGAAATTCGGGGTCCTCGGCCGCTTCCATCGTGATCTGCGTGTAGAAGACGAGGTCGTCGGGCAGCTGCGCCAAACGCGCCATCAGCTCGAACCGCTCCTCACGCAGCGCCTCGAGCTCGTGCAGCCGCTCGTGGTTCGATCGACGGCGCGCCTGCGCCAGATCGTCGAGCGTCACGGGATAGAAGTTGTCGTCGGCGAGCGCGATGAACCTGAATCCGAGCCGGCGCAGCTCGACGATCTCGCGCACGACGACGTCAACCACGCGCTGGCGCGGCTCCTGGCCGTCGGTCCGCCACACGGAGCAGAACGAGCAGTGCTTCGGGCAGCCGCGCACCGTCTGCACCGACGCCCACATGTAACTGCGCTCGGGCAGCAGGTCCCAGCGCGCGGGCGCGAAGCGCTCGCCGTCCACGCGTCCACCCTCGTAGAGCGGCTGCGGCGTCCCGCCGAGG
>CAZOIK010000465.1:0-4470 GCA_964579765.1 uncultured Bifidobacteriaceae bacterium
CCTTCGGCGTACACGTCGTCGTAGACGGTCCGCTCGGCAACGCCAACGTCGATGCATCGACGGACGCCACCTACGATCTGCGCCCGCGCCCGATTCTGATGGTCCTTTTCCTGATGCCGTTCCTGCTCGTCGGATTCGTCTGGGGCAAGCTGCTGCTCAAACGACGAAATCGCTAGAATTGCAGAATTGCAGAATTGCAGAATTGCAGAAGGGCAGGATTGCAGGATTGGCGATAGCCGTCACGCTGCGATCGAAGAATCGCTGCTCACAAGTGATGCGACGGCGGCACGTGTCGTGCACCAACGCGGCGCGTGAATCCGAAAGCCGAAGAAATGGGAAATGGGGCGGCAGTTGCTCAAGGCGGGAACTGGCGTTGCTGCCAACTATCGCAGCTCGTGTCGATCGTGCTCGCATACGGAATTCGCGGCCCGCATCGGCGTAGTGCTCGAGGAATCCGACGAATCTGAGTTGTGGCTCGAGTTGCTCGATGAAAGCCGGTTGCCAGGCGTGAGCGTGCCGGCGGCGCTCATGCAGGAGAGCCGTGAACTGCGCTCGATCTTCTCAGCCTCTCGCAATCACCCAATCCTGCAATCAATCCCGCAATTCTGCCCTTCTCCCATCCTGCAATTCACGCGTACAGAGCGTTGAACGCCTTCCGATATGCCGCCTCTGAGTCGCCGAGGTGGGCGTGCATCGTGTCGGCAGGGATCGCGCCGTGCTGGAAGCGGCGCTTCGGGAAGACGGGCATGTCGATGCCGGTGACGGCCTTCACGCCGCGCGAGACGATCTCGCCCTTGAGTGCGTAGAGCGTCGGCACGTCGTACTTCGTCAGCGCGGCGAAGGGAATCCCCTCGGCCACTTCCATCACGTCCGGGCGCGTGTACGGGCTGAACCCGTCGAAGCCGTAGCGCCGCGCCGGCGCGTATGTGCGGACGTAGCTGCGGCTCAGGCCTCCGCTGTAGGTGAGCGAGTGCTTGACGCGCCCGACGCCCCAGCCTTCCTGATACAGCATCAGGTTGTCCACGACGCTGCGAATCGTGAGCTCGCTGTTTTCCTCGATGGGATAGTCCTTGAGGTTCTCGTCGCCGCCGTCGCCGTCGGCGACGTGCCGCCACTCGGGATAGCGCTCGCGAATCCCGCGGAAGAGCCGCAGCCCCATCGCGGCGCACTCGACGTCGAGCGCCATGTAGTCCTCGAGCACCGCGAACGTCTCGCACGCGTCGAGGCCGCCGGCGTCCGCGCCGATCTCTTCGAGGTACATCGACAGGCCGGTGGACGCCAGGAAACGTCGCGCCTGCTCGACGTCCGGGCCGTCGCCGAGGTTCAGGACGAACGCCTTCAGCCGCTGCGGCGACATCCCGAGCCGCAGCATCGTGTGATAGACGACGAGGAACACCGATCCGCTGTCGATGCCGCCAGAAAATGCGACGCCGATCGGGGCACGCCCGTCGCGCGCGTCGATCGCCTGCAGCCACGCCGCCGTCTCGTCGGCCAGCGCGCCGATGTACCGGCGGCCGATCTCGTCGAGATCCGCGGGCAGCGTGGACCGCTCCGGCGTGAAAAACCGCGCGTAGCTCGGCGACGGATCGGGGCAGCCGACGAGCGCGAGCTCGACGACGTGGTGCGCCGGCACCATGCGTGTGTAGCTCGGATGGAATTGCGCAACAAGATTATCGCCGCCGTCGGCCGCGAGCGCGCGGTGGATCGCGTCGATGCGATCGGCGACGTAGAGCGCCGGCCCCTCGTGGCGCTTCGCGAGGAAGTAGCGCATGGGCCGATCCATCGACCGCGCCATGCGGACGGTGACGCCCTCCCAGGCGACGAGGGCGAACGACCCGTCGAGCGCGCGGATGGCGGGGGCGTCGCCGCGCAGCAGACACGCGCGGGCCTCGTCAACGCTACGGTTGCGGAACGTGTTCATCGCGGGATCGAGAAGATCGACGACGCGGCTCACATAGGCGGATGTATTCATTGCGCGATTTGGCGACATGGTGACGTGGCGGCCGATCCCCCCATCACCCCATCACAGGATGAAACGATTCAGGATGCGCGTTTGGCGATTTTCGCGCCGCCAGGCCGCGCCTGCGGAAACACGTGCCAGACGCTCTCGAGGAACTTGCACACGACCGGCGAGGTCTCGCCCTTGCGCCATGCGACGCAGACGTCGAGCGTCGCGTCCGGATCGGAGAGCGGCAGCACGGCGACGCCGGTCGGCGTGTGGTTGGCCGTCATCGGCACGCCCATGCAGAGGTAGATGCCCTTGCCGGCCGCGACCGTCATCAGCCCGGCCTGGTTGTAGGGGCCCGCGTCGGGCGTCGGCAGGCGCCTGGGCGTGATGCCCTGGTGCGCATACAGATCGTCGATGCGATCGTAGAGATACGGCATGATGTGCCGATCCCAGAGCAGCAGCGTCTCGCCCGCGAGATCGCGCAGGCGCAGCGACTTGCGCGAGGCCAGCGGGCTCTCGCCGCTGACGACGGCGATGATCCGCTCCTGGAAGAGCACCGTCGATTCGAGCGACGGGTCGAACGGCGGGCGCGCGAACACGAGATCGAGCGCGCGCTGCTGCAACTGCTCGTTGTAGTGATCCGCGCACAGCACGTCGGACGCGTCGATGGTCAGGTTCGTGAACTGCCGCGCCGACGCGATGCGGATCTTGTTCACCGTTTCCCACAGGCCCCAGCCGATGCCGATGCGCACGCGGTTGGCTTCGCTTCTCGTCGTCTGGCCGGCGGTTTCGTAGAAGTCCGACGCCGCGGACGCGAGCACCTTGGCTTTCTCGAGCAGGCCCGCGCCGGCCTCGGTCAGCCGGACGCCCTGGCGGTGGCGGATGAACAGCGTGATGCCGAGTTCTTCTTCGAGCTGGCGGATGTGCCGGCTGAGCGGCGGCTGCGAGATATGAAGGCGCGCGGCGGCCTTCGTCACGCTCGACTCCTCGGCGACGGCGATGAATGCACGGAGATGACGGAAATCCATGGCGCGGATTCTATACCGACTTTGCATGAGGTTTACACACACTCGGTATCGCGCTCGCCACGGCGGACGGCGGACCTCGTCGCGTTCGGCTAAGATAACCGCTTGAGCACCAAGGAGATCTCATCCATGACCCTGCGAACCATCCTGTTCGGCTCGTGCGTCGGCATCCTGTGCGTGGCGGAGCTGTCGGCGCAATCCCCGGCGCGGACCACGCCGCCCGCTCGTCCCGGGTCCGCCGCGAAGAGCTACGCGCCCGCGAAAACCCCGTGGGGCGATCCGGATCTGCAGGGCACCTACACCAACAAAGATGAGAGCGGCATTCCGTTCGAGCGACCCAGCCAGTTCGCCGGCAAGACCAACGCAGATGTCGATGACGCGGAGCTGAAGGAGCTCATTCAGGAGCGCAACCAGGCGACGCTCGAGCGCGCGCCGGGCGTGGGCGGCATCGACACGGGCGCCGGCCCGACGCACTGGTACGAGAACTACGCCGCGAAGAACAGCCGTGCCTGGCTCGTCGTCGATCCGCCCGACGGCCACATTCCGCCGCAGTCGGCCGAGGGCCGCCAGCGCGCGGCCATCGCTGCGGCCACGCGGCGCGGCAACGGCTTCGACGTCGGCCCGTTCGACGGCCCCGAAGATCTGAGCCTCTACGATCGCTGCATCAGCCGCGGCGTGCCGGGCTCGATGATGCCGGCCATCTACGGCAACTCGTACGAGATCGTCCAGTCGCCCGGCTGGGTGGCCATCCGCTACGAGATGGTCCACGAGACGCGGCTCATTCCACTCGACAACCGGCCGCACCTCAGCGCGGACATCCGCGAATACATGGGCGACGCCCGCGGCCACTTCGAGGGCAACACGCTCGTCGTCGAGACGACGAACTTCAGGCCGAACTCGACGTATCGCGGCGCGTCGGAGTCCCTCAAGCTGATCGAGCATTTCAAACCCGTCGGGCCGAAGGTCGTCGAATGGTCCGTGACGCTCGACGATCCGCACAGCTGGACGCGGCCGTGGACGTTCGCGATGAACCTGACGAAGGACAGCTCGCAGCAGATCTTCGAGTATGCCTGCCACGAGGGCAACTATGGGCTGCGCGACATCCTGAGCGCCGCCCGCGCGGCGGAGAAGAACGGGGCGTCGGCCACGACACGCGGCGTGGAATAACTCGTATTGACCGGCTGTAGTGTCCGCCTTCAGGCGGACCGAGGAGCGATATGGCGAATCGGTGGCTCGTGACGATCGGCGTGTTGTCGCTCTCGGTGGCTGCGGCGGCGCAGAGCGTGAAGCCGTACAAGACGCCGCGGACGTCGTGGGGCGATCCGGACCTGTCCGGCAACTACACGAACAAGTACGAACAGGGGACGCCGTTCGAGCGGCCGAAGGAACTCGACGGCAAGACGCTCGATCAGATCGGGCCGGCCGAGCTCAGGGCGATCCTCGAGGCGCGGCAGAAGAACGCCATCGAGCGCTCGCCGTTCCTCGGCGGCGATCCCA
>CAZOIK010000466.1:0-18001 GCA_964579765.1 uncultured Bifidobacteriaceae bacterium
GCCCGCCGGGCGCTGGGGGGGGGGCCGCCCGCCGGCGCGCACCGCGAGGAGGCGGTGCCGCAACCGGAACGGCCGCTGCGCCGCGCGCCGCCGCCGGCGCCGGGGCCCGCGGTCGATCCCGCGACGGCGCTGCGCGATCGCACGCACGGCGTCGCCGCCATCCATCGCGAGGTGGCGCGCGCGCGGCGTGAGCGTCGGCCGCTCGGCGTGATCGTCTTCAACAACGATCCGACCGCGTCACGCCCGGGGATCGTCGGCAAGCTGCGCGCGTCGGACCTCGCGATTGAGTGGGATCCGCAGCAACTGGTCGTCGTGTTGACGAGCGTCGCGCCCGGCGACGCTCGAAGCGTGGCGAAACGTCTGCACGCCGCGCTGCACGTCGCCACGAACGCGTCCATCGCCGGCGGCGTGAGCGACGTGCTCCCGCACGAACCCTTCGACACCGTGCTCGCGCGCGCGCAGGAGAAGATGCGGCTCGTCTCCCGGCGCGGGCACCACGCCGTCGCGTGAGATCGTCCGGCGGTTATGCCGTGCGCGTCAGCGGCGGGAGGTACGGCAGGACGGTCGGATGGCGGCGCAGTACGGCGGCCGTCACTTGCACCGAGCGCCCGTCATCGGACCAGGGAAGCGTCGCGGCAAAGGGCAGAGGCGAGGCGTCCTTGAACGCCGTCCAGTAGAGCGGCGGCGCCGCCGCAAACACCGACAGCGGCTCGCGCCGGTGCCGCTGGTCGTATTCGATATGCGCCAGCGCCAGCCGGAGCACGGCGTCTGCCGCGAGCTCAATCGAGCGGCCGACCGCCATCAAGTCGTATTCCAGCAGGCGCGCAATCCACGTGCGACGCGTCTCTGGATAGATCACGACACGGAGCTGGACCGGGGAGGCCATTTGTCCTACACGCAATATCGGCCGGACGTGCACCGGCGATAGCGGCCGCGCAACGTCGCGCAGCGATGGTCTTCGAACTGGCGATATGGTCGAATGGCTGAGGTTGCGGCGGCCCGTTCAGGGCCGCGACTAATACGGCTTGACGTCGGCCGCGTCCACTTCGACGCTGACGGCCTGCCCGATCAGATCGACCGACAGCACCAGACGGGCCTTCGGTGCGTCCTTCCGGACGAGCCGTCCGACCACGCCCTTGAGCGGCCCGTGCACGACCTCCACCATCATGCCTTCGTGAATCAGCGGGCAGGGATCGAACTGCAGCTCGCTGCCGACGAGGACGCGGATGCTGTCGAGCTCGTACTCGGGAATCGGGGCAGGCTTGCCCTCGAACGAGACGATGTTGACGACGCCGGTGCACTTCAGGATCGACAGCGCGTCGTCTGGATCGAACTTGGCGAAGCAGTAGCCGGGGAAGAGCGGCCAGTCGATCTTCTTCTTGCGATCCTTCCACCGGCTCCACCGCGTGATCGTCGGCAGGAACGCATCGATGTGCTTCCGCTCGAGTTGTTCGCGGACGACCTGCTCGTGGCGCGAGCGGGTCCACACCGCGAACCACTGCGACTGAAGGTCGGTCACTGAGCGGTTGCGGGCGCGGGCGCGGCCGGTGCAGGCGCGGCCGCCTCTTTGGCCTGCTCCGCCAGGCCCTGCTCGTACGCCTTCTTCACTTCGTCGTTGTGCCAGTCGATGATCGCCTGCGCGCGAAGCTTGACGAGATACTTCTGGAATTCGTCGCGGCGCTTGTCGGTGAAGACGCGCTCGCTGATCTGATCCTTCGCCTGATCGAAGGGCAGCACCTTGGTCGGCGTCGCGGATTCCAGCTTGAGAATCTGATAACCACGCTGCGTCCTGATCACCGGCGTGATCTGTCCCGGCTTCAGCCCATCGACAAGCTTCCGGAAATCCGGAGACAGATCGTTCACGTTCAACGGCCCGATCAGGCCGCCGTTGGTCTTCGACGCGGAGTCGGACACTTCCGTGGCCACCTTGTCGAACGCCTCACCGCCGGTGACGCGCTTGCGGATCTCCTCGGCGCGCGCTTTCGCCGCGTCGTCGGCCGCGGCGTTGACGCCACGCGCGTCCGCAGGCACGTTCACCAGAATCTCACGCAGCATGACGGAGGACGGCGTCGTGAACTCCGCCATGTGCGCGTCGTAGTACTTGTGCGCCTCGTCGTCGGTGATCGCGACGCGGCCGAAGACCTCGGCCTGCTGCACGCGCTGGACGATGACCGTGCGCTCCAGATTCCGGCGCAGATCCGCCATCGTCATGTTCTCTTGTTTGAGCGCCGCGACGAGCTGCTCGTCGCTTTCAATCTTGTTCTGCGTCTTCAGGTTGTCGAGGATCTGTTTGTACTGCTCGTCCGAGACCTTGTAACCGAGCTCCTTGCCGCGCTGGAGCAGCAGCATCTCGTCCACGGCGTTGACGAGCAGGCCGGGCGTGACGTCAGCGATCGCTTTCTTCAGCTCTTCGTTGCCCTGCGGCGTCGAGAGATCGATGGGTTTGCCGCGTTGGCGGATTTCCTGAATCTGCCGCGTCTCGAGGTCGCTCTTGGTGAAGATCTCGCCGTTCACCTTGACCAGCACCTGCTCCAGGATCTCGGAGCGGGCGGCCGTCGCGAGAGAGACGGACAGAACGAGGGCGGCGAACAGCGCGCGGCGCAAAGTGCGGTCATTCATAAGCAAAGATCCATTTTACTCTGGCAGGTCCGTCTCACCCGAGCAGCTCGCTGAGGACGCCGCCGACGCGCTCGAACACGCCGCCGGCCGCCCGGGGGTCGTCCTTGACCGGCCGCGTCATCTCGGCCTTGGTGAATCCGGGCCGGACCTCGCCTTCCTTCGCCCGTGCCGTCCACCAGCTCGCGCGATCGGAGCGGCGCTTGCCCGAATCCCTCCGAATCCCACCCCCCAAGTCCCTCATCCCGTCCAGGTTCACCTTCAACGCCGCAGGCGGGACGAGCGTCAGGTCGCCGCGCTGCCGCACCAGCGCGACCAGCCTGACGGGATCGGCCTTCGCCTGCGGTCTGAACTTTATGACGACGGTACGGGCTTCCCGGTCGATCGACTCCACGCCAAGCCGGTCGGCCATGACGCGGATGCGGCCGTAGTCGGCAAGGTTGAGCACCGAGTCCGGCAGCGGACCGTAGCGATCGGCCGCCTCGTCGAGCACGCGGTCGATCTCTTCCTCTTTGCGCGCCGCCGCGACCCGGCGGTAGAGCATGAGCCGCTGGTTCATGTCGGGCACGTACGCCTCGTCGATGCGCAGGTCTACGCCGAGGTTGACCGTCGCGCGCACGTCGTCTTCGATCTCTTCGCCCTTCAGCTCGCGCACGGTCTGCTCGAGCAGCTTCATGTACATCTCGAACCCGACCGTGTCGATGTGCCCGCTCTGCTCGCCGCCCAGCAGATGTCCCGCGCCGCGGATCTCGAGATCGAGCGCGGCGACGCGGAAGCCGCTGCCGAGATCGCTGAACTCCTTGATCGCCGCGAGTCGCTTTTTCGCGACCGGCGACAGATTGTCTTCCGGCGGAATCAGCAGATAGGCGTACGCCGGCCGATCGGACCGGCCGACCCGCCCGCGCAGCTGATAAAGCTGTGACAACCCGTATCGATCGGCGCGGTTGATGACGATCGTGTTCGCGTTCGGAATGTCGAGCCCGTTCTCGACAATCGTCGTCGCCAGCAGGACGTCGAACTTCCTTGCCATGAAGTCGAGCATCGCGCGCTCGAGCGTGTCCTCGCTCATCTGGCCGTGGCCGATGACCACGCGCGCCTCGGGGACGAGACGCTGAATCAGGTGGCCGATCGAGAAGATCGACTCCACGCGGTTGTGGACGACGAACACCTGGCCGCCGCGGGCGAGCTCGTTCCTGATCGCGGTGGCGATCACCTGCGGGTCGAACTTGACGACGTTGGTCTGGATCGAGAGTCGATCCTTCGGCGGCGTCTCGATGATCGACATGTCGCGGATGCCGACGAGCGACATGTTGAGCGTGCGCGGAATCGGCGTCGCGCTCATCGTCAGCACGTCCACCTTCTTCCGCAGCTGCTTGATCTTCTCCTTGTGCGCGACGCCGAAGCGCTGTTCCTCGTCCACCACCAGCAGGCCGAGATCGCGGAACTCCACGTCCTTCGAGAGCAGCCGGTGTGTGCCGACGACGACGTCGACTTTGCCCGCGGCCAGGTCGGCGACGACCTGCTGCTGCTCCTGCTTCGTCCGGAAGCGGCTGATCATGTCGATGCGCACGGGGAATCCGGCGAATCGCTCTTTCAACGTCTTCTCGTGCTGGAACGCGAGCACGGTCGTCGGCGCGAGGAAGGCGACCTGCTTGCCGTCCATGACGGCCTTGAACGCCGCCCGCATCGCGACCTCGGTCTTGCCGTATCCGACGTCGCCGCAGAGCAGGCGGTCCATCGGCGTCGGCGACTCCATGTCGTGCTTGATGTCGGCGATCGCGGTCTTCTGATCGGGCGTGAGGTCGTACTCGAACGCGTCCTCGAACTCCTGCTGCCAGTGCGAGTCGGGGCTGAACGCATGGCCGGGGACCGCCTTGCGCGCGGCGTAGAGCTTCAGCAGCTCCTCGGCCATGTCGCGCATGGCTTTCTTGACCTTGCTCTTCGCACGCTCCCACGACGTGCCGCCGAGGCGATCGACCGGCGGATTGCTCGCTCCTGTGTACTTCTGGACGAGATCGAGCCGCTCGACGGGCACGAACAGCTTGTCGTCGCCCGCGTAGCGGAGCTCGAGGAACTCCTGTTCGTTGTCGCCGATGCCGATCTTCTTCAAGCCGACGAAGACGCCGATGCCGTGATCGATATGGACGACGTAGTTGCCGATCTTGAGGTCGCGCAGGTCCGAGAGGAACGCTTTCGACGCCGAGCGACGCTTCTCGGGAGCGCGCCGTTCCTCCTCGAACACGTCGGCTTCCGAGTAGATCTGAAAATCCGCGTCCGGAAGCCGGAAGCCCTGCGACACCACGCCCTGCACGAGCAGCACCGCGGCATAGCGGGAGCTTTCCGATTGATCGACCGGCGCGGCGAGGACGTCGTACTCCTTCAGCAGCTCGATCGTCCGTTCCACGCGGCCGGCCGACGCGGCCGCCAGCAGCGTCGTCCCCCCGGCCTCGCGCTGACGCCGCACGTCGGCGACCCAGTCGGCGAGACGCCCGTGGAAAGCGACCGCCGGCTGACAGCGAACGTGACCGCGTGGACTGTTGGGATTTGCGATTTGGGATTCGACGTCGTCGAGGCCGAGTTGCGACAGCGCCACGGCCGATGCCAGCTTGGCTTCGACGTCAGGCCAGCCCGCGAACAGCGCCGAGGGCGGCGGGACTGTGGACCCGGAGGCGACGTTTCCTGCGATGGCGTCGTAGCTGCGCTGCATCTGCTCCAGCAGCTTCGATGCGTGCGCATCGACTTCGTCGCGCTCGGACACCACGATCTGCGCGTCGTGGGCGAGCGAGAGATAGTCGAAGATCGTGGCGCCGCGATCGTCCGCCAGCACGTCGCGCAGCGGAACGACCACCACACGGTCAACCGCCGCCGTCGAACGCTGCGTGGCGGGATCGTAGGCACGCATCGACTCGATCGTGTCGCCCACGAATTCGAGTCGCACCGGAAGCGCCGCTCCGGCGGGAAAGACATCGACAATGCCGCCGCGGATGGCGAACTCGCCGTGCTCGTCGGCGGGATCTTCACGCGAGAAGCCCGCGTCCACGAGCAGCTCGGCCAGCTCCATCGTGTCGATGTCCTGGCCCGGGCGGAGGTCGATTGACGACCGCTTGAGCCGGTCGGGCGACGTCACGCGCGGCAGGAGTGCGGTCGCGGACGCCACCACCACGCGCGCGGCGCCATGAGCCAGCGCATGCAAGGCACGGGCGCGCAGCGAGGTCACGCCGACGTGCGCGGCGAGGCCGCGATAGGGATCCACTTCGTGCGAGGGGAACGGCAGAACCGCGGCGTCCGCCGCGGCGGCAGACAGGCCTTCGAGCGATGCGAGAAAGAAGCTGACATCCGCGGTCGCCTGCTCGAGGTCGGCGTCGCCGGGCACGACGAACAACACGACGCCCCGCGGCCGCTCGTGCGAGAGGTTCGCGACAAACAGCGCTTTGGCGGCGGGCGTGAGCCCGGCGACGGCGCGGCTGCGCGTGTCGAGACCGCTGCGCGCGATGGCCGTCTTGAGCAGCGCCTGGAGGTTGAGGGACGTGGACGTGGTGGACATCGCGTCGTGCAAACCGGATGTGGGGTCCGCCTTCAGGCGGACGGTTGCGGCCGGCTGAAGCCGGCCCCCACAACGATTACGTCTGTTTCTTCAATCGCTCAAGAATGTTCGTCGTCGAATAGCCGGGCTCAAACGGAGCAAACACGACGCGACCGCCCCGCCTTTCGACGGTATCACGGCCAGGAAGGTCGCGCCCCTGCCAATCCGCGCCCTTGACGAGCACATCCGGACCGAGCCGCTCGATCACCGCAGCTGGTGTGTCTTCCTCGAAGATCACGACCGCATCGACCGCGCTCAGGCTCGACAGCAGTTCCGCGCGGTCGGCCTCGGCCGTGACCGGACGATCGGCGCCCTTGCCGAGCCGCCGCACGGATGCGTCGGCGTTCACGCCGACGATCAAGACGTCGCCGAGGCTGCGCGCGTACTTCAGGTAGCGGACGTGCCCGACGTGCAGCAGATCGAAGACGCCGTTGGTGAAGACGATCGATCGGCCCGACCGGCGCTCGCGCTCCGCGAAGGCGGCGGCCGCGTCGAGTGAAAGGACAGCCACGCCGCGACCTACTTGAATCGGACGTTCGCCGGGAACGTCCAGTGGTGTTTCGGCCGGAAGATGCCGACGTCGTGGGTGCGCGACTTCATGCGGAAGGTGTACAGCAGCCGATGATAGTCGTACGGGGCGCCGTCGCGCCGGTGGACGGCGACGTCGAGCTTGTACGTCCCATCGACGAGATCCAGGTGGTCGAGGACGAACTCGACGTCCGCCTCACCCTCGAGTCGATCGGACGTCATCTCCTCGATGGTCGTGTTCGTGCCGAAGCAGCACACGCCGTCCGCGTTGAAAATGCCGACGCCGAACACGAAATCGTCCGTCGGCGCCGCACTGCGCAGGTGGAGACGAATCGTCACGGCGTCGCCGGTGTGAAAGACGAACGACGGCGTCCCCTCGGGGCCGAGCAGTTCGACATGCGTGATTTCAATCTCGCGCGATCCCCAGCGGCCTTCCGTCGCCTGGAACATGTCGCCAACAGCGCCGGCCGCCGTCACGCTCTGCACGGCCTTCGCCGTGTCCGCCGCCATCTGCCGTCGTTCGGTCTCCTCGATGGCCGTCAAATACGCGCTGACCACCCGCTTCGGGTCGCCTTCGGCCCGCTTCTCCCCCGCTTCGAGCCAGACCGCATCGTCGCACAGGCGCTCGACCAGGCCGAGCGAGTGCGTGACGATGAGCACGGTCTTGCCGCGCCGGTGGAATTCGCTGAACTTGTCCAGACACTTGTGGGTGAAGCCTTCGTCGCCGACGGCCAGCACCTCGTCAACGAGCAGCACGTCGGGATCGACGTGAATGGCGACGGCGAAGCCCAGGCGCATGTACATGCCCGACGAGTAGGTCTTCACCGGCGCGTCGATGAACTCGCGCACCTCGGCGAAATCGACGATGTCGTCGAAGCGCGCTTCGACCTCGCGCTTCGAGAGACCGAGCATGATGCCGTTGATGAAGACGTTCTCGCGGCCGGAGATCTCCGGGTGGAAGCCCGCGCCCAGCTCGATGAGCGCGGAGATGCGTCCGTCCACGTTCACGGTGCCGGATGTCGGCTTCGTGATGCCCGCCACCAGCTTCAGCGCCGTGCTCTTGCCCGACCCGTTGCGGCCGATCACGCCAAACGTCGATCCCTTCGCCACGGCGAACGAGACGTCCTTCAGCGCGAGAAACGCCTCGTTTGGCTGCAGGTCGCGCAGAAGGCTCCGCCGCAGCAGCGCGCTCTTCAGCGTCGCGAACTGCCGCCCGGAGTAGCGGCGATACACCTTCGAGACGTTCGCGAGCTCGATCGCGTTCGTCACACCGCCTCCGCGAACGAATCGCGCAGCCGGTCGAAGAGCCAGTAGCCGCCGAGGAACACCGCCACCGACACCAGGCCGAGCAGCGCGAGCGACTGGATGTGACCGAATCGATCGAAGAAGAGAATCTCCTGGTACGACACCGCCAGGTGATAGAACGGGTTGAGCCGGAAGATCCAGAGGAAGCGCTGCACGGTCGGCAGGAAATACGGGTAGATGATCGGCGTCGCAAAGAACCAGAGCGTCAGCAGGTTCGCGAGCAGATCCCGGATGTCTCTGAAGTGTACCGTCAGCGCCGACAACCCAAACGCCAAGCCAAGCGTGAAAATCAACTGCACCAGGATCACGACCGGGACCCACGGCAGCGCGGCGACGTTCGGCGCGTGGCGGAACCCGATCATGAACGCGGCGAGAATCACGAGGCCGAACACGAAGTGCACCATGTTCGCCAGCACGCTGACGACGGGCAGGACTTCGGCGGGGAAGAGCACCTTCTTGATCAGATTGCCGCCGGTGATGAGCGACGACGCCGCCTCGGTCAACGACGCGGCGAACCACGTCCACGGCAATAACCCGCAGAACATGAACACGGCATACGGCCGCGTCCCCGGCGCGTCGCTCGGCATGATCGTCGTGAAGACGAACGAGTAGATCGAGAGCAGCAGCAGCGGATTGACGAACGACCAGACGAAGCCGAGCACGCTGCCGCGGTAGCGCGCCTTCAACTCGCGCGCGACCAGACTTTGGATGAGGCCGCGGTAGCGGAGAAGCTGCGACAGGTTAGAGAACATTGCAGGATGGCAGGAGGGCAGGATTGCAGAATCGGGATTGGAAATCGAGCAATTTCACAATCAATCCGGCAATCCTGTCATTCTGCGCTTCTGCAATTGCTACGTTCGCATCCGAGTGCGGCTGGCCACCTGGAGACGGATCAGCGACTTGAGGAGCGCGAGGCGCGCACGCTCGAAGTCCATGTCCAGCGTTGGCCGGGCGAGACGGTCTTCGGCGCGCCGTTTGGCGGCTTCGGCGCGCGCGACGTCGATCTCGTCGGCCTTCTCGGCAATCTGCGCGAGGATCGTGACCGCGTCGGGCTGCACCTCGGCGAAGCCGAAGGCGATCATGAGGTGCACAACGTCGCTGCCGCGGCGATACCAGAGCTCGCCGGCGCCGAGCAGCGCCAGCAGCGGCGTGTGCCCCGGCAGCACGCCGAAGTAGCCGTCGGCACCCGGGATCTCGACCTCGTCCACGGTCTCGTCCACGAGCGCCTTGTCGGCGGACACGATCTGCAGACGCATCTGCGTCGGTAACGCCATCGCCCGCTACGCCGCCTGCCGCTTCTTGAAGCGCTCGACGACCTCGTCGATCGACCCGACCAGATAGAAGTCCTGCTCCGGAATCTCGTCGTGCTTGCCTTCGACGATCTCCTTGAAGCCCCGGATGGTGTCGGCAATCGGCACGTACTTGCCCTCGAGCCCCGTGAACTGCTGCGCCACGAAGAACGGCTGCGACAGGAACTTCTGGATCTTGCGCGCGCGCGACACGGTGAGCTTGTCGTCTTCAGAGAGCTCGTCGATGCCGAGAATCGCGATGATGTCCTGCAGGTCCTTGTAGCGCTGCAGGATCTGCTTGACGGCGCGCGCGACGCGGTAGTGTTCTTCGCCGATGATGCGCGGGTCGAGGATGCGCGACGAGGACGCCAGCGGATCCACCGCCGGATAGATGCCGAGCTCCGCGATCTGCCGCGACAGGTTGGTCGTCGCGTCCAGATGCGCGAACGTCGTCGCCGGCGCGGGATCTGTGTAGTCGTCGGCCGGCACGTAAATCGCCTGCACCGACGTAATCGATCCCTTCTTCGTGGACGTGATGCGCTCCTGCATCTGGCCCATTTCGCTGAGCAGCGTCGGCTGGTAGCCGACGGCCGACGGCATGCGCCCGAGCAGCGCGGACACTTCCGAGCCGGCCTGCGTGAAGCGGAACACGTTGTCGATGAACAGCAGCACGTCCTTGCCTTCGCCGTCGCGGAAGTACTCGGCGACCGTGAGGGCCGACAGACCGACGCGCAGGCGGGCGCCCGGCGGCTCGGTCATCTGTCCGTAGACGAGCGCGGCGCGCGACTTGGCGAAATCCTGCGTGTTGACGACGCCGCTCTCCTGGAACTCGAGCCAGAGGTCGTTGCCTTCGCGGGTGCGTTCGCCGACGCCGCCGAACACCGACACGCCGCCGTGCTTCATGGCGATGTTGTTGATCAGCTCCATGATGACGACGGTCTTACCGACGCCGGCGCCGCCGAACAAGCCGATCTTGCCGCCCTGCAGGTACGGTTCGAGCAGGTCGATGACCTTGATGCCCGTTTCGAACATCTTCAGTTCGGTTGACTGGTCCTCGAGGCTCGGCGCCGGGCGGTGAATGGGCCAGTGCTCCTTCGTCTTGAGCGGGCGATCCGGAAAGTCCACCGGCTCGCCGAGGACGTTGAGCACGCGGCCGAGCGTCTCGGGACCGACGGGCACCTCGATCGGGTGGCCCAGATCGGTGACCGCCATGCCGCGCTGCATACCGTCGGTCGGCTTCATCGCGACCGCGCGGACGCGGTTCTCACCGAGATGCTGCTCGACCTCGCAGACGACATCGAGGACGGCGCCGCCGCTCTTGCCGTCCGACACGACGCGGAGCGCGTGGTAGATTTCCGGCAGATGCCCCGCTTCGAACTCCACGTCGATGACGGGTCCAATCACCTGGACGATTTTGCCGACATTCTTCTCAGCCATGCGAATCCCTAATCCCTAATCCCGTCGCTATAACGCCTGAGCGCCCGATACCACTTCGATGATTTCGCGCGTGATTGCCGCCTGGCGGACTTTGTTCATATAGAGCGTCAGGCTCGCAATCATGTCCGCCGAATTCTTGGTCGCCGTATCCATCGCGGTCATCTGCGCCGCGAAGAAGGCGGCATTGCTCTCGAGCAACGCGCGGTACACCTGAACTTCCACGTAGCGCGGCAGCAGCTGGTCGAAGATCTCGTGCGCCGACGGCGCGTACAGGTAGTCCACGTGGCCGATCTGATTGGCCTCGACCTTCGCCGTGCTCGCCGCCGACTCCACGGCGTCGCGCGCGATGGGCAGCAGCTGCTGGACGACCACCTTCTGCGAAATCACCGACCGGAACTCGTTGTAGATCAGCATCACGCGATCGACGTCGCCCTTGACGAAGACGTCCATCGCCGTCTGCGCGATCTGCTGCGCGTCCTGATACTTCAGCTTCTGGAAGATCCCGACCTGATCGAACGCGATCGTGAACCCGCGGCGGCCGAAGAAATCGCGAGCCTTGCGACCCACCAGCCCGAGCGCGCATGGCTGCTCGCTTCCGAGCACGAACGCGCTGGCGGCTTTGATGATGTTCGTGTTGAAGCTGCCGCAGAGCCCCTTGTCGGCCGAGACGACGATCACGAGCGTCTTGCTCTCGGGCCCCGGCTCACGCACGGTGAGGAGGGGATGCGCCGTCGAGCCGACGCGCGACGCCACGCTGCCGAGCACGCGCTGCATCTGCTGCGCGTACGGGCGCGCCGACGTGATGCGCTCCTGCGCGCGCCGCAGCTTCGACGCGGCGACCATCTTCATCGCCTTCGTGATCTGCTGCGTGTTCTTGACCGCGCGCACGCGGCGCCGCAAGTCGATCAGTGACGGCATACGTTACGCCGCGGCCGCTTTCCGCGCCGTGAACTCGGCGGCAAAAGCCTTGACGGCGGCGTCGAGCGCCGCTTTCGTCGGGTCGTCGAGCTGCTTCTTGGCCACGATGTCCTTGAACACCTGCGGGTGGCGCGCGCCGATGAACTGATAGAGCTCCGTCTCGAACGCGCGGACATCCGCCAGCGCGACGTTGTCGAGGTAGCCGTTCGTGCCGGCGTAAATCAGCGCGACCTGGCGCTCCACCGGCAGCGGCTCGTACTGCGGCTGCTTCAGGATTTCCACCAGCCGCGCGCCGCGCGTCAGCTGCGCCTGCGTCGCTTTGTCGAGGTCGCTGCCGAACTGCGCGAACGCCGCGAGCTCGCGGTACTGCGCGAGGTCGAGCCGCAGCGTGCCCGCGACCTGCCGCATCGCCTTGATCTGCGCCGATCCGCCGACGCGCGACACCGAGTTGCCGACGTTGATGGCCGGGCGCACGCCCTGGTTGAAGAGATCCGACTCCAGGAAGATCTGGCCGTCGGTGATGGAGATCACATTCGTCGGAATGTACGCCGAAAGGTCGCCTGCCTGCGTCTCGATCACCGGCAGCGCCGTCAGCGATCCGCCGCCGAGCTCGTTCTTCAGTTTGGCCGCGCGCTCGAGCAGCCGCGAGTGCAGGTAGAACACGTCGCCCGGATAGGCTTCGCGGCCCGGCGGCCGACGGAGAAGCAGCGAGATCTCGCGGTACGCCTGCGCGTGCTTCGACAGGTCGTCATAGATGCAGAGCGCATGGCGGCCCGAATCGCGGAAATACTCACCCATCGTGCAGGCGGAGTACGGGCTGATGTAGAGCAGCGGCGCGGGATCGGACGCCCCCGCGGCGACGACGATTGAGTAGCGCATCGCGTCGGCGTCCTCGAGCGTCTTGACGACCTGCGCGATCGTGGACTGCTTCTGGCCGATCGCGTTGTAGATGCAGATGACGCCGGTTTCCTTCTGGTTGAGGATGGTGTCGATGGCGACGGCCGTCTTGCCCGTCTGCCGGTCGCCGATGATCAGCTCGCGCTGTCCGCGGCCGATCGGCACCATCGCGTCGATGGCCTTCAAGCCGGTCTGCATCGGCTCTTTCACCGGCTGGCGATCGACGACGCCGGGGGCGAGGCGCTCGATTGGCGCGAACTGCTTCGTCGTGATGGGCCCCTTGCCGTCGATGGGCTGCCCGAGCGCGTTGACGACGCGGCCGAGCATCTCGTCGCCGACGGGGACGGAGATGATGCGTCCCGTGCGCTTGACCGGATCGCCTTCCTTGATTTCCGTGTAGTCGCCGAGGAGCACGGCGCCGACGCTCTCCTCCTCGAGGTTCAGCGCGATGCCGAACACGCCCTTCGGGAACTCCAGCATCTCGCCGGCCATCGCGTTCTCGACACCGTGCACGCGCGCGATGCCGTCGCCGAGCGAGATGATGCTGCCGACCTCGGCCACGTCGACATCGACGGCAAAGCTGCCGATCTGGTCGCGGATGATCTTTGAAATCTCGTCTGCCTTAATGTCCATTGTTCACTCCGGGGCGCTACTCTTGCAGTCGCTCCCGCATCTTTTCCAGTTGCCGCATGACGCTGCCGTCGTAGATCGTGCTGCCGATGCGTGTGACCACACCGCCGATGATCGCGGGATCGACGTTCGCCGACAGCGTGACCGTGCGTCCCGACGCGCGCGCGAGGCTCGTCTCGATCGCCTTCACGTGCTCCTGCGACAACGGGGTCGTCGTCGTGATTTCGGCGCGCACGATGTGGCGATAGTCGAGCAGACGTTCGCGATACGACGCGAGCAGATCGGGCAGCAGCACCAGGCGATCGCGTTCGGCGAGCAGCCCCAGGAGCTTCGCCACCATCGGCAGCAACTGACCGCGCGAGGTCAGGGCGTCCATCGCGGCGCGTTTGCGCGGGACCGGCACGACGGGGTTGAGCAGCGCCTGCGAGAGCGGCTTGTGCTGCGCAAGAAGCTCGACGATCGACCCGAGCTCGCGCTCGACGCGATCGAGATCGGCCTTCTCTTTGATCGCGACGTCCAGCAGGGCGCGGGCGTAGCGGGTTGCGGCGGTTCTATTGGTCATCTTGAGAGCTTGCGCCGAATTTCACAAGCTAACTGTCAATCTTATTACGGACGCTTACGAACCTCAACATCTAATAAACGGCGCGCCCGGCTAATTTCGCGCGGTCAGCTGCTCATAGAGCCGGATGAGCTCGTCTTCAGACCCGAAATCGATTTCGATGCGGCCTCGAGGCCCGCTGCGTACGATCCGGACGCGGGTGCCCAGCACCAGACGCAGCCGATCTTCGGCGGCCCGGGTGTGGACATCGACCGGCTTTGGGGCGGGCTGAGCTGCCGGGGAACCCTGCTCGCCGAGCTTCTTGACCAGCGACTCGGTCTCGCGCACCGAGAGACTTCGGGCGATGACGTCGCGCGCGGCGGCGCGCTGATCCGCTTCGTTCGGCAGGGTGAGCAGCGCGCGGGCATGTCCCGTCGAGAGGCGTCCCGACGCGAGCTCGGCCCGCACTTCCTCGGGCAGGCGCAGCAACCGGATCATGTTCGCGACGGTCGCGCGATCCTTGCCGACGGCGGAGGCGATCGCCTCCTGCGTCAGATGGAATTCATCCGCGAGGCGGCGGTAGGCGATGGCTTCCTCGATCGGATTCAAGTTTTCGCGCTGGATGTTCTCGACGAGCGCCATCTCGAGCAGCGACTTGTCGTCGCCGGTTGCGACCTCGCGGACGACGACCGGGACGCGAAGCAGTCCGGCCATCTTCGCGGCACGCCAGCGGCGCTCGCCGGCGATGATCTGGAAGCGATCGCCCGTCCTGTGGACCACGATCGGCTGGATGATCCCGTTGGCGACGATCGAGCGGGAGAGATCTTCAAGGGCGGCTGCGTCCATGGCGCCGCGCGGCTGCAGCGCATTCGGCGAAAGCCGATCGATGTCGATTTCCACCGGGGCGATGCGCGGCTCCGGCGCGTCGGGGATGAGGGCGCTCAGGCCCTTGCCGAGAGCGGGACGTTTCTCCATGCGTTCTCCAGGCGTCATGCCGCCGGCGCGGCCGAACGGGCGAGCACTTCGCGCGCGAGCGCGAGGTACGCTTCTGCGCCGCGCGACTTCACGTCGTACAGAATCACGGGCATGCCATGACTCGGCGCTTCGCCGAGCCGTACGTTGCGCGGAATGACGGTCTGATACACCTTCTCTTTGAAGAACTGCCGGACGTCATTCGCGACCTGCTGTCCAAGATTCGTCCGCTCGTCGAACATCGTCAGCAGCACGCCTTCGATGTCGAGCGACGGGTTCAGGCCCGCGCGCACGCGCTTCATCGTTCCGACGAGATCCGCGAGGCCCTCGAGCGCGAAGTACTCGCAGTGGAGCGGGATGAGCACGGCGTCGGCGGCAACGAGCGCGTTCAAGGTGAGCAAGCCGAGCGACGGCGGGCAGTCGATCAGGATGTAGTCGAATTCGTGGCGCACGTCCGCGAGCAGCGTCCGCAACCGCTCTTCGCGGCGGGCGAGCGTGACGAGCTCGATCTCGGCGCCAGTCAGATTCCGATCCGCAGGAAGCAGCTTCATCCGATCGACGCCGGTCGCGATCATGTACGGACGGCAGTCTGCTGTCGGCTCGCTCGTCGTCAACGCGTCGTAGATCGTGCCGCGATCCGCCGATCTGCCTTTCTGTCCGACGCCGCTCGTGAGGTTGCCTTGGGGATCGACGTCCACGAGCAGGACGCGCTGGTCGGCCAGGGCGAGGGAGGCTGCAAGATTGATAGTGGTCGTGGTCTTGCCCACGCCACCCTTCTGATTGGCAACAGCTACAACTCGCGCCATTTGGTCAAATAGCAGAAATAGCGATTCGCTTGAGGATTAGATTGGCGAACTGAGGATAGATGACGCGTCGGCGCACGTCAATGCCGCACCTTGCCTGACGTTTCACGTGAAACGTTCAGGTGCCTATACGCCGGCTCGCGTCAGAAGGACAAGGCGTGAGTTGAGCGTGTGCTGGACAGTCTGCAAGCCTCTCGGCAGGGCATCTTCGGGGAGATGAGCGCCAAAGAGCACGGCCTGCCCTCGGAATCGCAGAAGCGCCTGGATCTGGCTGAGCAGCGCCGCATCAACGCGCACGGCTCGAACCGTCACGAGGTCGGCGATGCCAGCATTACGTGGATCGGCCGCAATCTGTTCGATTCTTCGCGCAACGACCTCAGCGTTCGGGACCGGAATCTCCCGAATCGCATGGCTGAGAAAGGCCGCTTTGCGCTCACGCGACTCAACCATCACTAATCGTTTAGCAGGGTGAACAAGTTGCAAGGGAATGGCTGGCGAGCCACCGCCCGAGCCGAGATCGAACCAGACAGACACGTTCTCAGCCACGAATCGCGCGGCCAGCACTGGCTCGATGAGCAAGCGGTCTACTGTCTGCTCTGTCGGGATGTCGAGAGGCAGGCTCGTCAGGTTTATCCGTGCGTTCCAGCGGGCGAGCAATCGATAGTAATGCTCGAGCTTCTCGAGCACCTGTTGCGGCAGCGGCAGCTCCGCGCTCTGCGCACGCGCCAGGAGCAGCGCTCGAAAGCTATCGCTCTCCATCGGCTACGGGCCTCGGGGCCTCTGACAAAAGCCGTCCCACGTACGCCGCGAGGACCGCGACTGCAGCTGGCGTCACCCCAGGGACTCGCAATGCTTGGCCGAGCGTATCCGGGCGGACTTCGGAGAGGCGGTGGACCACCTCATTTGACAGCCCGGGCACCTTGTCGAACGGGAACCCATTCGGAATGCGTCGGTCCTCGCTCTTGCGCGCGCGTGCGACCTCGGATTCCTGTCGCTTCAAGTAGCCCGAGTACTTCACGGCGATTTCCGCGCTCGCAACATCCAGTTCGCCCTGAGTGTCGCTGACGTCCAGGGCGACGCGCCGCTCGTTGACCAGCTGACTCAGCCTGACGTCTGGCTGACGGAGCAATTGACTCGCACGCACCGAATTGCCCACATGATCGCGAACGTACGTCCGTTCCAGACGCTCCAGATTTCCTTCGAATCGTGTTCGACGCGCCAGGAATTTATCCCATCGTTCATCGTCCACAAGCCCCACGCGCCGGCCATGTGGCGTCAGCCTCAAGTCCGCATTGTCAATTCTCAGAAGCAGGCGACGCTCGGCGCGCGACGTGAACATTCGATAGGGCTCCAGGCAGCCCGTCGTGATCAGATCGTCCACCAGGATTCCGATGTAGGCCTCATGACGCCCGAGCTCCAGCGGCTCTCCAAGTCCTGCGGCATGCGCGGCATTGATTCCCGCGACCAGTCCTTGGGCGGCGGCCTCTTCGTACCCCGACGTGCCGTTGATTTGCCCGGCAAGGAACAACCCGGGCAGCCGCTTGGTTTCAAGGCGCCGCGTCAATTCTGTCGGCTGGATGAAGTCGTACTCGACGGCGTAGCCGGGCCGCAGCATCTTCGCGTCTTCGAGACCCGGCAGAGCGCCGACGAGTTGCGCCTGCACGTCGCGCGGCAGGCTCGTCGAGAAACCGTTCACGTAGATCTCGCGGGCCGTCGTCCCCTCGGGCTCGAGAAAGATCTGGTGCCGCTCCTTGTCAGGAAAGCGGACGATCTTGTCTTCGAGTGACGGGCAATAGCGCGGGCCTATGCCCCGAATCTGCCCGTTGAACAGCGGAGACCGGTCGATATTCGCGCGGACGAGATCCCTGACACGATCGTTCGTGTGAATCAGGTAACAGTCGATCTGCTCGCGTTCGATGCGCCCGCTCAAAAACGAAAACGGCACGGCCGGCTCGTCTCCGCGCTCGACCGCGAACGTCCCGTTCGCGACCAGCCTCTCGAAGTCGATGCTCGCGCGATCAAGACGCGGTGGCGTCCCGGTCTTCAGTCGGCCCCATGCGAATCCGACGCCCTTGAGCGAGGCCGCCAGATCGCACGATGGCGGTTCACCAGCCCGACCTGCGGGATGCTGCTCAGAGCCGATGTGAATCAGGCCGTTCAAGAACGTCCCGGTCGTGACGACCAGGCTCGTGCAACCGTACGTGTCGCCATCCTCCATCGCGAGACCCGCGACGCGCCCGTGGTGGACGAGAACGCGTCCGGCGCGACCGAACAGCCAGGTGATGTTGGCCTCCTGCTCCAACCGTTGCCGCACCCAGTCGCCGTAACGTTGCTTGTCCGCCTGCGCCCGCGGCGACCAGACTGCAGGACCTCGGCTTCGGTTGAGCAGTTTGAACTGGATCGCTGTGGCGTCAATGGCAACACCCATCAGCCCGCCGAGCGCGTCGATCTCGCGAACGAGATGGCCCTTGGCCGTCCCTCCGAT
>CAZOIK010000467.1:0-14329 GCA_964579765.1 uncultured Bifidobacteriaceae bacterium
CGGCCATCGCCGCGACGACGAGCACGGCGCCGGCCTGTCTGATGCGGCTCACGATCGATCCTCCAGCGTGCTCGGCTGCGCCATCTCATCCGCGAGCAACTGCTGCAGCGCGCGCTGCTCCGCCGGCGTCAGCGTGCCGACGACGTCGCCGGCCGCGTCGGCGGCTGGCGCCACCGCCATCTCGTCGCGCATCGCGTCCCAGCCGAGGGCCGCGCCGTACGCCGCGACGATGCGCAGCTGCGGATCGTCAGGCGCACCGAGCGGCGGAATCGGCGACGGCGACGGCAGCGACGCCGTCTGCCCCGCGATCGGCAGCGGCCTGGCCGGAATGTCGGCCGGCTGCGGCGCCCGCGGCCATGCGACGACCACCAGCAACGCCGCGAGTGCCGCCGCGAGCGACGGGACGAGCACCAGCCGGCGTGCCAACAGAGAAACCACAAAGACACGAACGGCACGAAGACGCCCGAAGCTGTATTCGTCGCCGACCGCTTCACGCACACGCGCCGACAGATGATCCCAGAACAGCGGCGACGGCTCCGGCACGGCGTTGTCGGGATCGGCGACGGCCGCCAGCATCGCGCGCACGTCGGCCAGTTCGCGGCGGCACGCGTCGCACGACGCCAGATGCGGCACCGACGTCTCGGCGACGACGCCTTCGGCGAGATCGACGAACTGTTCGGGACGCACGTGGCTCATCGCTGTTCGCCCAGTATCTTCTTCAGATTGCCGAGGGCGTGAAAAAAGTTCGCCTTGACCGCCCCGACCGAACTGCCCAGCACCGTGGCGATCTCCTCGTGCGACAGCTCCTGATACATGCGCAGCACCAGCGTCGCACGCTGCTTCGGCGGCAGCTTCACGATGGCCGCGCGTACTTGCGCGCCGCGCTCTTCGCGCAGCACGCGATCCACTTGCGACTCGCGTCCGGTGTCCACGTGCTGGCGCGCGTCGAGATCTTCCGTGACGGGCGTCTTCGCCGTGACGCGGTTCAGGCAGACGTTGACGCCGATCCGGTAGAGCCAGGTGCCGAGCGACGAGCCGCCGCGAAAGCTCTTGAGGCCGCGATACGCCCTCAGAAACACGTCCTGCGAGAGGTCGCTCGCGTCCTCGTGGTTGCCGACGAAGCGGTAGCAGAGCTGATAGACGGCCCGCCGGTGCCGCTCGACGATTACGTCGAAGGCTCCTGCCCGCCCGGCCAGGCACGCTTCGACGAGTTGCGCCTCGTCCAGATCCGCGAGGTCCGCGACCGCCACGCCCGCCGGCGCGGCCGATCGTGCGTCTCCGTTCAGTGCCGCCACCTGCCAGCGCCTGCCTCTCGGCTGCCCGGGGAGCGCCCACGCAAGGGATGGAGCCACAAGCTCGTTAGACCGCCCCTCTCTGCGAAAGGTTACATCCGGGATCAGGACCGTGAACGCGCGGACATCAGGGCGTCAACTTCGTCGGGCGTCGGAAGCCCGCCGCGGGCCCCAAGGGCGCGGCAGTTGAGCGCCGCGACCGCGTTGGCGTGCGCCAGCAGATCCTCGACGTCGGCGTCCGGAATGCGCAAACAGGCGGCAGCAAAGCCGCCGCGAAACGCGTCGCCGGCGCCCGTGCTGTCCACGCAATCGACCTGGAACGCCGGCGTGCGGATCTCGCGTCCGTCGCAGCGGGCCAGGCTGCCGTCTTCGCCGAGCGTCGCGCAGACGAGCCGCGCCGACGGATACTCCGCCGCGATCGCCTCGAGCGCCCGCCCCGTCTCTTCGTAGCCGGTCAGCGCGGCCGGAAAGTCCTGCGACGAGATGACGACGTCGATCTGCTGCAGCAGGTCGCCGATGCCCGGCCGCACTTTTTCCACGTCGATGATGGTCGGCGTGCCCGTGGCGCGCGCGGCGCGCGCCGCCTCGGTGGCCGCGGCCGTTTCGTGACAATCCACGATCAGCAGCCGTCCCGCGGTCACGGCGTCGCGCGGTACGGCGGCCGGGTCGTAGGCGAGCGCGGGATGGCGATCCCAGAGCACGGTGCGCTCGCCCGACCTCGCGTCCACGAGGACGACCGCGAACTGGTTCGTCGCGCCCTCGACCGTGCGCGCCGCGGAGACGTCCAGGCCGGCGCTGACCAGGCTGTCGCGCGACATCCGCCCCAGCGGATCCGCGCCGAACGATCCGACGTAGGTCGCCGTCAGGCCCAGCCGCGCGCAGGCGCAGAGCGCGGTCGCAATCTGGCCGCCAGGCATGTGCATGAAGCGCTGGAGCCGCTGCTTACTGTTCGGCGCCGGGTGCTCGGCGACCACGGCGAGCAGGTCGATGCTGTTGAGGCCGAAGCCCGCGACGTCGAACCGGCGCGCGCCTTTCGGCGGAATCTTCAGTCCGAGCCGCACGTCAGGCATCCTACAGGAGCCCGTTGACTTTCGCCTTTTCTTTGCGCATACTCTTCCGCGACTGGAGGAGGTCAATATGCTCCCGCTCACCAAACGGCAGCGCGAGATTCTGGACTACCTCAACGAGTTCATTCAGCAGCACGGCTACGCGCCAAGCCTCGAGGAGATCGGCAGGAAGTTCGGCCTGTCCTCGCTCGCCACCGTGCACAAGCACCTGACCAACCTGCAGGAGAAGGGCTTCAACAAGCGCGCCTGGACCCGCAGCCGCTCGGTCGAGATGGTGCCGACACGCGTCGGCGGGCGCGCCGTCGAACTGCCCCTGCTCGGCTACGTCGCCGCCGGCTTGCCCATCGAAGCCGTCGCGTCGAACGAGACCATTGCCGTCCCGGAAGATTTTGTCGGCAAGCGCGACACGTATGTCCTCCGCGTCCGCGGCGACTCGATGATCGACGAACAGATCCGCGACGGCGACTTCGTCGTCGTCGAAGATCGCAAGACCGCCGACAACGGCGAAATGGTCATCGCGCTGCTCCGCGGATCGGACGTCACGCTCAAGAAGCTCTACCGCGACCCGGGCGGCAAGATCCGCCTGCAGCCCGCGAACGCGACCATGCAGCCGATCTTCGTCGAGCCGGAGCACGTCCAGATTCAAGGCGTCGTGGTCGGGGTCATGAGGAAGTACTAGGTTCCAGAGGTTCCCGGGGGTTCACGGCGAAACGCAGTCTTCTTCGCGAACCTCCGGACCAGTTGAAAACCCGGATAAACTCTGGTCATGCCCGACCAGCCCAAGCAGATCAACTTCACCATCGTCCCCGACGACTCGCCGAACGAGCCGCGGACCTACGCGAACTTCTGCTCCATCGCGCACACGCCGTTCGACTTCACGCTGACCTTCTGCGAGGTGATGCCGCTCTCGGAGAAGGAAATCAAGGAAGCCGAGGCCGAGCACGTCGTCCGCGCGCCGGTGAAGATGAAGGTCGTCGTCCCCGTGCAGTTCGTCCCCAACCTCATTGGCGCGCTGCAGGAACACTGGCGCGTCTTCTCGGAGTCGTACACGAACGTCGGGTGGAACAAGGACAAGCCGGTTCACTAGTCTCCAGTCTCCAGTCCCCAGTCTCCAGTCCCCAGTCTCCAGTCATCAGTCCTGTGAAGACGCCCACCGAGACCAGGCACATCCTCGACCTGCTCGAGACGCAGCATCCGGACGCGGATACCGAGCTGCACTACAAGAACGCGTATCAGCTCCTGGTGGCGACGATCCTGTCGGCGCAGTCCACCGACCAGCGCGTGAACATGGTGACGCCTGCGCTGTTCAAGCGATATCCGGACGCGAAGGCGCTCGCGAAGGCGACGACCGCGGAGCTCGAGCCGCAGATCCATTCGACGGGGTTCTTCCGCGCCAAGTCGAAGTCGCTCGTCGGCATGGCAAAGGCGCTCGTCGCGCAGCACCACGGCGAGGTGCCCGCCGACATGGAGGCGCTCGTCTTGCTGCCGGGCGTCGGCCGCAAGACCGCGAACGTCGTCCTCGGCCATGCGCTCGGCGTGCCCGGCCTGCCTGTCGATCGCCACGTGCTGCGCGTCGCCAACCGCATCGGCATCGCGGAGGGCGACGACCCGGTGAAGGTCGAGGCGCAACTCTGCGCGGCGATGCCGAAGGCGCGCTGGACGCGCACCTCCGACACGCTGATCCTCCACGGCCGCCGCGTCTGCAAGCCGAAGCCGCTCTGCGACACGTGCGCCGTGCAGGCCGAGTGCGACTACTTCAACACCGTCGTGACCCGTGCGCCGCGAAGCCTTCGACGCCCTCGTCGCTGACGCGCTCGCGTCCATCCCGCAGCGCTTCCGCGACGCGATGGAGAACCTCGTTATCGTCGTCGAAGACGAGCCGCCGCCCGGCCTGCTCCGCGAGATGGGCCTCGGTCCGCGGCAGACGCTGCTCGGGCTCTACCAGGGCACACCGCTTCCGCATCGCGGATGGGATCACGGCAACGTCCTCCCCGACCGCATCCTGCTCTTTCAGGGCCCGCTCGAGCGATCGGCGTCAGACGATCAGGACCTCGTCGTGGCGATTGGCGAAACGCTCATTCACGAGATCGGCCACTATTTCGGCCTGAGCGAAGCGGAGATCGAGGAGATCGAAGAGAAGTACTGGCATGGTCGTCCGTAAACGCTTCGGCCAGCACTTCCTCGAGCCCGCGTGGGTCGTGAAGGTCGTCGCGGCCATCGCGCCGGCCGCGCAGGAGGACTTCCTCGAAATCGGTCCCGGCCGCGGCGCGCTCACCGCCCCGCTCGCCGCGCGCGCGCGATCGGTCACGGCGTTTGAAATCGATCGCGATCTTGCCGCGGCGCTGCGCGCGACGGCGCCCGCCAACGTGACCATCGTCGAAGGCGACTTCCTCGAATCGGACTGGCTGCTGAAGCACCGGCCGCCGCACCCGGTGCGCGTGGCGGGCAACTTGCCCTACAACGTCGCGTCGCCGATTCTGTTCCGGCTGATCGACGTCTTCGACTCGGGCATTCCGCTCGCCGACGCCACGCTGATGCTGCAGCGCGAGGTCGTCGATCGGCTGCTCGCCAGGCCGTCAACGAAGGAGTACGGCGTACTGAGCGTGCTCGTCAGGCTGTCCGCCGACGTCGAGCGGCTCATGAATCTGCCGCCCGGCGCATTCCGGCCTGTGCCGAAGGTCCAGTCCGCGCTCGTCCGCGTGCGCTTCCACGCGCCGTCGCCCGCGCCGCGCGACCGGGCGCTGTTCACGCAGGTTGTACAGGCCGTCTTCACGCGGCGCCGCAAGACGATCGAGAACGCGCTGCTGCCGGTGGCCGGCGACCGCGCCGGCGTCAGGGACGCTCTGCAGCGGGCCGGCATCGACCCGGGCCGCCGCCCGGAAACGCTGGATATTCCGGAATTTGTGCGGCTCGCGGACGCGATGATCCGCCTGAAGGCGGACACTACGGGATCGCGACAAGCTGTGCTATAGTTTTCGCTGGTAAGTCGTTCACAGCCCGCCCCTTACGGTTTCAGGCGCGCCCAGCGGCCTGATTGAGTCGCCTCACGCGGCTCCCTTTGCTCGCGTTCGTTCCGCCCGGAGCGGCTCGACGAAGGTGTGTGGTTCCGTTCTCGATGCTCGAAGCAGTGCCGCTTGGCGGACTCGGCGAGTTCGGCATGAACATGCTCGCGCTCACCTGGGCCGACACGACGATCGTCGTCGATGCGGGCGTGATGTTTCCCGATCCCGAGCTGCTCGGGGTCGATCGCATCATCCCCGATCTGACGTACCTGCAGCAGAAGCGCGCCGCCGCGCTCGTGCTGACGCACGGCCACGAAGACCACATCGGCGGCGTGCCGCACGTGCTGCCCTACGTGGACGGTCCCGTGTACGGCACGGCGCTCACGCTGGCGCTCGTCGAACCGAAGCTGCAGGAGCACGGCATCGACGGGCACGAGCTCGTGACCGTCCGTCCGCGGACACGCGTCACGGTCGGCCCGTTCGAGATCGAGTTCATTCGCGTCACGCACAGCATCCCCGACTGCGTCGCGCTGGCCATCCACACGCCCGCGGGCATCGTCGTCCACACAGGCGATTTCAAGATCGACCAGACCCCGATCGACGGCGAGCACTTCGACATCCACCGGTTCGCGGAACTGGGCGCCGAGGGCGTGCTGGCGCTGTTCGCCGACAGCACGAACATCGATCGCAAGGGCTACACGGGCTCCGAGGTCGAAGTCGTCGAGGCCTTCGAGGAGATCTTCACGAGCGCGACGGGACGCATCGTCGTCGGGGCGTTCGCGTCGAGCATCTACCGGATGCAGATCCTCGTGGACCTCGCCGCGCAGTTCGATCGCAAGGTCGCGTTCGTCGGGCGCGGCATGATCGAGAACTCGAAGATCGCGCAGCGCCTCGGCTACCTCAAGATTCCGGCCGGCACACAGATCGCCGACTCCGAGGTGCCGGTCTACCCGGCCCAGGACGTGCTGTGCCTGGCGACCGGATCCCAGGGCGAGCCGATGGCGGCGCTCTCGCGCATCGCCATCGACGACCACCGGTACGTCAAGCTGCAGCCCGAGGACACGGTCGTCATCTCGGCGCGCGAGATTCCCGGCAACGAGAAAGCCATCGGCCGCGTCATCAACCATCTCTCGCGCCGCGGCGCCGACGTCATCCACGAGGGCATCAAGCACGTGCACGTCTCGGGGCACGGCAGCGAGGAAGAGCTGAAGCTGATGCTCTCGCTCGTCCAGCCGCGCTATTTCGTGCCCGTGCACGGCGAGTACCGCCAGCTCGCGCAGCACGCGCGGATTGCGCGGCGCGTGTTCGCCGGCCGCGATCCCCGGCCGGAGACGCTGCTTGTCGAGAACGGAGACATCGTGCTCATGGACGCGTCCGAGGCGCGCGTCGCCGGCAAGGCGCCGGTCGGCCGCGTCCTCATCGACGGCACCCGCACGGGCGAAGTCGGCGACGAAGTGCTGCGCGATCGGCGGCACCTCGCCGAGGACGGCCTCGTCGTGCCGGTCGTCGCGATCAACAAGCAGACGGGCCTGCTCGAAGGCGTGCCCGACATCATCACGCGCGGCTTCGTCATGGAGAACAGCCAGGAGCTGCTCGCCGACGGCGCGCGTGTGCTGAGCGACGTCATGGAGCAGTCGAGCGTCGAGGAACGCACCGATCAGGGGCTCATCAAGGAGAAACTGCGGGTGGAGCTGCGCCGCTTCTTCCGCAAGCGCTCGGGCCGTCGCCCGTTCGTGTTGCCCGTCATCATGGAGATCTGACCTGTGGGTGGATCCGCTTCGAACGTCTCGCGTCGCGTCAGCGAATTCGTCGGGGTCGCGCTGTTCGCCGCGTCGCTCATCTGGATCGTCTCGCTCGCCAGTTACGAGCCGACCGACCCGGTGTGGTTCTTCAGCACCGGCTCGCACGCGGTGCCGCTGAACTTCGCCGGCCGCGTCGGCGCGTTCCTCTCCGAGCTGTCGTTTCAGCTCTTCGGCTACGCGTCGTACCTGATTCCGCTCGTCATGGTCGTCGTCGGCTGGAACTACTTCTGGTGCCGCAAGGTGGACGCCGCGGCGACGAAGGTCACGGGCGCGACGCTGCTGTTCGCGTGCGCCAGCGCGTTCCTCAGCCTCGTCTTCAACACGCTCGACGTCGCCGGCAAGGCGTTCCGCGCCGGCGGCTACGTCGGCGACTTCCTCGCACGCGAGCTGGCGGAATATCTCAACCGCACGGGCTCGCTCATCGTCGTCGTCACGCTGATCGTGCTGTCGGTGATCCTCTCCACACAGTTCTCGTTCGGCCGGATGATGGCCGCGATCATCGCCGTCGTGAAAGACAACGTCAGCCAGACGACGGCCGCGCTGCGCGAGTGGTGGGAGGCGCGCCGGCGTGAAAAAGAGCGCCGCGAGGTGATCGCGAAGCGCGCGAAGAGGGCCGAGAAACCCGAGAAGGCCGAAGAGCCGGTCAAAGGCAAGGCCGCGGCCGCGATGGCGGCCGTCGCGGAAGCCGCCGCGAAAGCCATCCGAAAGAAGACCGACGACGAAGACGACGAAGACGAGCGCAGGCCGGTCGTGGCCGCCGCGTCCGTCAAGCCGGCGGCGCCGCCCAAACCTCCGAAGGTCAGCGTGCCGGCCGCGGCGTCCCTCCCGCTCGCCGACGCCGAGCCAACGACGAAGAGCGCGGCCTCGGACCGCAAGAAAGGCGAGTACACGCTGCCGCCGCTCGCGCTGCTCGACAACAGCAAGGCCGAGCGCAAGATCGACGAGCGCGAGTTGATGGAAGGCGCCCGTCTGCTCGAGGAGAAGTGCCGCGAGTTCTCCGTTGAAGGAAGCGTCGTGCAGATCCACCCGGGTCCGGTCGTGACGACGTTCGAGTTCAAGCCGGACGCGGGGGTGAAGTACTCGAAGATCACCAGCCTCTCCGACGACCTCTGCCTCGCGATGCAGGCCGAGTCGGTCCTGATCGACCGCATCCCCGGCAAATCGACCGTCGGCATCCAGATCCCGAACACGGCGCGCGAGGGGATCTCGCTGCGCGAGCTGCTCGAGTCGGAGGCGTATCACAAGGTCACCTCGAAGGTCGCGATCGCGCTCGGCAAGACGATTCACGGCGAGCCGTACGTCGCCGACCTCGCGACGATGCCGCACCTGCTCATCGCCGGCTCGACCGGCTCGGGCAAGTCCGTCGGCATCAACGTGATGATCACGAGCATCCTCTACCGCTCGACGCCCGACGACGTGCGGATGATCATGGTCGATCCCAAGCGCCTCGAGCTCGGCATGTACGAGGACATCCCCCACCTGCTCACGCCGGTCGTCGTCGATCCGAAGCAGGCGTCGAACGCCCTGCGCTGGGCGGTCCGCGAAATGGAAGAGCGGTACAAGACGCTCGCGGCCGTCGGCGTCCGCAACATCGAGCAGTTCAACCGCAACGCCGCCGCGGCCATCGACGCGAAAGAGAAGATGCCGAATGGCGACGAACCGAAGAAGCTCCCCTTCATCGTCGTCATCATCGACGAACTAGCCGACCTGATGATGGTCGCCGGCAACGAGGTGGAAGAGTCCATCGCCCGGTTCGCGCAGATGGCGCGGGCGGTCGGCATCCACCTGATTCTCGCGACGCAGCGTCCGTCGGTGGACGTCATCACCGGCCTCATCAAAGCCAACCTGCCGTCGCGCATCTCGTTCCGCGTCTCGTCGAAGATCGACTCGCGCACGATTCTCGATTCGAACGGCGCCGAGCAGCTCCTCGGCAAGGGCGACATGCTCTTCCTGCCGCCGGCCTCGTCGCGCTTCGTGCGTGTGCACGGCCCGTACATCTCGGAGCAGGAAAGCGCACGTGTGGCGAGCTTCCTCAAGAAACAGGGCAAGCCGACCTACGACGAGACCATTACGGCCGACGAGAAGACGGCCGGGCCTGAAGGCCTGGAGTTCGAGAAGGACGATCTCTACGACGAAGCCGCGCGCATCGTCGTCTCGAGCGGCCAGGCGTCCATCTCGTACCTGCAGCGGCGGCTGCGCATCGGGTTCAGCCGGGCCGCGCGGCTCGTGGACATGATGGAAATGGAAGGCCTCGTCTCGGGTTCGGCCGGCGGCAAGGCGCGCGAGGTGCTCGTGGACAAGGGCTACTTCGAAGAGGTGGACGCGCAACTGCGATGACGATGCGTTCGGCGATTCACCGTCGGGCGGGCCTGCGTACGGTCACTGTGCTGACGCTCGTCGTGTGCGCCGCAATGGCCTGGGCGGAGGGCGCCGATCACGATCTGTATGTCGCGGCGCTCGGACGCGAACGCGCGGTCCGTACGACCTTCGGCGGCACGCCCGCGCCGGTGGCCGCGCTGAGGGACGTCCACGCCATCGTCACGGCCTATCAGGCGCTGGTGCGGCGCTTCCCTGCCAGCGGCTACAGCGACAACGCGCTCTGGCAGGCCGGCGAGCTCGAGCTCGACGCGTTCGCGCGATTCGGCGAAAAGCGCGACAAGGACACCGGCATTCGCCTGCTGCAGCGTCTCGCCGCCGACTACCCGACGAGCAAGCTCGCGAAGCGCGTTCCCGACGTCCTGGCCGCCCTCGACGCGCCCAAACCGAAGGAGACGCCCAAAGAGCCTGCCCGGCCGCCAGCCGCAGCCGCGGCGCCGGTCACGATCCGCGGGATCAAGCGCTCAGTGCTGCCCGACGTCGTGCGGATTGAAATCGACATGGACGCCGAGGTGCCGTTTCACGACGAGCGCATCGCCGATCCCGATCGCGTGTTCCTCGACCTGACGCCCGCGCACGCCGCGGCGCCGCTCGCGGAGCAGACGCTCCGCTTCACCGCCGACTCGGACATCGTGCGGCAGGTGCGCGTCGGCAAACAGTCGAACAAGACGACGCGTATCGTCCTCGACGCGGGCGGCGTGTCCACCTACAGCATCTACGCGTTGTACCGGCCGTACCGTCTCGTGATCGACTGCGTTCGCACCGCACGCGCGGCGCCACCGCGTCCTTTGCTCACCGGCCGCTCGCTCGACGCGCAGTTGATCTCCGCGCCGCCGGCCGCGACGCCGCGATCGACGGCGCTGCTTCAGGCTGCGCTGGCCCCGGCCGTCGCCGACGCTCCGCCGGCACACGCCACCGCCTCAGTCCCGTCTGCCGCATCGACCGCGCCCGCCGCCGCGGCGCCAGCGCCGCCCGACAAGACGGCGGCCGGCTACACCATCGCCCGTCAACTCGGCCTCGGCGTGTCGCGCATCGTGATCGACCCTGGACATGGCGGGCACGATCCCGGCGCCATGGGCCACGGGGTCTCCGAGGCCGAAGTCGTGCTCGACATCGCGCTTCGTCTCGAGAAGCTGCTCCAGAAGCAGCCGGGCACCGAGGTCGTCCTCACCCGGCGTACCGACGAGTTCGTCGCGCTCCCGGAGCGCACCGCGATCGCCAACCGCGAGGCGGCGGATCTCTTCCTGTCGATCCACGCCAACGCGAGCGAAGACGGCTCGGCGCGGGGGATCGAGACGTATTTCCTGAACTTCGCGAACAACCTCAGCGCAGCGTCCGTGGCCGCGCGCGAGAACGCGGCCTCCGGCCAGGCAATGAACGCGCTGCCCGACTTCGTCAAGGCGATCGCGCTCAACAACAAGCTCGACGAGTCGCGCGACTTCGCGACATTCGTGCAGCGCTCGATGATCGAACGCCTGCGGGCCACGAACAAGACGACGAAGGATCTGGGGGTCAAGCAGGCGCCGTTCGTGGTGCTCATCGGCGCGGCGATGCCGAGCGTGCTGGCCGAAATCTCCTTCGTGACGAACCCGCAGGAAGCACGGCTGCTGAAGTCGTCCGCCTACCGGCAGCGGATTGCCGACGCGCTCGCGACGGCCGTCAAGAAGTACCAGACGTCGCTCAAAAGCGTCTCGACGGTGGCGCACCAGTAGTGCAGGCCTTCAGGCCTGCTTCTCTAGTGGTCGAGCGGCCTGTGCGATCGAATGACGAACAGAATCCAGGCGAATACGGCACCGGCGACCAGCGCGAGGATGACGAGAATGCCGGTGAGGCCGAGCGCGCGCACGAGCACGGCGCCAAGGCCCGTCGGGTCTTTCTTCGGCGCGATGCGGATGAAGATCGGCGCTTGCTGAGCCAGGAACACCCACTCATCTCCACTCGGCGCTCGTGAACGCCAGCTCCGCGAGCGTCCTGACGGCGACGCCGCTCGGGCCCTTCGGCAGATAGGGCTTGCTCTCCTCCGCCCAGGCAGTGCCGGCGATGTCGAGGTGGACCCACGGCAGACCGCCGGTGAACTCCTTCAGAAAGAGCGCGGCCGTGATCGATCCGGCGGGACGTCCACCGGTGTTCAAGATGTCGGCAATCTCGCTCTTGATCTGATCGCGGTATTCGTCGAACAGCGGCAGAGGCCAGACACGGTCGCCCGCGCGGTTCGCGACTCGGCGGACGACCTCGACCCACTCGTCCGGCGTGCCGAACAAGCCGCTCGTGATTTTTCCGAGCGCTGTCACGATGGCGCCCGTCAGCGTCGCGACGTCCACGAGATGCGTCGCGCCGAGCTTCCGCGCGTACCACAAGCCGTCGCCGAGAATCAGCCGGCCTTCCGCGTCCGTGTTGATCACCTCGACCGTCTTGCCGTCGGCGCTCTTGAGGACGTCGCCCGGCTTGGTGGCCCGTCCACCCGGCATGTTCTCCGTTGTCGGGACGATGCCGATGACTCTGACCGGCGCCTTCAGAAGGGCGATTGCGCGCATGGCGCAGACGACCGCCGCGCCGCCCGCCATGTCGTCCTTCATCCGTTCCATGCCCTCGGCCGGCTTGATCGAGATGCCGCCGGTGTCGAAGGTGATCCCTTTGCCGACCAGACCGAGGACCGGCGACGCCGGCGCGCCGGGCGGATCGTAGCGAATCGCCATCAGGCGCGGCGGCTCGCTGCTGCCGCGGGCGACGCCGAGCAGCATGCCCATTCCGAGCGCGGCCATCTGCGTCTCGTCGAGAACCTCGAAGGACAGGCCGGTGCCGGCGACAATCTGTTCCGATCGACGCACGAACTCGCGGGGCGTGAGCGTGTTGCCGGGCTCGTTCGCCAGTTCGCGCGCCAGGTTGCTGCACTCCCCGAGCAGACGTCCGCGCGCCACGGCCGCCGCACAGTCGTCGTGCGCGCCGACAATGGTCCACGACGCCGCCGTGCCGGCGGGCGCGTCACTCGTCTTGTACGTGCCCGCGTTGAACTCGGACAGCGTGAGCCCCTCCGCGATCGCCTGCGACAGCTCTGCTTCCGACGCGTTCGACCCGCCGACGCGGACCGCAAACGCGGCCCGCCCGATGCGCCGCTGCTTGATCTGCAGCCCGGCCGCGGCGGCGATCTTTCTCGCGACGTCACCGCTGAAATCCGCAGATCGTCCGGCGCCGATGACCAGCAGGCGGCCGACCTTCCAGCCACGATCCGTCACGGCCGCGATGAACACCTCGTACAGACGACCGGTCAGTTCGCGCGTGCCGAGCGCGCGCTGCAGTTCGCCAGACGTCGCCGCGTCCAGGCCGCCAATCGCCGACGCGGCATCGTCGTCGAACCACGGCAGGACGAGGACGTCGGCCTCCACGGCCGGCAACGGGCGTAGTACATAGGCGACCTGTGCGGCCGCCGAAGCTGGGGTCATCCGGCCATTATCGCTTGAACGGCTTGCTCCGGTTCGACGCGGCTCATACAATGCCGAAAAGGCATGCCCACCATCGGCCGTCCGCTTGCAGCCGGCGTCTTCTCGTTCGTGCTGGTCGCCGCGACCGTCGCGGCGCAGCAGCCGTCCAAATCCACCAAGGACAAGGATCAAGACAAGCGGCCGACGCTCAAGCTGTCAGCGCGGCCCAATCTCGCCATGTCGCCCGCCCGGGTCGTGTTGACCGCCGATATCTCCGGCGGCCCGAACGATTCCGAAGACTTCTACTGTCCGAGTGTCGAGTGGGACTGGGGGGACGGCACGATGTCGGAGTCGTCGGCCGACTGCGAGCCGTACGAGCCGGGCAAGAGCGAAATCAAGCGGCGCTACGTCGTGGAGCACGTGTTCCGCGCAGGCAACTACCGCGTCGCGCTGCGGCTGAAGCAGCACGACAAAGTCGTCGCGCTAGCGACCGTCGCCGTCCAGATCCGTCCCGGGATCAGCGACTTCTAGTGCGAAGTCGCTGCCGGTGAAGCGGTAGAGCCTTACGTCTTCCGCGTCGCCGGCGAGTCCGACGATCAAATAAAGAGCCCCCGCGTACGACGCTTCGGCCCTGTCCGTTGGTGACGGCTCGGCTGTGGAGCGCGGGTGCGAATGGTAGAAGCCGATCACGTCGAGGCCTGCCGATCGCGCCTCGCGCCGGGCTCTGATGTGGTCGGCGGGATCGATCAGAAACCGCGACGGCTCGCCGGCCAGGTTGGCCGCGCGCACGGCCGACGCCACGACGGTCGTGGAGCCGACGAGCAGGCCGCAGCACTCGCGCGGCGCCGCCTCGCGCGCGTGCGCGACGACCGCGTCGCGAACGGCGCGGCGCAGGATCACACGGTCTCGACGATCATCGCGATGCCCATCCCGCCGCCGATGCAGAGCGCCACCAGTCCGTAGCGTTGCTTCCGCGCGCGGAGCGCATGGATGAGCGTCACGAGAACGCGGGCGCCGCTGGCGCCGATTGGATGGCCGAGCGCAATCGCGCCGCCGTGGACGTTCACCCTGGCCGGATCGAGCTGCAGTTCGCGGGAGACCGCGAGCGCCTGCACGGCGAATGCTTCGTTCAGCTCGACGAGATCGACGTCCGCCATCTTCATGCCGGCTCGATCGAGCGCACGGCGGACCGCCGGCACGGGGCCCATGCCCATGATCTTCGGATCGACGCCGGCCGTCGCGTACGAGACGATGCGCGCGAGCGGCGACGCGGCCGCCGCCTGCGCGTTCCGGCTCGAGGTGACGACGAGAGCGGCGGCGCCGTCGTTGATGCCGGAGGCGTTGCCGGCGGTCACCGATCCATCCTTCTTG
>CAZOIK010000468.1:0-2695 GCA_964579765.1 uncultured Bifidobacteriaceae bacterium
CCGTTGTTGGTCCCGTCGGCCGCGGTGATGAACGGGGTCTCGAAGAGCGGCGGCGCCGGGCTCGGGTAGTTGTAGCCGTAGGGCGGCACGCCGTACATGATGCCGGCCGAGAGCCCCTGGAACGCCGTGTAGAAGAGCCCCCAGCTCGCGCGGATGCTCGTTTTCTCGTTGGGCGAGTACGCGATGCCGAGCCGCGGCGAGATGTTCCCCCACTGCGTCGGCGACAGCCCGCGCGCGATTCCCGGATCGCCAGGGAACACGAGCCCCAGCGGCGCGTCGGGATAGATCTGCGACTGCTGGCCGGGCACCACCGTCTGGATCTGATTGTTCTTCTCGTACCACGGCGCCATGATGTCCCACCGCACGCCGTAGTTGAACGTGACGTTCGGCCGCACGCGCCAGCTGTCCTGCGCGAACACGCCGCCGTACTGGTTGCGCAGGTAGAACACGCCGCCCGACGACTGGATGTAGTTGCTCGGAATCCCGAGCAGGTAGTCCGCGAAGTCCGACCCGGTTTCGGTCCCCGCAAACGTGAACGTCCCGTTGAACGTCGCGTTCGGCTCGAGACGCACCTGCGCGAACTGATACTGCCCGCCGAGCTTCACCGTGTGCGATCCCCACACGTGCGACAGGCTGTCGCTCAGGTGCAGCGTGTCACCGGTCTGGTTCACGCCCGTGATCGTCACGCCCATCGTGAACGTGTTGAACACCAGGTTCTCCACGCCCTCGAACTGCGGCGCGAGGACGACGATGCCCGGCGTGCCGGGACCGGTGACGAAGCCCTGCGACGCAAGGCTCACGCCCGCGCCGCCGTTCGGCACGCCGACGTTGTTCGCGTTGTGCGTGAGGCTCGCGTGGAAGTCGTTGACCGTGTTCAGACCGAACGTCTTCGCGTCGCCGAACGAGAACAGCTGCGCGCGTCCGAGCGTCAGCGCGTCGAACCCGGGCACGTTCGCGCCGCCCTGCTGGCCCGGATACGGGTTGTCGAGCCGGTAGTCGTCGAGGAAGTAGTAGCCCGTCATCAGGCCGAAGCGCGTGTTGCCGTCGAGGCGGAACGACCCCTTGTCGTCGCGCACGGTCTGCGCGAACGCGCCCGTCGAAAGCACGTTTGCGCCGACGTTCGGCGCCGGCATGTACTGCAGCAGGTTCTGCGACGGCGCCGACCACGCGCGCTGCGGGATGACGGCGCCAGGAAACACGCACTGCGCCGTCGTCTGGCACGCGGCCGTGTAGTACGGCTCGCCCGGCGTGACGCCGTAGCCGAGGCGCTGCGAGAGGATGTTGGCCCAGTTCGATCCGTTCACACTGCCCGTCAGCTGATCGGCGATGTCGGAGAAGTCGCCCGCGCGGTTGAGCAGCGACGGCACCGAGACGTTCCCGGTCTCAATCCCCTGCGTCGTCCGCGTCGCCTGATAGTCGCCGAAGAAAAACAGCTTGCCGCGCAGGACCGGGCCACCCAACGTGCCGCCCGGCTGGTTCTGGTTGAACTGCGCGCGCTCGGGCGAAAAGTAGTTGCGTGCGTCCAGCCCGGTGTTCCGGAAGAACTCGAACACGTCGCCGGTGTACTTGTCGCTGCCCGACTTGGTGACGACGTTGACGATGCCGCCGTTGTAGTTGCCATATTCGGGATCGAAGTTGTTCGTGAGCAGCCGGAACTCTTCGATCGAATCCAGGTTCGGCACGACGCCAGTGCCGCCGTTCATGCGCTCCTGCACGTCGCTGCCGTTGACGTAGAAGCCGTTGGCCGTCTCGCGCTGGCCGCTCACCGACACGATGCCGGGATTGAGCTCGCCGGAGGGCGCCACGGGGCCGGTAACGCCGGCCATGATCACGCTGTTGGACTGAATGGTCGTCGTCGGCGCCACGCCGGGTTGAATCGCGAACAGGTCCGTGTAGCTCCGCCCGTTGAGCGACAGCGACGTCATCGTCGTCGCGGGGACGACGTCGCCGAGCTGCGTCGAGACCGTGTCCACGCGAACGGCGTTCACCGACACGGTGACCGTTTCGGATTGCTCGCCGATCTGGAGCGTGGCGTTGATCTGGACGGCGGCGTCGGCGTCGATCTGGATGCCCGTGCGCTTCTGCGGCTTGAAGCCGTCGAGCAGCATCGTCAGGTCGTAGCGGCCCACGGGGAGCTTCGGGAAGGTGTAGGTGCCCTGGCCGTCGGTCAGCGTGTCGAAGCTGGTGCCGAGCACCGTGTTGATGGCGGTGACGCTGACGCCGGGAATCACTCCGCCCGAGGGGTCTTTGATGGTGCCGCTGAGGCTGCCGCCGACCTGAGCGCGTGCGGGCGCCGGGAATGCCATGAGCCCGGTGATGGCGAGAATGAGAACAACGAACCACGTACGAACACGAATCGACGAGGTCATGGCCGGGACCGTATCACGGGGAACCGGCAGCGAAAGCCGTGCCGCTGGTCAGTTCCTGGTCAGTGACGGGTCACTGACAGGCTGTTGCGCAGCGACGGCCTTGAGGCAATCGGGACAGAGGCAGTCCGCGTACTCCTGGCGGAGAGCGGCAAGCGTCGGCTCGTCGAGTTTCACATCCCGGCACCAGCAGCCGAGCAGGCCGCCGCACCCGAACGTCGCGCCGCACTTGGAACAACGCTTCTCTTTGTCGAACACTTTGGCTCAGATGTGGGGCAGGCCTTCAGGCCTGCTTTCCACGACGGACCTGAAGGTCCGCACTACGGCTT
>CAZOIK010000469.1:0-41135 GCA_964579765.1 uncultured Bifidobacteriaceae bacterium
GGTGTCGCCCTCGTCGGGCTCGGCGCGCACGAGTGCAGGATCGACGTCGAGCGCCATGCGCTGGACGATCGCCGCGACTCCCTCGACGGCGCGCGACGGCTCGCCCGTCTCCATCGCGCTCCAGACGCCGCAGACCGACGCCGACGGCTCGGCGACGTCCACGAGCGCGCAGCAATCGAGATCGAGCGCGTCGCCGATCTCTCTCAACATCGTGTTCAAGAACATCCGCGTCGCGTCGTCGCTGTTTGCGCCCGACGACGCGAAGTCGCGGACGGCGCGATTGATCTGCCTGCGCCAGGCGTCAGGAGATGGGTGCATTGTCGCCCTCGAAGAAGAAACCGTATGCGTCTCAGCGTGGTGCACGAGCAGAATAGTCGAGCGCACGGGCGAAAACCATCTCGCGAAACTACCAGAACGACGAACATTGAATGTCAGCAGACCGACTGCGCGAATTGCCAGCGATCGGATTGGAATGATCCAGGCGCGTTACACGATGTGCTGGACGACGGCGAAGCGGACGAGCTCTGCGCTGCTCTTGATGTTGAGCATCTGCATGATGCGGTACTTGTGAAACGCGACCGTGCGCACCGTGAGGTTGAGCGCAGTCGCGACTTCCTTCATCGACTTCCCTTCGGCGAGCAAGCGCAGCACTTCGCGCTGACGGTCGGTCAGACGGTCCGCGTCGTCCTGACGCACTGTCTTCGTCAGCGACTGGATCATCCCGCCGGCGATGAGCGGCGTGACGTACGACTTCCGTTCGCTGACGACGCGCACCGCGTCGAGCAGCTCCGTCACCGCGCAGCTCTTGAGGATGTACGCCGACGCGCCGCGGCGGAATGCTTCCGCCGCGAGATGCGGATCGTCCCACATCGTCACGACGACGATTCGGATATCTGGATCGATCTGGCGGATTTCACGGATCGCGTCTACGCCGTGGTGCGGCGGCAGCGAGAGGTCCTGCACGACGATGTCGGGACGCAGCCGGCCGACCTGATCGATCAGTGCCTCGCTGTCGTACGCGATGGCGACGATCTCGTACTCGGGCGCGAGCAGCCGCTCGAGCCCTGCGGCGAACAGCTGATGATCGTCCGCGATGATGACTCGAGGCTTCTCTGCCATTGCGAAAGTGTGCTGGCGGCCAGTGCCACTGAGCAGGCACTCCTCACCGTAGTCGGTATTGAATACGCCCCGGATGCGTGGTCGTTCAATACAGCAGAATACTGATGATAGATGGGAAATGAGACGTGGGACAACCGACTCGGTGACACTCAGGGGACGATCAACCGATTCCGGAGCGCATACCGGACAAGCTCGTTCATCGAGTGCAATCCGAGCTTGTTCAAGATCCGTGCACGGTGTGTCTCAACTGTGTTCACACTGATGTTCAACGCGGCTCCGACTTCCTTGTTCGACTTGCCTTCCGCAAGCAGCCGCAGCACCTCGGTCTCTCGCCGCGTCAGTCGCCGCCGCGCCGGCGGCGGCGGCGGCGCTGCTGGAATTCCGGCATCGGCATCGGCGGCCACTGCCCGCATGCGCGGCTGGAAATACGGGCGGCCGCTCCGCACCGCGGCAATCGCGTCGGCCAGGACGAGCCCCGCGTCGATCTTCACCAGATAGCCGTGCGCGCCGGCGTCGCGAAATTGCCGCGCGAGGTCGTCGGACTCGTACATCGACAGAATAAGGATCTTCGCGTCGGGCAGCAGGCGGCGCAGCGCCCGCGTGAGATCGAGCCCGCTCGGCCCCGCCAGGGCGGTGTCGAGCAGGAGCACGTCGGGCGCGAACGCCACGGCCTTTTCGAGCGTGTCACCGACGTTGACGGCCTCATCGCAGGCGGCAGGTGCCGGAATTGCGGTGCGAAGCGTACGTCGGATCCAGGCGTGCCGGTCCGCAATGAGAATGCGTGGTATGTCGCTGCCCATGGGCAGGCTGTCTGACAGCCAGCGTCTGTGATCCCCGGACCACATGGCAGGGGGGCGTGCCACGCTGGCGCGTTAGGTCGTCGATTATTTCACGCAATTGAACGGTTTGGCACTCGAACGCACCGAAGAATCCGCCGGCCACCAGGCTTTTCCTGAGGAATTTGGCGCAAACGGCCGCGAAATGGGTTGTCAGTATGCTAGACAGGACCCTACTCGATGCCTTCGACGGACCTTCGCACCTACATCACCCTGCCTGACGATCTCGCCCCCCCGGCCGCCGGCCTCCCCGTCGCTCCACCGTCATGCGTACTGCTGACGGGGGCCACGGGCTACCTCGGCGCCTACCTGCTGCGCGCGCTCCTCGATCGCTCGGAGGCGACCATCGTGTGCCTGGTGCGGACGAACGACGCCCACGCCGGGCTCGCCCGCATCCAGGCCAACCTCGCGCGCTACGACCTGGGCGCTGACGTGTCGCGTATCGACGTGCGTCCCGGCGCCGTCGAGGAGCCGCGGCTCGGTCTGGACGGGCCGACGTGGCAGGCGCTGGCGCGCGACGTAGACGTCATCGTCCATGCGGCGGCGAACGTGAACTTCATGCCGACGCTCGATCGGCTCAGGCCCGTCAACGTCGGCGGCGTCGTGAACCTGCTGCGGCTCGCCGCACACACCCGGCCCAAGACGTTGCACCTCGCGTCGTCTTACTCCGTGTTCAACGAAGCCTCCTACGCCGGCGTCCCGCGCGTGACGGAGGATCCGTTGATCGGCCATGGCGCTGGCTTTCGCGTCGGCTATCCGATGTCGAAGTGGATCGCCGAGCGCGTGACCGACCACGCGCGCGAGCGCGGCTGGAGCGTCGCCACGCATCGCCTCGGGCTGCTGTGGGGTGACGCGCGCAGCGGCCGCAGCAAAGCCGACGATCTGCTCACGCTGATCGTGAGGGCGTGTCTCGTCCTCGGCCGCGCGCAGGACGTGGACTTCCTGATGCACGTGACGCCGGTCGATTTCGCCGCGGCCGCGGTGGCCGAGGTCGCGTTGGCGCCCGCGGAGGCCAACGGCCACTATCACGCCGTCACCGAGACGCCGATTGCGTGGCGTGATTTCGTCCGCGCCGTGCGCGAGCAGGGTCACACCCTCGACCTCGTCTCGACGACGGCATGGCACGACGCGCTGCGCGCGGCGCTGCCAGCTCATCGCGAGTTCACGACGCTGGCGGTGATGGGCGCTCAGGACCCGACGCGCGGCTTCAGCGACGCCAACATCTTCTCGATGCAATTCGACGCATCGCGTCTGCGCGCCGCGCTGGCAGGGACCGACGTCGTCTGCCCGCCGCTCGATCGGCGGCTGATCGGGACCTACCTCAACGCGATCGCCCGGGATACGCCGGCCTGACGATCCATGTACGTCCTGTTCACGTCTGTCCCGCTCGTTGGCCACGCCAATCCTCTGCTCAGGCAGGCTGAAGAGCTCCAGCGACGCGGCCACCGGGTCGCGTTTGCGGGCGCGCGCGACTTCGAGCGTCACGTCACGACCGACGCGCCGACCGTCTCCTTTCTCGATCTCGGGCCGCTGGGGCCGATTGCCGACGCCCTTCACCGCGCACAGGTCGAGGCCTCGCGCGACCCGATGTTCCTGCGCAACAGCATTCGCATCCTCGATGCGCTCTGGCCCACCTGGCTGTCGATGTATGACGGCGTAAGCGCTGCGATCGCGGCGGACCGGCCCGACGTCGCCGTCGTCGATCTGTTTTCTACCGGAGGCCTCACCGCCGCAGACACCGCGGGCGTGCCGTGCGTCGTCAACAACCCGGTTCTGCTGGCCGCGTTGTCGGTGAAGCTGCTGCCGCCTGCGGATCATCTGCCGTTTCCGTTCTCGGGACGCGCACGACATCAAGTACGGGCCTGGAATCGAATGACGGCCCCGCTCGTGCGGCACGCGGTTGCGATTGGCGCCTCGATCCTCGCAGGGCGACGGCTCAATCGACTGCGCGCGAGCCGCAATCTGCCTCCGATCGACGTGCACGAGCTGCACCGCCATCGGCAGGTGCTGGTCGATGGCGCGTTCGGCGTCGAATACGAACGGCCGCTGCCTCCCAACGTCGCGATGGTGGGCAGCATGGTGAGCCCGCGGACGCCGCCGCTGCCGCCCGATCTGGACGCGTGGCTCAGTACGGGGCCACCGGTTGTGTTCGTGAGTCTCGGTTCGCTGGCCGTCGCACCGGCGCGCCAGCTCGCGCGCATGGCGGCCGCGTTCACGAACGACGCGTTTCGCACGCTGTGGTCGCTCAAGCCGGACCAGGCAGCGCTGCTCCCGGCGTCGGCGACGTCAAGCCTTCGGATGCTCGATTGGGCGCCGCAGGCGGCGGTGCTCGCGCACCCGAACGTGAAGGCCTTCGTATCGCACTGCGGGGCCAACAGCGTGTATGAGTCGGTCCATGCCGGCACGCCGATCGTGGGCATTCCGATGTTCGGGGATCAACAGGACATGGCGCTTCGCGTGGCAGACGCGGGCATTGGCGTGTGGCTCGACAAACGGACGTTCACCGCCGAGGAGTTACGCGCGGCGATCCTGCGCGTCCTCCACGACGAAGCGTTTGGCGATGCGATGGCGAGCGTGCAGCGAGCTGTTGCGGCGGCAGGCGGCGTGCGCCGTGCGGCGGACCTGATCGAGGCCCAGGCGCGAACGCCGCAGCTCACCGTGTAGCGGCGGCGCGGGCCGCCGACCAGTTCAGCCACTGCTCCGGATGACGACGAAGAAGCGATTCGATCAGCGTCGCGGTCGCCGCGACGGACGCGTCGGGAAGAAGCGGCTGCCATTCGAGCTCGAGCCGATCCTCGCTCCACGCGTGCGTCAACGGCAGCACGGGGATCTGCATCGCGGACAGCTTGCGAAGCAGCGCCGTCTTGAATCCGAGTGTTGGCGCCATGCAGGTCAGCGGGTGCGTGCCCGGCCCGGGCCGGTGGGGGCCGTCCACGAGGATGAGCAGGCGGCGGATCGATCCGCTGCGCAGCCCAGCGTGCAACTGACGCAGTCCCCGCGCGTCGGTCGAGATAACCTGCGCGACCTCCGACACCCACCGTCCGGAGTCCAGCTTCAAAAAGGCCATGTTCCGCCGCGCAACAAGGACGTGACCGGCGTCGCCGTGCACGTCGAACACGGCCTTCGCCAACATCGCGGCCACGAGCGGGAACGCCGCCATGTGAAACGCCGCGAAGACGAGCTGCCGGTGCGCCGCCACGGCGGCGACACCGCGGCGCACGAAGTCGAACGAGTGCGGAAGCCGTGCGTGAACGTCGGTGAAGTTGGCGGGATCCCTGCCGAGCACCGACGGCAGGAACATCTGCCAGAACGCCATGGACGGCTCCGCCGCCGCGGCCGCCGACGCCGTCATGTTCATGTACGCTGCCATCGTCCGGGCGTTCTCCGCAATCACTCGCGGCAGCGTGACGCCGACGTAGTCCGACTGCTGCTGCCGCGCGGCCGCAAACCACGACGCCACCGTGCGCGCTTCGACGTCTGCGTGAGCGTCCGTCACGTCGTGCGCGTCCTCGCCGCGGGCAAGGCGAGCAACCGTTGAACAGCCGTGGCCAGCGGCATACTCTCGACGAAGCTGCGACCGATGGCGGCCGCGGCCCTCTCGAACTGCGGCCGCTCGGCGTCGATGCGCGCGAGCGCGGCCATAAACGTCTCTGCGGTCATGGTCTTCTCGGTGAGCGTGATGGCCGCGCCGAGACCAGCCGCTCGCTGACCGACGACATACTGATCGACGTCTTGCGGGATGACGATCAGCGGCACGCCCAGGGCGAGCGATTCGGTCACGGTCTGAAGCCCCCCGTGCGACACCACCAGCCGCGCATGTGCGAGCACAGCACGCTGATCGACGAACGGATACACGCGCACGTGCGGCGCCCACTCGCCGGCTACGCGGGCGTCGCCGGCGCCGAGCGAGACGACGACCTGCCATCCGGCCGCCGACAGCTGTGTCGCAATCTGCCGGAGCAGCGTCAGGTTGTCGTTGTAGACGGTGCCGAGCGACACGTAGGCCAGCGGCCGCGATCCCTCCGGCTCCACGCGCACGCCGTCGCGCCGCCGGGCCTCGAGCAGCGGGCCGACGAACAGGTGCGTGTCGTCGAGGTAGGTTCCGGCGGGTTGGAACATCTGCGACGTGTACACGACCTTGAGGTCCCCCGCCGTCACGAGCACGTCGATGTCGGCCTCCGTCATCCACGTGGATCGGCCGATCAGCTGCAGCATCGCTCGTGTGAACACGAACGTCGTCACCGACGAGGCCGACGCCGTCCCGCGCTCGCGCGCGACGACGCGGCCCCAGAACGCGGACGCGTCGAAGATCACGAGGTCGGCGGGCGGCTCGGAGGCCACGAGCGACGGCGCGATTTCGGCGCTGACGGAAACGACGTCGCGCAGGTGCGCGCGCAGGCCCTTGTCCTTGCCTCGCGCCAGCTGGTCGCAGATCGCCGGGTAGGTGACGACGCGGGCGCCCGTCGCCTCGGCCATCGCCCGGTAGCGTTCGGTGGTGTGAAACGTGACCTCGGTGCCGGCGCCGATCAGGGCCGAGACGACCGGTAGTGACGGCACGGTGTGGCTCCGGAGCGGAAAGCCGAACCAGGAAATCGCCGTCACGGCCGACGCCCGCGCGCTAGGCGGTGACCGCCGCGATGTGCTCGGCGAGCTCGCGCACGGTGGGGTTGGTGATGAACACGTTGACGTCGAGCTCCACGCCGGCGAGTTGATCCAGCGCGAATTTCAGTTCCACCAGTTGAATCGAGTCGATGGCGAGATCCGACAGGCGTGTGTTCCCGTCGAACCACACGGGCTGCCCCGGTCTGGTCCCCAGGATCCAGGTGATCATCAGCGTCTCGGCAATCTGCACGCGTTCGTTCGCGCCTGCGGCGCGGAAGTCGTCAGCGGTAGCGGTCATGACTGTGTGTTCAGCGTGAGTGAGGTGGAGGCGTGCGACGGCAGCGGGTCGCCGTATTGCGCGAGGACGCGCAGGTCGCCGGCGGCCAGGCGCCTGGCGTTGACGCGCCGCTGCAGCTTTCCGCTCGTCGTACGACTCAGCCGGCGCGGAGCCACGAATGCGACCGTGTGCGCCGCCAATCCGTGACGGGTGAACAGTGCCGATCGGATGGCCTGCGCAGCCTCGCCGGCGTGGGCGACCTGGTCCGAGGGCCACTCGGCGATGACCGCGATTCGCGTCTGGTCGCCGCCGTCCATGCCGCACGCGATGCACGACTCCGGCGACAGCAGCGGATGGCTCGTCCCGACGGTGAGCTCGAGGTCGTGGCAGACATAGTTCTGGCCGTTCACGATCATCAGATCCTTCAGACGATCGACGAAGACCAGTTCGCCGTCCTCGCTCAGGAAGCCGAGGTCGCCGGTGCGCAGGAAGGGGCCGGTGCCGCGTTCTGAGAGAACGGCGTTGAACACGTCGCCGCCGGCCGATCTCCAGTAGCCGCGCGCGACCTGCGGTCCGGCCACCCACACCTCCCCCACACGTCCGCGCGGCAATTCCACGCCCTCCCTGGGATCGACGATGCGTAGATCGGTGTCGGTGACGGGATAGCCGCAGCCGGTCAGACGGAGGGCTGAAGGCTCGGCCGACGGTGTCGCCTGCCCCGCGTCGAGCGCCGCGCGCGACAACGCGTGCACGATGTGCGCCGTGCCTTTTCGCTTGCTCGTCACCAGGAGCGTCGCCTCAGCCATGCCGTAGCACGGCGTGAGCGCCTCGGCGCGAAAGCCGTACGGCGCAAAGCACTCCGCAAAAGCCGTGAGCGTCGAGGGCCGCACCGGCTCCGCTCCGACGTAGGCGACCGTCCACGAGCTGAGATCGAGCCTCGACAGATCGGCAGTGGCCGCCGCACGCACGCACAGCGCATAGGCGAAGTTCGGCGCGCCGCTCGTCTGCGCACGATACCGCGAGATGGTCTCGAGCCAGCGCAGCGGGCGCTGGAGAAACGTCAGCGGCGACATCTGCACGCCCGGATAGTCACGGTAGATCGGGGTGACGATGCCGGCGACGAGCCCCATGTCATGGAAGTGCGGCAGCCACGACACGCTGTGCCCGACGCTCGGAACGGGCAGGTCGCGGATGATCGTGGCCGCGTTGCTGGCGAGGTTCTCGTGTGTCACCACGACGCCGCGCGGGTCGGCGGTCGAACCCGACGTGTACTGCAGCAGCGCCACGCTGTCGCCGGGCACCTCCGGCAGCACCACCTCCGCCGGCTCCTGCAGCGTGTCGGTGCGGAGCCACGGGCAGGCGTTCACGTGCGCACCGCCGTCGAAACGCGTCGCCAGCGATGCCGCCAGTGCGCTCGTGGTCAGCACGGCTCCCGGTTCGCAGTCGATCGCCACGCGCTCGAGCCGCTCGTACTGCGCTGTGAACTGCGGGACGGGGACCGGCACGGCGATGGCGCCCGCCAGCAGCGCGCCGAAGAACGCGTCCGCGAATGCCGGGCCCGGACGATAGACCAGCAGCACGGGACGCTGCCGCAACTCGAGGGCGACGAGCCGTGCCGCGATGACCGACGCTCGCTGATACAGCTCCGCGAACGTGACCTCCCGCGCGACGTCGTCACTCAGGTGGATGAAGACGACGTGATCGGGATGTTCCGTCGCGCGCGCGCGCAGCATCGCGCCTGGAGTGAGGGACGTCATGCGGGAACGTCCGCATAGCCGAAACGCCGCAGGAACGGCGCGAACGCCTCGCGCCGATCGGCGAACACCTGCTCCACCTCCGGCGCAATCGCGTCGTCGCGCGGCGCGGGCGGTACCGCCGGAGGCGGAAGCTCGATCCCGAAGAACTCTGCGAGCCGGGCGAAGCCGCGAGGCTGATCGGCGCACAGGTCTTCGTAACGAATCGTCAGCAGGCTGCCGCCGGTCCACGCGTCCTGCAGCCGCATGAACGCGAGCTGCGCGTTGAGGATGCTGTCGGCCAGCCGCTCGACACCGGCGCGTGAGTGCATCAGCAGCCCGAGCTGCAAGCGGCGCCGGTCATCGTCCATGAACGCGCGATAGCCGCGGTCGATGCGATCGAGGTACGGCTGCCGCCTGAGGACGAGTTGACGCCAGGCGCGCACCTGCGACTGCAGCGTGCGAAGCGGATGCCGCTGGATAGCGACGAAGCGCGCGTCCGGGAACGCCGATGTCAGACAGGCGATGCCGCCCGGATAATCAGGCGGCGACTTGAGCAGCAGCGGGCGGTCGCGGCCTTCGAGCCGCGCCTTGCGCGCACAAAGCGCGCGCAGCCGCGGCAGCGTCTCCGCGGTGGTGTCGGGCTCGTCGTACCGAAGTCCGCCGGGGTTGATGATGAGGCCGTACTCCTCCGGGCTGTCCGGGCCCGCGGGAATGGCGTCGATGCCGCGATCGCCGTGAACGAGATCCTCGCCGGCGCAGACGTCCGCGGCAGAGACGAAGCGGAATCGCCCGGTGCGTGCGAGCTGCAGGTGCAGCCAGGTCGTGCCGGAGCGCTGCGAGCCGAGCAGGAAGATGAGCGGGCCCGTCTCGCTCATGGCCGTGGACGCATCCGGACACGCACGGGCTCGCGCGTCTGCATCGAATAACTTCCGGTCAGCACTACCGCGACGTCGGACGGCAGGTCGAGGTCGAACGCCGTGAGCGTCGCCGAGACCAGCGACGTCATCTCCATCATCGACAGCGCCCGTCCCATGCACGCGCGCGGGCCGGAGCCGAACGGGATGAAGCTGTGGGGCGCGATCGTCGCGCCAGGGAGAAAGCGCTCCGGCGAGAACTGCTCCGCATCCGCCCACAGCGCCGGCGAGCGATGCAGCACAAACGGGCTGCACACGACCTGTGTGCCGGCGGGGATCTCCACGCCGCCAAGCGACATCGCCCGCCGCGTCGTACGGCCGATGTACCACGCGGGCGGAAAGAGCCGCATGCTTTCGTTGAGCACGGCCGCGAGGTACGGCGGCGAATCGACCAGCGGCGCGGGCGCGGCCGCGACGTCCGCGCGCGCACGCGATTGCGCCCCGGGATGCCGCGCCAGATGGTACAGCACCCAGAACATCGACTCTCCCGTGCTGACGTAGCCGGCGGTCAGCAGCGACGCGATGTTGTGGCGCAGCACGATCCGGCGCCGCTCGATTGGCAGCTCGCGCATGAAGGCGCTCGCCATCAGCGCCCCAATCACATCGTCGGCCGCGTCGTGTCCCGCCAGTCGATGGTCGGCGATCGTATAGAGCATCTCGTCGAGGCGCCGCCTCACCGCCTCTGTTGACTGTTCGCTGCGATCGATGATCGCGTCGAGCTGACCGAGCGGAACGCGGTGGTGAAAGTACGTGACCGACACCAGCGGCATCCGGTCGAGCCGGTACATCTCGGCGAAGAGGGCCTCGCGCTGCCGGCTGTCGTACAGGCTGAACAAGCCGATCGCGACGACGTCGAAGGCCAGCCGCTTCATCGCCGCCATCACGTCGTCGTCGTCATGATCGCCGAGGCGGCGCCAGCGGTCGATCTGCTGCGCTGTCAGATCGGCGATCGTCGCGTTGAGACGGCGGTTGCGATGGCGCGCGAACATCGGCGCGATGACGTCGTGCTGGCTGGTCCAGTGTTCGCGTTCAGCGGTGAAGACGCCGTCGCCAAACAGGAAGCGCACGAGGTCGTACAGCGGGCCTTTCTCGTAGTCGGCCATGTCGCCGTGCAGCACGGCGTGGACGAGATCCGGATCGCTGACCGAGGCGAAGATCTCCGTGCCGACGCGGTAGAGCGCGACCGGCCCGTGCGTGCGCGCGCGGTCCAGCAGGAACTGCTGCGGCGCCCGGCAGAACGAGACCAGGCTGTCTTCCAGCGTGGAGATGATGGGGCTGCCGCCGACCGCAAGTTGTTGCAATGTGTTAATTGAGGCGTGAGACCGCGAAGAAGAATACCACAGCGGCGATGAGCCGGAGCAAGCCTGCCTGAGCGCCGAGCCGCAGCAGAATGGCGGGGGCACAAATCACCGTGACACTTCCGCCGGAGCTCGAAGCGTTCATCGAGGAACGCGCAGCAGCCGGTCGATTCGCCACGGCTGGCGAGGCTGTCCGTGAGGGGCTGCGGCTGCTGGAAGAGCGCGAACAGGAACGCGAATCTGTCCTCACCGAGTTGCGCCAGAAAATCGAGATCGGCGTCGAGCAGGCCAAGACACAAGATCCGCTCGGCGTCATGAGCGAGTTCGTCCTCACGCAAGCTGCTGAGGGCGACCTGCTGAAGATCATCGAGTACCTCGAAGGCGACAATCCCGACGCCGTCCTGAAGATCGGTCGTCGATGCGCTGGACGAGGCCATGCAGCGGCTCGCCGAGAAGTTCGCGATCGCCTCGTTCAGGATGTTCTTCGCGAATGTTCGCGCGAGCTCTCCAGCGATCACCGCGAGCTCGTTAGAAGACCCTCTTAGAATCGCGAGCTTCAAATACCCGTCGAATCTTTTTGGCGCTGCGTTTCGCAAACCGCGGCGGCCGAATAAACGCGAAGTAGGCCCAGGTAAGAAAAGTCAGCACATAGACGAGGGCCAAGCAGGCCCGCCATTCGTCCGGACTCAACAAGTTGCGGTTCGGAACGTACCACTGTCGTGCGCGCCAGGATCGGTGAAAAGCGTGAGAAGGCCGATGACTACGACGACGGCATAACTCAGCGGCCGTATGGGGATGGGGGCAGTCGCTGTCCGAAAGCGGTATCGGATGTCGACGATAATCCAGGCCAGCGCCATTAGCGCGAGCCCCGTCATGAACTGTGGAAATGCGAATATGCCCGGCCCCGTCGTCTCGTGCCGGTGAACGCCGACGCACGCCGACCACGCGCAGAGCTCCTTCAAGACGATCTGATTCTACGGTTGAGCTCAGGGTGACGTTGGTCGGTCCCGAAGTGGCGTTGCAATCCAGTTGCAATCGGGAGATTTGGTCGGGATGGCCGGATTCGAACCGGCGACCCCCTGACCCCCAGTCAGGTGCGCTATCCAGGCTGCGCTACATCCCGTATCGGCGAGCACGTCCGGCCACGCCGGACTCTACATTATCTACCGTCCGCCTGAAGGCGAACACTACGTACGTTTGCGCGAGCGCGCCGGCGCGGGCTTGCGGCGCGCCGTCTTCCCTCGGGCCGCTGGGGCGGCCGTCGGTCGCTGCCGTGCGCGCGCCGTCGCGGCGACTGTCGGCGGCGACAGGCGGAACTCGCGCGTGCCGCTGTTCGGCCCCAGCAGATCCAGAATCGATCGCAGGCCGTGCTTGATCGCCGTCAGCCGCTCGCGCGCGTTGCGCCCGAACAGCTCGTCCATCGCCGCCGCGTCGGCGAGCACCGGCGTCGCGTCTTCCTCGAGCCTGCGTCGCGCGCCGGCCAGCGTCAGCCCTTCGACGAGCAGCAGGTGTTTGATCCGCGCCACCTGCTCCACGTCCGCGCGCCGGTAGACGCGCGGGCTGCCCGCCGACTTCGCGACGCCGAGCCCGGGAAACTCCGCCTCCCACGAGCGCAGCACGTACGGCTGCAGCTTCACGAGGTCGCACACCTCGGACGCCTTGAACAGCGCCCGGTTGGGAATCTCGATCTGAACAGTGTCAGCCATACCGGCGAAAAATCGCCTGAAAAGTATAACAGACGCGATCCGGTCACCTGCGGAAAACGATCACGTGCTGACGAGGGAGTCCGTCGTCCACGCGGACGAACGTGAAGCCTTCCGCCTCCACTTCCCGTCGCGCGTCCGCGACGCTCATCCGATGCGTCGGCGCGATCGGGATCGTCGGGTCCTCTTTCCGGTACTCGACGAGGACGAGCTCGCCGTCCGGTTTGAGCGACGCGCGGATGCCGCGCAGCATCTCCTGCGGATGCCAGAGCTCGTGATACACGTCCACGAGCAGCGCGACGTCGATCGCGTGCGCCGGCAGCCGCGGATCGGTCTCGGTGCCGAGCACGATCTCGACGTTCGAGAGATGCGCCGCACGCACCTTGTCCTGCAGGATTCGCAGCAGCGCCGGCTGGATGTCGTTCGCGTACACCTTCCCCGACGGCCCGACAATCGCCGCGATGCGCGTCGTCATATACCCGCTGCCGGCGCCGATGTCCGCGACGACCATCCCGGCGTGGAGGCCGACAATCGCCAGCGCCTGCTCCGGATGCTCTTCCTGCTCGCGCTCGGCGCGATCCATCCAGTCCGCGTTCGTCGCGATGCCCGCGATCTGCCGTCCGCTGATCGGGTGCACCGGCGGCAGCCGCCGGAGCGTGCCGACCCGCAGGCCGACGTACAAGGACGCGAGCCCCAGCAGCGCCGCGAGGACGAGGAACCGGCGCCGGTTCACGCCTTCGCCTGCGCGGATCGATCCGCGACGACGGTCACCTGCATGTCGCGCGCGTGGTTGACGAGCCGCTGCACGAACGACGACGCAAACCACGCCGACAGCGCGTTGAACTTCTGGCGCGAGACGAACACCTGCGTGACGCCGTTGCGCCGCGCGAAGTTGGCGATGGCCTCCGCCGTGTCGCCGCCCTCGAGCACGCGCGTCTCGATGCGCAGCCCGCGCGCGAAGTTGAGGTTGCGCTCGAGGCTCTCACGCTCTGGCGCCGTGAGATCGCTGAAGTCCGGGGTGTGCGTCACGTACACCGCGAGGCACTCCGCGCGCAGGTAGTCCGCGACGCGGCGGCTGCGGCGAATCAGCGCGGCGCTCGCCGGATCGGGCGTGAGCACGAGCAGCAGACGCTCGGCCGCGACATGGGGCGCCGACGCGACGCTCGGCTCCGCCAGCTCGTCCGGCAGCCGGCTTTCGACCGCATACGCCGCCTGGCGCATCGCCAGCTCGCGCAGCGCGACGAGCGTGGACTCCTGAAAGAAGTTCTCGAGCGCGGCCTGCGCACGTTCGGGCTGGTAGATCACGCCGCGCGACAGCCGGTTGAGCAGCGCTTGCGGCGTCAGGTCCACCATCACGACCTCGTCCGCCTGCTTGAGCAGCCAGTCGGGGATCGTCTCGCGGACGCGGACGCCCGTGCTCCGCCAGATCTGATCGTTCAGGCTCTCCACATGCTGCACGTTCATCGTCGTCACGACGTCGATGCCCGAGTCGAGCAGCACCTGCACGTCCTCCCAGCGCTTCAGGCGCGCCGAGCCCGGGACGTTGGTGTGCGGAAACTCGTCCACGAGCGCGACCTCCGGACGGCGCCGGAGGATCGCGTCGGTGTCCATCTCCTCGAAGCGGCTTCCGCGATACTCGACGACCTGACGCGGGATGACCTCCAGCCCTTCGGTCAGCGCGATCGTCTCTTTGCGCGCGTGCGGCTCGAAGTAGCCGACGACGACGTCCACGCCGCGCGCCTGGAGCTCGCGGGCTTCGGTCAGCATCTGATAGGTCTTGCCGACCCCGGCGGCGTAGCCGAGGTACACCTTCAGGCGCCCGCGCCGTCGTGCGCCGTCTGTCATTGCGGGAACACGCGGACGTCGATCCCTTCCGCGCCGCGGATCAGCCGGTCGAGCGGCGTGCCGCCGAGCTGGTCGCGCCAGCCGCGCGGGCGGATGTGGTGGCCGACGAAGATCTGCGTGATGCCGCGCGCCCTCGCGTACTCGAGGATGGTCGCGATCGGGTCCTTCCCTTCCAGCGTCTCGACGTGCGCGTGCTGGGCGTTCGCCAGCGTCACGTTGCGATCGAGCACGAGCCGGTCGTCGTCGGTGAGGTGCTCCTGCATGACGTAGATCGCGAACAGCTCGCCGTGAAACCGGTCGGCGTTGCGGCGGCCGCTGGCGAGCATCTTCGCCGCGTTGGCCCGCGGCGTCATGCAGACGAGGATCCGCTCCTGCGTGCCCCACGACGACTCGAGGCCGTGCAGGCTCAGATACTGCTCCAGCTGGCGATCGACGACGTCGGCGGTCAGCAGGAGCGCACGCTGGCGGAGCTGCGACAGCTGTGCGGCCGACACGCGCGCGTCCGCCACGTCCGCGTCGGCCGGCGCGTCCACGACCACCACCTCCTCGGCGCGATCGACGAACGCCTGCGGCACCGTGTCCGTCCGCGTACGGCCGAGCACGCTTCGCACGAACTCCTGCTGCTCGGTGATGTATTCGAGGTTGATCGACGTAATCACCGAGATGCCGGCCTCGAGCAGCTCGGCGACGTCGTCGCAGCGCTTTGGATGCCGGCTGCCGGGCGGGTTGTCGTACGCGAGCCCGTCCACCAGACACACCGCCGGCCGGCGCGCGAGCACGGCCGGCACGTCGATGACGGGCACGCCGCCGGCGTCGCGCGTCGGGATGACCTCGATCGATCGAATCGCGTGGCTGATCTCGGGCGCCGGATCCGGTTGCATCGCGGCGACAACGACGTCTTCGCCGCGTTCGTGACGGCGGCGCCCCTCGTCGAACAGACGAAACGACTTGCCGACGCCGGAGGCGTACCCGAGGAAGATCTTCAGCTGGCCGCGCCGTTGAGCGCGTTCTTCGGCCTCAATCTGGCGCAGCAGCGCCTCCGGATCTCGCGAGCGCTCGGACATCAGGATCTCAACAGCGTACTGTGCAGCACCAGCAGGCCGACACTGAAATAAATGACCAGCCCGGTCACGTCCACCAGCGTCGCCACGAACGGCGCGGACGATGTCGCGGGATCGAAGCCCATGCGGCGCAGCACCAGCGGCAGCAGCGAGCCGATCAGCGTCCCCCAGAGCACGACGCCGACGAGAGCCAGGGCGACGGTCACCGCGACGAGCATCCAATGCTCGCCGTAAAGCGTCGAAAACGCGGACCAGATCGTGATGCGCAGGAACCCGATGCACCCGAGGATGGCGCCGAGCGCCAGGCCCGCGGCGATCTCTCTCCGCGCCACGCGCCACCAGTCTTTCAGCTGCACCTCGCCGAGCGCGAGGGCGCGGATCACGAGGGTCGAGGCCTGCGACCCGGAGTTGCCGCCGCTCGAGATGATGAGCGGCACGAAGAGCGCCAGCACCACGGCGCGTTCGATCTCCTTCTCGAAAAACCCCATCGCCGTCGCCGTCAGCATCTCGCCGAGAAACAACGCGGTCAGCCAGCCGGCGCGCTTCTGAATCATCCGGGGCATCGCGATCCGCATGTACGGCTCGTCGAGCGCTTCGGATCCACCGACGCGCTGCAGATCCTCGGTCGCCTTGGCCTCCACGACGTCGAGGACGTCGTCGATCGTGACGATGCCGATCAGCACGCCGGCCGAGTCGGTCACCGGCAGCGCCGTCCGATCCTCGCGGCGGAACACCGCCACCGCCGTGTTCTCGTCGTCCGCGGCGTTGAGCGAGACGAACCGGCGGTCCATGAGATCCGCCACCCGGCTGGCCGGCGAGGTCAGCAGGCATTCTCGGATCCGGATGTCATCGACCAGCACGCCGTGTTCGTCCACGACGTAGATGACGTTGAGCGTTTCGCTGTCCTGACCGTGCGTGCGGATGTAGTCGAGCACGTCCTGCACGGTCCACTGCTCGCGGACCGCGATGTAGTCGGGCGTCATGCGCCGCCCGATGGATCCCTCCGGATAGCCCAGGAGCGTGACCGCGACGGCGCGTTCCTCCGGCGTCAGGAGCGCGAGCAGCTGCTGCGTCGCCGCCGCCGGGAGCTCTTCGAGGAACGTCGTGCGATCGTCCGGCGCCATCTCGTTCAGAATCGCCGCAACGTCCTCCTGCGCCATCGCCTTGAGCAGCGCCTGCTGGGCGTCGTGCGAGAGGTACTCGAACGTGGCCGCCGCGGTCCGGCGCGGCAGCACGCGGAACGCGACGACCTGATCCTCGACGGAGAGCCCTGTGAGCGCCGCCGCGATGTCGCTCTCCGGCCGGTTGCGCACCATGTCGCGCAGCCGCCCGAAGTCGCGCTGCCGGACGACGGCGGCGAGCTCGTCCGCCGCCTGCGCCGTGCGAGAGATGCCGTCGAGCGCGGCATCGCGTTCAGGTCCAGGATGACTGAGTTGTTCCTGCATATGCGTGAGGGCGGCCCGCACGACATCCCGATGATGCACGTGCGGGCCGATGGCGTTCGTGACGTCGAGCCAGATCTTGTGGAGGAGGTGGAGATCTTCGGTGGTGAGCGCCGGCGCGTGAGCGCCGAGATGATAGACCGCCGATCGGCCGCTGCTGTGGTGGACGACGAGACGCACGTCAACCGGCTCGTGCACGTCCGCGCGTTCCCACGCGTCGCCGAGCCGCCTCGCCTGGTCGTCGGCCGCCAGCGTCTCCGATTCGCCGACGTGAATGTCGGACACGCGGAGGCGCGCCGCCGTCGCGGCCACCGCGTCGAACACACCGCGCGCCGGCACGATCAGCAGCCGGACGACGCGGCCCTGGCGCTCGGCCATCAGGGCGGCGCCGAGGAACAGCCGTCGCTCGTCGTCGGTGAGCTCGACCGACAGCAGCCGCTCTTCAGACGCGTCCACTCCGGCCAGGCGCACCGTCATGACGACGACCTCTCGGGTCCCCGCCGCGCGAAGCGCCCCCGCAAGCGGCGCAAGCGCACCGGGTTTCCTCACGGGGACGAGCAGGCTGCCGGGAGCGACCTGCAGGTGTTCGGCGCCGACCGTCGCGTGCAGGAGCTCGACGTCGTCGGCCGGCCCGTCGTGATCCTCCGGCTCGTGCGCGGCGCGTTCGGACGCGATGAGCACAGCTGCCGTGGCGGCCACCAGTCCGACCCCGGTGACGGCGGCGCCGTCGGCCGTCAGCGTCAGCCACAACGCCGGCACGCCGACGGCGGTCCCGACGGCCAGCAGTCCCAACGGCAGTTCCCGACCGGCGATGCGCACGTTCAGCGGCACGCGAAAGGCGCGCGGTTCCAGGCGCAGCGCGCGCAGGCGCACCAGCGCCGCGACCTTCAGCAGCAGCGAGCCGGCGATGACGATGCCGTAGACGCGGGCCAGCCAGGCCACCTGGCCGGAGACCGCGATGAGCACCGCCACCTGCGTGAGTGCGGCGATGTCGATGAGGCGTGACGGCGTGCCGAACCGCTCGTGCAGCTCGCGCATGGAGCGCGGCACGATTCCGTCTTCGGCCAGCCGCAGCAGCAGCCGCTGCGCCGAAAGCGTGCCGCCGTACACGGCCCAGGCCAGCAGCGCCGCCGCCGCGCACTCCGCGGCGACGCCGAGCGGCAGCGTCAGCGCGCGCGGAACGCCGCTGAACAGCGCGACCGCCATGAGCGGGGCGTCTGCCCACCGTCCGAGGTTTCGTCCCGCGGGTACGAGCGCGACGAACAGCAGCGAGAGGCCGAGGGTGACGAACAGCGCCCAGGCGTTCACGACGGCCAGCGCGCGCCGCGCACGCGCCACGCGCGGCGGAGGGAACTCGCCGATGGCGCGCGTGAATGCGTCAGGCGAACCCACGACAAAGAGGACGCCGGCGAAGGCCGTGAGCCCCGCGAGGCGCAGACTCGCGGGGCTCGTGAACGGCAGCGCGGCAACCGCAGCACGCGCGTGTGGGTGCCACGCGGCGGACACCGCGCCCACGGCGATCGTGAGCGCGACGACGGCCACCGCCGTCCACAAGACGCGCGTCGTCGTCGGAATCGCGATCGTGCGTCCCTGGCGGCACCACCACCAGACGACGCCGATCAGGCAGACGCCGACGACGACCGCCGGATCGTCTCTGCCCGTCAGCGCGTGTCCGGCGGCGCCGGCAGCGAGGACGCCGAGCAGCACGTCGTCGAGCAGCAGCAGCGACGCCGCGACAATCGCCGTCGGACGGCCGAACGCGTGGCGTGCCGCTCCGTACGCGCCTCCCGGCAGAAACAGCGCACTCGCTTCGAGGTCCACTCCGCGCACCGCGAAACCGACGAGGACGGCAGCCAGTACGTACCACGGCGCGGCGGCGCCCGCATCGCGCGCCGCCACGCCGGCCGCGAACACGCCGACGGCTCCGAGTTGGACGAGCACCGACAGCGAGCCCATCAGAGAGAGATCCTAGACGACATGGACGAAGGCGCAGCGACTCCCGATTTCAATTGATCGCCCCGACCCGCCCGGCATAATGGACGCAGCGTCGCGTGACCACACGATCCCTTGTTCATCTCGCGTTTACAGTCGTCGGGCTGTGTCTCCTCGGCGCTGGGCTCGTGCTGGCGCGCCGCGCCTCGCTCGACGAGCTGGGGCAGCTGTCGCTCGGCCTCGCGATCGTGTTGACAGCCGCTGTCGCCGGCGGCCATCTCGCCAGGCGCGCCGGCCAGCCGGCCGTGCTCGGCGAGCTGCTGGCCGGGATGCTGATCGGCAACCTGCCGGGCCTGGGGCTGCTCCATTTCGTCGCCACGGATCGCTATCTCGACATCCTGGCGCAAGTCGGCATGCTGCTGCTGCTCTTCGAGGTCGGGCTCGGCCTGTCGATTCGCGACCTGTTCGGCGTCGGCACGTCGTCGTTCCTCGTCGCGGTGCTCGGCACGGGCGCCAGCATCTCGATCGGCACGTTCACGGCGCGGCTGTTGATTCCGGCGGCACCGACGGCCGCGCACGTCTTCGTCGGCGCCGCGCTGGCCGCGACGAGCGTCGGCATCACGGCGCGCGTGCTGCGCGACATGAACGCGTCGCGCCGGACCGAAGCCAAGATCATCCTCGGCGCCGCCGTCGTGGACGACGTGCTGGCGCTGGTCGTGCTGGGCGCCATCACGGCGTGGATCGCCCCGGCGACCGGCGCGGCCGCCGGCGCGGGCGCGATGGCCGCGCTCGTCCTCAAGACCACTGGCTTTCTCGTGCTCGCGCTCGCGGTCGGCTCATGGTTCACGCCGGCGTGGTTCCGGTACGCGGCGCGGCTGCGGACCCGCGGCGTGCTCCTCTCCGTCGGCCTGTGCTTCTGCTTCGTGCTCGCGGCCGCCGCAGGCGCCATCGGACTCGCCCCGCTCGTCGGGGCCTTCGCGGCCGGGCTCGTGCTCGAAGAGTCGCACTCGGAGCTCTTCGTCCAGCGGGGCGAGCCGTCGCTCGATCAGCTGCTGCAGCCGATGATTTCGTTTCTCGTGCCCGTGTTCTTCGTGCTCGTGGGCACGCGGGCCAACGTTCGCGTCTTCGTCGCCTCGCCGTGGCTGCTCGGGGTGCCGCTGGCGCTGGCGGCCGCGGCCATCGCCGGCAAGCTGGCGTGCGCGGGCGGCGTGGTCACGCGAGGCGCGAATCGGCTGACGGTCGCGCTCGGCATGGTGCCACGCGGCGAAGTCACGCTCGTGTTCGCCGCCGTCGGCGCCACGCTGCGCGTGGGCGACACGCCCCTGCTCGACGAGCGCGGCTACATCGCGCTCGTGGCCGTCGTGCTGATCACGACACTGGTGACGCCGCCGGCCCTCAAATGGAGCCTGGGACGGCACGCGGCAGGCCACGGCGCGACTAGACCGGCAGCGTGATTCTGATCGTGGTGCCGTGTCCGGCGGGTCCGGTGTTCCCGCGGACCTCCAGCTGTCCGGCATGCGCGACGACGACGTCGCGGATGATCAGCAGCCCGAGCGCGGCGCGCGGGCGCTCCGGAGTCGCTTCGAACAACGACGGCAGCCTGTCCGCCGGGATGCCGGGGCCGTCATCGGCGACTTCGACGATGACCGCGGGCCGGATGTCCTGATAACTCACCCGCACCGTGACCGCGCCGCCCGGCATCACCTGGGATCCGTGCCGTACGTATCGCAACGCGTTGCCCACGAGCGCGCTGATCGCCCAGCCGATCTTGTCCGCGTCGATGCGGACGAGCAGCGGCACGCGATCGTCAACCGAGACGTCCAGGGTGACGTCAGCGGCGCGGGCCTGCGCCGCCATTGCGCCGAGCGCGGCCGTGAGCAGCGCGCGGATGTCGGTCGGCGCGCGCCGGACCGGAATCGCATCGACCACGATCGCGTGCGTCTCGTCGCCGGGCGACAGCACAGTGCCGTCGCGCGCGAGCACCGCGGCGGCCTCGGCGGTCATCATGTTCGTACTACTTCCGCGGATATCGCTGATCGAGCGCCAGGTTCAGCTCGAGGACGTTGACGCGCGGCTCGCCGAGCACGCCCCAGGTCCGGCCGGTCGTGTGCTGGCCAATGACTGTCTGCACCTGCTCGACCGACACCCCACGCGCCTTCGCGACCCGTCCCGCCTGCAGCTGCGCGTTGCGCGGGCTGATGTCGGGATCGATGCCCGACGCGGATGCCGTCACCGCGTCGGCCGGAATCGGCACCTTCGACGCGAACACGAGCGGCGCCTTGTCGTCGCCAAACGCCTTGATCAGCTTCACGTCGTCGAGGTTGCCCTTGGCGTCCATGAACTTGTCGAGCGGCACGGACGACGAGTACGGCAGCCCGTTGTCCACGCAGTAGTGGACGACGCGGTCCTTGATGCCGTCGTAGTCCACGACGTCCTGCTTCGTCTTGTCGTCCACCTTGGTCGTCCCGTTGAACAGCTTGGCGCTCGTCGGCCCGAGATTCGATCCTGAGGTCGAGGTCGGGTCGTAGCCGTTCGCGCCGGCGGCCGACGGCCGCGGGTGGAAGTACTCGTCCTTCGAGAAGTTCTGTCCGATGAGGGTAGACCCGATCACCTGGCCGTTCGCCGTGACGAGACTCCCGTTGGCCTGGATGGGAAAGACGACTTGCGCGATGCCGGTGATCACGGCGGGATACAGCAGGCCGGTCAGCACCGTCATCACGACCATCATCAGGAATGCCGGTTTGAGTTCTTTCAACATGGCGGTGTCGCTTTCTTTTTTTCACTGGCGGCGGGGCCCCACCCCCGCCGCGAACTTACGCCGATGCTCGGGCTCGGCTTTCCTTGGCCTCGGCCTCGCATGGCCGCAGGCGCCAGATCACAAATCACCACATCACCACTACGCCAAATGCAGCAATCCAAGCAGCCGGTCGATCGCCCAGATGGCCGGGAACGGCGCGATCAGGCCGCCGACGCCGTAGATCCACAGGTTCCGGCGCAGCATCTGTGCCGCGCTCTGCGGGCGGTAGCGCACGCCGCGCAGCGCGAGCGGCACGAGCGCGATGATGATCAGCGCGTTGAAGATCACCGCCGCCAGAATCGCGCTGGCCGGCGTCCGCAGGTTCATGATGTTCAGCGCTCGCAGCGCCGGATACGTCGTCATGAACATCGCCGGGATGATGGCGAAGTACTTCGACACGTCGTTCATGATCGAGAACGTCGTCAGCGCCCCGCGCGTGATGAGCAGCTGCTTGCCGATGGCGACGACTTCGATCAGCTTCGTCGGGTTGCTGTCGAGATCGACCATGTTGCCGGCCTCGCGCGCCGCGGTCGTGCCGGTGTTCATCGCCAGGCCGACGTCGGCCTGGGCAAGCGCCGGCGCGTCGTTGGTGCCGTCGCCGGTCATCGCGATCATGCGGCCGCCCGCCTGCTCCTTCCTGATGTACTCGAGCTTGTCCTTCGGCGTCGCCTGCGCGAGGAAGTCGTCCACGCCGGCTTCCGACGCGATCGCCGCGGCGGTCAGCGGGTTGTCGCCGGTGACCATCACCGAGCGGATGCCCATCGCGCGCAGCTGCGCGATGCGCTCCTTCATGCCGACCTTGACGATGTCTTTCAGGTGGATGATGCCCAGCAGCCGTGCGCCGTCGGCGACGGCGAGCGGCGTGCCGCCGGTGCGCGCGATCTTGTCGGACAGCTCCGTCACGTCTGGCGGCACGCGGCCGCCCTGCTCGCGCACGAACTTCACGACCGCGTCGGTCGCGCCCTTGCGCAGCTGGCGGCCTTCGATGTCGACGCCGCTCATCTTCGTGTAGGCCGAGAACGGAATGAACTTCGCGTGGTGCGCGGCGACGTCGCGTCCGCGCAGGCCGTATTTCTCCTTCGCCAGGATCACGATCGACCGGCCTTCGGGCGTTTCGTCTGCGAGGCTCGAGAGCTGCGCGGCATCGGCGATCTCGCCCTCGCTCACGCCCGACGCCGGGATGAACTCGACCGCCTGGCGGCTGCCCAGCGTGATCGTGCCGGTCTTGTCGAGGAGCAATGTGTTGACGTCGCCCGCGGCTTCGACGGCCTTGCCGCTCATCGCGAGGACGTTGTGCTGCATCACGCGGTCCATGCCGGCGATGCCGATCGCCGACAGCAGGCCGCCGATCGTCGTCGGGATGAGGCAGACGAGCAGCGCGACGTAGACGGCGATCGAGGGCGCCGAGCCCGCACCCGCCGCGTTCACGCTGTAGACGGCGTACGGCACGAGCGTCACGACGGCGAACAGGAAGATGATCGTCAGGCCGGCGATCAGGATGTTCAGCGCGATCTCGTTCGGCGTCTTCTGCCGCTCGGCGCCTTCGACGAGCGCGATCATGCGGTCGAGGAACGTCTCGCCCGGATTCGACGTGATGCGGATCTTGATCTGGTCGGACAGCACGCGCGTGCCGCCCGTGACCGCACTCCGATCGCCACCCGATTCGCGGATGACCGGCGCGCTCTCACCGGTGATGACCGCCTCGTCCACCGTCGCGACGCCTTCGATCACCTCGCCGTCGCCGGGGATCGTCTCGCCGGCGCTACAGAGGACGACGTCGCCGGCGCGGAGCTTCGTGGACGACACCTGCTCGACGCGTCCGCTCTCGGTCACGCGATTCGCGGTCGTGTCGGTCTTCGTCTTCCGCAGCGACTCGGCCTGCGCCTTGCCGCGCGCCTCGGCCATCGCCTCGGCGAACGTCGCGAAGAGCACCGTGAACCAGAGCCACAGGTCGATCTGCAGCTCGAAGCCCTTGGCGCCCGCGCCCGTGATCATGTCGCGCACGAGGAACAGCAGCACGAGCGCCGCGCCGACCTCGACGACGAAGATGACCGGGTTCTTCATCAGCGTCACGGGATTCAGCTTGATCACCGAGTCCTTCAGCGCGCGCCTGAGGATCTCGGGATCGAACAGCGGCCGTGCCCGGACGAGCTTCTTGGGAATCAGGCTCGACTCGTCAACCGGGGACGGCGCGAGCGTGGGAGCCGGGGGCGGCGGTGTAACAGTGGCCATGGCGGCATTAACTCCAGAGCGGAAGCGACACGACCATCGAGAACAACTTGTCCTGGTGCATCAGGAAGTGCTCGACGATCGGCCCGAGTGACAGCGCCGGGAAGAACGTCAACGCGCCGACGACGACGACCGTCGCGACGAGCAGGCCGACGAAGAGCGGCCCGTGCGTCGGCAGCGTGCCGGCCGACATCGGGACCATCTTCTTGGCGGCGAGGCTGCCCGCAATCGCGAGCGCCGGGATGATGAACAGGAACCGGCCGAACAGCATGCAGAGCCCGCCGGCCAGGTCGTACCACGGCGTGTTCACCGTCAGCCCGGCGAAGGCGCTGCCGTTGTTCTCGGTCTGGCTCGTGAAGGCGTAGAGGATCTCGCTCAAGCCGTGCGGTCCGGCGTTGTTCATGTTCGCGATGGTCGGCCCCCCGGCATTCCAGTAACTGCCTTTCGCAAACGGCAGGACGACCGACGCCGCGGAGAACGCGAGGATGAAGAACGACGTCGCGAGCACCGCGAACAGCGCCATCTTCACTTCCTTCTGCTGGATCTTCTTGCCGATGTACTCGGGCGTGCGGCCCACCATCAGGCCGGCGATGAACACGCCGAGAACGGCGTAAAGCAACATGCCGTAGAGGCCCGCGCCGACGCCGCCGAAGATCACCTCGTCGGTCTGCATGTTGAACAGCGGCACGAGCCCGCCGAGCGGCGTGTAGCTGTCGTGCATGCTGTTGACGGCGCCGCAGCTGGCGTCGGTCGTCACCGTCGCGAACAGCGCCGAGGCGGCAATACCGAAGCGTGTCTCCTTGCCTTCCATGTTCCCGCCCGGCTGCGTGGCCGTGGCGGACTGCTCGACACCCAGCTTCGCGAGCATCGGGTTACCCGCCTGCTCCGCCGGATAGGCGACGAACACGCCGATGAGAAACATCACGGCCATCGCCCAGAACAGGGCCCAGCCCTGGCGCGTGTCCTTCACCATGTGGCCGAACGTATACGTGAGGCCGGCGCCGAGCACGAAGATGAGGAGGATCTGCAGCAGGTTCGTGAACGGGTTCGGACTCTCGAACGGATGCGCGGAGTTCGCGTTGAAGAACCCGCCGCCGTTGGTGCCGAGCTGCTTGATCACTTCCTGCGACGCGACCGGTCCCTGCGCGATCGTCTGCGTCGCGCCTTCGACGGTCTTCGCCGCGGTGTAGGCGTGGAAGTTCTGAATCGAGCCCTGCCAGACGAACACGAGCGCGGCGACGAACACGATCGGCAGGAGCACGTAGACAGTCGCCCGGGTGAGATCGACCCAGAAGTTGCCGATCTTGTCCGTCTCATGCCGCGCGAAGCCGCGAATCAGCGCGATGGCCACGGCGAGGCCGGCCGCCGCCGACACGAAGTTCTGCACGGCCAGCGCGGCCATCTGCACGAGATAGCTCATCGTCGACTCGCCGCTGTACCACTGCCAGTTCGTGTTGGTCATGAAGCTCATGGCGGTGTTGAAGCCCTGATCCGGGCTGACCTGCCCGGCGCCGAAGCTCTGCGGGTTGAACGGCAGCAGCCCCTGCAGCCGCATCAACGCGTACGTGAACAGGAACGCGAACAGGCTGAACGCCAGCACCGACGCGGTGTAGTGCGTCCACTTCTGCTCGTCGCTCTCGCGCACGCCGCAGATCTTGTAGACCGCCGCTTCGAGCGGACGCAGCACGGGATGCAGGAACGTGCGCTCTCCCGCGAACAGCCGCGACATGAACAAGCCGACCGGCTTGGTCAGCGCCAGGATGATCCCGAAGAAGACGACGATTTGCAGAATGCCGATGGTAGTCATGGCGCGCTCTCAGAACTTTTCAGGCTGGAACATCGCCCAGCCGAGATACACGAGCAGCAGAATCGAGACGATGGCGGAGACGATGTAGTCGAACATGGGTCGATCTCCTACGCGCGATCGCACGCCAGGGTGATGCCCCAGAGCGCGAGGAATCCGATCACGCCAACGGCGATGTAGAACAGGTCAAGCATGGACGGGCTCCTTGTGATTCGGATCGACGACGAGCACGAAATGCCCCGCGTCTTCGAGCGCGTGGCGCCACCGCTCGATCCGCGTCGGCCACCAGCTGTGGTGGCCGCCGATGACGACGATCGAGTGCGGCTTGAACGCGTACGGAATGGTCTTCGCTTCGTCGCGGCACAGATAGACGCGGACGCGCGCGTCGATGCCGTCCTCCGTCAGCCGCGCGGCGAACGCCTCCGTTTCGACTGGCGAGAGACCGTCGGGCCGATCGACGTCGTTCTGCAGCGGCACTGTCCGGAAGTGGACGACGCGCATCGGGACGCCCATTTTGGCGGCCAGGTCGGCGGCCACACGCGCCGCTCGCAGCGTGCCCTCGAACGTCGTGTAGACGACCGAGACGGCGTCGATCTGCAACGGCGGCTCGGGACGACGCGCCACAGCGGCTGTCTCCGGCTGGTGGGTGCTCACGACGTCTAACGGAAGCGGATACATCGGATCCTCGCTGTACTGACTCACAACCTCGAAATCTACGGCTCGGCACCTTAGGAAGTCCTTAACGCCCTATTAGGATTCCGGCCAGCTGCGGTGCCGGTTTGCCGGCACGTCAGTGCCCTTGTTGCTGGATGACACAACTCCCATGCCATAGCCGTTCGTCACTGCGCGTCTTCCAGCTCGCCGGTCCGGATGCGATAGCTCTGCGCGACTGGCGTCACGAACACGCGTCCGTCGCCGACCTCGCCCGTCCGTGCCGCCGTGATCACGGCGCGGACGGCTGGTTCGACGAGCCGCTCCGGCACGACACACTCGACGAGCATCTTCGGCAGCAGCGTGACCTCGTATTCACGGCCGCGATACACCGCCGTGTGCCCGCGCTGGTGTCCGCGCCCGCGGACTTCGATGACGGTGACGCCCGAGACGCCAAGCGCGGTGAGCGCTTCGCGTACGGCATCCACCTTGTGTGGCCGGACGATGCCGGTGACCATCTGCATGGCGCTAGGACTTCGAGCTGAAGAAAAAGATCATCCCGAACTCGATCATCTGCTGGTTCCTCTTCGGGACGTTTGCGTCGTTCATGAAGGGCGACTGGTTCGAGAAGTCACCGCGATACTCGATGCGCCACAAGAAGCTGTCCACCGGCTTCACTTCAAGCGTCACCGTGGCGTCGGTCAGTTTCTGCACCGTGCCTGTCGTGAAGCCGTTCGCGTCGTCGTAGTACTCGACGCGCGGGATGACGGCGATGTACTTGTTCGCCTGGAACTTCGCATAGCCGGCGATGCCCTGCCACGTAACGGACGTACCGGTCACGCTGTTGGTGTCGCGGCCGTAGTCGTAGTTGGCCAGCAGGCTGACGACTGGATTGACCGTGTAGCTCACGACGGTGTCGGAGAGCGTCCGCCAGTCGCTGTTGTCCTTCGGCTGCTCCGGGCCGCCGATGTAGTTCTCGGTAATCGACACGGCGCCGGTGGGCTTCAGGATGATCGACGCCAGGACGCTCTTGCCGGTGTTGTTGTCGCTGACCGTGTTCCAGCCGTTCACGACGCCGCCAATGAGCGACACCTTGTCGTTCGGCGAATACGTGAGCCGCACGCCCGTGTGGTAGAACGGCACCGCGAGCTGGAACAGGAGCGACCGCGAGTAGTTCCAGTCGTCCTTGGCCTCGATGACTTCCGCGCCCGCCGTCGTCACGAACTTGCCGACGTCGATCTGCAGGCCCTTACCGACCGGGGCGAGATAGCTGCCGTACGCCTCTTCGATGTTCTTGTACGGGGATTCCGCCGCGAACTGGCCCGATGCGCCGGCGACGATGTCGGCGGCGTTGCCGAAGGTCGTGCGGATCTTGTAGCCAATCGGCGAATCCGCGGCCGGCGTCTTCGCAAGCCAGACCTCCGCCATGCTCACGTCGAACGAGTTCTGCTTCGTGTCGAACGCGTGGAACAGCGGCGCGGTCTTCGTCGAGTTGTAGAGATAGTACGTGTCGATCAGGCCGCCGATTTCGGTGCCTTTGAAGAAGTTGAGCGTCGTCTTGTCTGGGTCCGCCGCGGGCGGCGTCGCGTCGGCCGGTTTGGGCTCGGTCTCCTGCGCCGCGGCGAACTTCGGCGCGCCAAGACACAGGGCAAGCACTCCAAGCCTGACTATCCGAGCCGTCCTACCGCTGATGATCGTCATCCTTCACTCCTGAACACGACTGTAAGAATCAGCACCTTAGGAAGTCATTAGCCGACTATTAGGATGCTGCTCCGCGACGTCGAATCGAGCATGTCAAGCGCCGTGCCAATGTCGCCGCGCACACGTCTCCTCGATTTCCGCGAGATTCGATGCGATCGCCGCTCTGCGAGCGACGACGACTGCGTGAAATTTCGTGAGCGAGCGGACTAGTTCGCGGTGAGCTGCAGGCGGTACCCAACCCACGGCTCGGTCAGCAGATAGACCGGCGCGGACGGATTGGGTTCGATCTTCTTGCGGAGTTGGTTGACGAACACGCGGAGGTAGTCCACCTGATCGCCGTAGTCCGGTCCCCACACCGCCTGCAGCAGCTCGCGGTGCGAGACGACCTTGTTCGCATGCGTGACGAGATACCGTAAGAGCTCGAACTCCTTCGGCGTGAGCCGGATCTGCTTGCCGCGCGCGAGGACCCGCCGCGTCCCAAAGTCGATGTCCACGTCGCCGATCTTCAGCGGACCGGCCGGCCCCTGCGAGGACGGCGTGCGCCGCAGCGCGGCGCGGATGCGCGCCAGCAACTCCGGCGCGTTGTACGGCTTGGTCACGTAGTCGTCGGCGCCCGCGTCGAGCGCGGCGACCTTGTCTTCCTCGCTGTCACGGACCGTCAGCATGATGATGGCGACGTCGGACTGGCTGCGAATCTCGTGGCAGACCTCGAGACCGCTCATGCCGGGCAGGTTCATGTCGAGCAGGACCAGATCGAACCGCTCCTCGCGCAGCTTGTCGAACGCCGCGTCGCCGGTCCTGGCATCGTCCACCTCATAGCCCTGGCCCGTGAGCGTCACGCGCATCACGCGCCGGATCTGCGGATCGTCGTCGACGACAAGGATGCGTCCAGCGCTCACGACGTGCTCCGTCCGTGCGGAAACGAGAGCGTGAACGTCGTGCCCTGGTCAGCCGTGCTCGTCACGCGCAGATGTCCGCTGTGGGCGCGCATGATCTCCTGCACGATGGTCAGCCCCATCCCCGTCCCCGGCACATGGCGCGCCTGGACGCCTCGGTAGAACCGCTCGAAGATACGGTCCTGCTCCCGCTCAGGGATGGCGGGCCCAGAGTTCCGCACCGAGAGGTCGATAGCGCCGTTGCCCGCACCGGCGATCTCGATGATGGACTCGGGTGGAGAGTACTTGATCGCGTTGTCCAGCAGCTGCCGGATCGCGAGGCTGAGGAGGTCGCGATCGGCGTCGACGGTCAGGTTGGCTGGCAGGCGCTCGATGACCTGATGGCCGTCGAGATGGCGCTCGAAGCGTTTGAGGGCCGCAGCGACGACCGGCGCGACCTCGTGCCGGCCGACATGCACTTTGAAGTCCCCGGCATCGATCCGCAGCATCTGGACGGCGTCGGTCACGAGCGCGCTGAGCCGATCGAGCTCTTCGTCGATGATCGACGCCAGCTCGTGGATCTGCGCGCTCGCCGTTTCGGTCGCGAGCAGGTCGCTCGACGCCGCCTTCATCGCCGTCAGCGGCGTCTTGAACTCGTGCGCGAGCGCGTCGAGCACGGTCGCGCGCAGCTCGCTGCTCTCGCGCGCCGCCTCGGCGCGCGCGGTCGCTTCGACGGCTCTGGCGCGCTCGAGTCCGATCGCGACGAGATTCGCCATCGACTGGACGACGGTGTCGCTGAGCCACCCGCCGGCAATCGCGACGCTGCCGATGGGCGCGCCGCCCAGCTGAATCGCAATAACGGTCACGCCCGCTTCGCTCACCGAGGCGCCGCGCCGCGCGACCTCGCGCAGCCGGTCGTCGAGATCCTCGCGCGCCACGGCGCCGGCCCACGCCACAGTATCAGCGCGCTGATCGTACACACCCGCCGCCCGGAGTTCGAACGCTTCGACCACGTGTCGCGCGATTTCGCCCGGCGTCGCGCCACCGCGGTCCGACAACAGCAGCGCGCGGCTGAGCGCGTACAGCCGCTCCAGGTCGCGCTGCCTGGCGCCGGCATCGACTTCGCGCCGGCGCGCACGGCCCGACAGCTGGCTGGCGACGATGGCCGTCGCGAGGAAGGCGACGAAGGCGACCCAGTTCTGCGGATCGGCAATCGTCAGTGTCCCTACCGGCGGCAGGAAGAAGAAATTGAAGCACAGGACCGCGACGATCGACGCGGTCGTCGCCTCGACGATGCCCCACGTGGTGGCCACGAGGAGAATGGCGATGAGATACGTGAGCGCGACGGTCGTCGGGTTGACGTGGAGGACCGCCGCGTAGAGCGCGGTGATGACAGCGACGACGCCGATCGAACCAGCGAGTCGGCCGACGGCGAGGGCGTGGCGCACGATGCTTGAGGCTAACCAACCAGCGGCCTCACGGTCAATGCGCGATACGCGCTCGTCGCCGTTCACCGCCCGCCGGCAATCAGACAACGGGGATCGTCATGCGCACATTCGTGAAGTGGTCGAGCGCGTCCGCTCTACTCTCGACCTCGAGCCGGCCGCCGTGGGCTGCGACGATGTCCTCCACGAGGAGCAGCGCAAGCGCAGAGCCGGGATGCCAGCCGTCGCGCCGCAGCAGCTTCTTCAGCTGCTCGGGCGGCATGCCCGCGCCGTTGTCGCGGACGCTGATCACGAGCTGCGCGTGTGCGTCGCGGGTGACCTCGACCAGCACGAGGGCGCCGGGGCCTTGGACGTGCCTCAGCGCCGCGCCGACCAGGCTGGCGATGGCCCACGCGATCTTGTTGCGATCAACGCGGACTGTGGTGGGGACTCTCTCGTCGATGTGAATCAGCAGCCTGACGCCCTGCGCCCGGGCCTGCCGCTCCAGCACCTCCGTCGTCACCTCCAGCAGCACGCCGACGTTGACGTCGTCGCGGTGAATGGGAATCGACTCGACGCGGTCGGGCATGAGAACGTCACCGCTGAAGCTGTTCCACAATCGGGCCGAGCGCCAGGACCGGGAGAAAGCACAGCGCTCCAGTCAGGACCACCGAGCCCAGCACGAGCACACCGAATGTCGGCGTATCGCAGGGCAATGACCCGACGGTGACTGGCACTCTCCCCTGGGCGGCGACCCGACCTGCCAGCAGCAGCGCGGCGGCCGCCAGCCCGAACCGTCCGACCATCATCGCCACTGCCGTGGTCACGTTGTAGAACACGGTATTCGAGGCCAGCCCCGCCATATTCTGACCGTTGTTCGCCATCGACGACGCATACGCAAAGAGAATCTCAGTGAATCCGTGCGCGCCGTGGTTCGTGACGAGGCCCTCGAGGCCCGCGCGCAGGCTGACCGCGAGCGCCGTCAGGACGAGCACCACCATCGGCGTCAGCAGCGTGTAGATCGCGATCAGCCGGGTTTCTTCGGCGCGGAGCGTCTTGCCGAGGTACTCCGGCGTGCGCCCGATCATCAAGCCGGCGACGACAATCCCGACGAGCGCAATCATGATCATGCTGTAAAGGCCCGTGCCGAGGCCGCCGAAGACGATCTCGCCCAGCAGCATGTTGAGCACGAGGACGAACACGGACATCGGACGATAGGAATCGTACATCGAATTGTACGATCCGGTCGCGCCGTTCGACGTCACCACGGCCGTCAGCACCGACGCGCCGACGCCGAAGCGGACCTCCTTGCCTTCCATGTTGTCGCTGGCCAGCGCGGCGACAGGCGTCTGCGACGGTTGCGCGCGTTCGCCCAGGTCGACGACCATGGCCCCTGCGACGAACAGCACGATCATGACCGTGAGCAGCACGACACCGGCGCGCGGCCGGCCGACTATGTGACCGAACGTGATCGGCAGCGCCGCCGGCACGACCGCAATCGCCAGCATCCCCAGAAAGTTGGTCAGCGCCGTCGGGTTGGCGTATGGGTGCGCGCCATTGACGTTGAAGAAGCCGCCGCCGTTGGTGCCGAGGTTCTTGATGAACTCGAGCGTTGCTATCGGCCCCTGCGCGATCCATTGCGTTCCGCCTTCGAGCGTGCGCGCTGCGACGTACGGCAAGAAGTTCGACGGCACACCCTGCCACACGAGAACAACGGCACCGAGCAGCGATACGGGAAGGAGCACCCACAACACTCCCCGGATGACGTCCACCCAGAAGTTGCCGAGCGTCGCGGCGCGCTCCCGCGCGAAGCCGCGCATGAACGCGATCCCTGCCGCCAGGCCTGCGGCGCCGGCCATGAAGTTCTGTGAGACGAGGCCGACCGCCTGCGTGAGGTATCGCAGCGTCGACTCCCCCGCATACGCCTGCCATGTCGTCGTCGTCGCGAAGCTGATGGCCGTGTTGCCAGCCAGATCGGGCGACATGGGCGTAGTCAGGAACCGCGCGTCTGGTCCACCCGGCAGCCAGCGTTGCGCGAGCAGGAGAAGGAACAGGAATGCGGCACCCAGCACGCCGAACAGAATGAAGCTGCCCAGATAGACCGCGGGCGTCATCTCGTCGCCCGCGCGGATCCCGCATAGCCGGTGGAGACCCGTTTCGAGTGGACAGAGCCAGCGATCCGCGAATGTCGGCTGACGTTCGAAGACGCGCAGCACATACAGTCCCACGGGCTTCGCCGACGTCAGGAGCACGACCAGGAAGAGAACGGCCTCGAGCCAGCCCATGCTGGCGAGCTTACTCCCGCTCGCCCGTCCGGATCTTGTAGCTGTCGATCAGGGGCGTGACGAAGACGCGTCCGTCGCCGATCTCGCCGGTCCTCGCGGCGTGGATGATCGCCTCGATGGCCGGCTCGACCAGATGATCGGCGACGACGCACTCGACCTGCATCTTGGGCAGCAGCGTGATCTGATACTCGCGGCCGCGGTACACCGCGGTCCGTCCCTTCTGCTGGCCGTGTCCGCGTACTTCCGTCACGGTCATCCCCGAGGCGCCGGCGCGTTCGAGCGCGTCCTTGACGGCATCGACCTTGTCCGGCCGGACGATGCTCTTAATGAGCTGCATGGCTCGCCTCCGCCGCGAGCACGGGGGGCACGCCGACGGTCGGAGAGACGGCACCGATGGCGCTGATGTCTTCCGCGTGCACGTACGCCTCTTCGCCGTGCTGCGACAGGTCCATGCCCGTGGACTCGTCGTCGGCCGGCACGCGCAGCGGCAGCGCCGCACTGAGCAGCTTCAGCAGGCCGAACGTCATGACGCCGCTGTACGCCAGCGCAGCGCCCACTGCAACTGCCTGAATCAGCAGCTGGCGCGGGTTGCCGAAGAGCAGGCCATCCGCAACGCCGTTGAGGGCTTTCTGCGCGAACACGCCCGTCAGCAGCGCGCCGACGGTGCCGCCCAGGCCGTGTGCCGCCACGACGTCCAGCGAGTCGTCGAGCGAGGTCTTCGCGCGCCAGATCAGCGCGAAGTAGCTCGGGAACGCGGCCAGGCCGCCGAGCACGATCGCGCTCATCGGTCCAACGTATCCGGCCGCGGGCGTGATGGCCACGAGGCCGACGACGATGGCCGTGGCGCACCCGACCGCGGTCGGCTTGCCGGTGCGGACGACATCGACCATCGTCCAGACCACGAGCGTCCCCGCCGGCGCGAGCATCGTGGTCGCGAACGCCAGGCCCGCGATGGGGCTCGCGGCGTTCGCGCTGCCTGCGTTGAAGCCGAACCAGCCGAACCACAGCAGGCCGGCACCCAGAAGTGTGAACGGGACCTTGTGCGGCAGCAGGGACGCGGACGCGTAGTCGCGCCGTGGGCCGACGAGCCTGGCGGCGACAAGCGCGGCGATGCCGGCATTGACATGCACGACGGTGCCGCCGGCGAAATCGAGCGCGCCCATCTTCGCGAGCCAGCCCCCGCCCCACACCCAGTGCGCGACCGGCGCGTACACGACGAGCATCCAGAGGCTGATGAAGACGACGTAGGCCGAGAACCGCATGCGTTCGACGATGGCGCCGGAAATCAGCGCGGCCGTGATGATCGCGAACGTCGCCTGATAGCACATGAAGAGCAGATGCGGAATCGTCCCCTGCGGCTCGAGGCCGACGCCGCGCAGCATCGCGCGCGACAGATCGCCGACAAACGCATTGCCTGACGCGAAGGCCAGCGAGTAGCCCGCCACCGCCCAGAGCACGCCGACGAACCCAAGCGCGATGAAGCTCATCATCATCGTGTTGAGCACGTTCTTCGAGCGGACCAGCCCGCCGTAGAAGAACGCGAGCGCAGGCGTCATGAGGAGCACCAGCGCGGTGGCGACGAGCATCCACGCCGTATCGGCCTGATTCATGCGGTCCTCGTACGCGCGGCCATGTCCGGCGCGCACAACCGGTAGCCGACCCACGACTCAGTCAGCAGGAATATGGGCGTGGCGGGATCCGGCTCGATCTTGCGGCGGAGCTGATGCACCACCGCGCGCAGCGCCTCGACGTCGTCTCCGTGCGCCGGACCCCACACCGCCTGTAGGATTTCGCGATGCGTCAGTGATCTGTTGCGGTGTGCGAGCAGGTAGCGGATGACATCGAACTCCTTCGGCGTCAGACGCTGCGGGCCGTTCGGCCCGATGACACGTCGGGCATCCAGGTCGAGGGTCACGGCGCCGAGCGCGACCTGTCCCGTCACGGCCTGCGTCCATGTTGTCCGGCGCAGCACCGAGCGGATGCGCGCCAGCAGTTCGAGCGACCTGAACGGTTTCGTCACGTAGTCGTCGGCGCCCGCGTCGAGCGCCTCGATCTTGTCGATGTCGCGGTCGCGCACCGTCAGCACGATGATCGCGACGTCGGAGTGCTCGCGAATCGCGCGGCAAGTGGCGAGGCCGCCCATGCCGGGCATGCCGAGGTCGAGCACGACCAGATCGAACCGGCGTTTGTCGAGTTTCTCGAGCGCCGACTCGCCGCTCCGCGCGTCGTCCACTTCGTAGCCGTGGCCGGAAAGCATCACGCGCATGACCCTGCGGATCTGCGGATCGTCGTCGACGACGAGGATGGTGCCCGCGCTCATGTGCGTCTCTTCCGCACGATAGGACGGCGAAGACGCGTTGTCGAGACGTAAGACGCACATTCGGCGAGACTTCATGGAATAAGAATGGATTCCTAAGGGGCCCGTCGGCCTTTGATCAGGAATCGGCGATGCGCCGCGCCTCCGCAGGCGCGAACGCGGTGAAGCGCGCGCCGCGCGGGCGGTTCTCCGCGGCCACCGAGCCTCCCTGCGCCTGCATCAGTCTCTGGACGATCGCGAGCCCCATGCCCGTGCCCGATCGCTGGCGAGCCATCGATCCGCGATAGAACCGCTCGAAGATGTGCGGAAGGTCGGAGGCTGCGATCCCGCAACCTTCGTCGTCGATCGTGACGAGGAGGCCGCCGGAGACGATCTCGTGCGTGACGGCAATCACGGAGAACGGCGGCGAGTACTGCGCGGCGTTCTCGAGCAGGTGCGCCAGTGCCGTCGCGAGAAGCCTCGGATCGATGTGCACGCACTCGTTGCCGGATCGGTCGACGACGGCGACCGTATGGTCGCGCAGGGCCTGCTCCACTTGCGAGCGGGCGGCCTGAATCACCTCCGCCGGATGCACCCAGCGGCGCGCCGGCTGCACGGCGCCCGTTTCGAGCCGCGCCATCTCGAGGATATTGTCGAACAGGCGTGTCAGGCGGTTGAGCCCCTCGCGGGCGATGTCGGCCTGGCGCGAGCGGTGCACCTCGTCGAGGCCGGCCACGCCGAGGTTGCTGACGGCCGCGGTCATCGCCGTGAGCGGAGTTCGCAGATCGTGTGTGAGCGAAGAGAGGAGCGCCGACTTGATCTCCACGCTGCGGCGCTCCAGCGCCGACTGCTGCTGCTCGTCCAGCAGACGCGCGCGTTCGATGGCGATCGCCACCACGCTGGCGAGCGCGTTGAGCGTGGCGACCTCGAGCGTGCGGCCCGCCAGCACCAGGACGCCGAGCGCGTCCGCTCCACGGCACAGCGGCACGATCCACAGGCCGTCGCGCTCGTGCAGCAGCGCTCCCGCCGCGGCGCGCACCGTTGCCTCGTCCGGCATCCGCCCTGCGTCGAGTCGGCCCGCCTCGAAGCGATCGAGACGGTCACCGTCGAGGAGGCACAGCGCGACGTAGTCGAGATGAAAACGGCGCGCGACATGATCGGTGAGCGCGCGGACCCCGTCAGCGCCGCCTTCGAGCAGCGCGTCGCGGCTGAACTCGAAGAGCCGCTCGAGTTCGCGTGCGCGCCCGCGCGCGATCGACGAGAGGTGGCTGGCCACTACGGAGACGGCGACGAACGCGCCGAGCGCAATCCAGTCGTCGGGGTCGGTGATGTTCAGCGTGCCGACCGGCGGGAAGAAGAAGAAGTCGAGCGCCAGGGCCGCCACCGCCGCCGTCACCAGGGACACCCGCAGCGATGACCATGCCGCCACCACCAGGATGACGAGCAGATACGTCAGCGCCGCCGACGTCGCGTCGTCGATGTGCAGCCAGCTGAAGTACGCCGCGGTGATGACTGCAATGCCGGCGACCGCCGCCACCGCCTGCCCGGCTTCGGCGCGCCACGATTTCATGAGGGCCTGTGCTTACAGCCGTTCGAGCGACGCGCGGGTCTCTTTCACCGTCTTCAGGAACCGCCGGGCCAGTTCCGCGATCCACCCGGCGTTCTTCTGTTCGACGGCTTCCTGCGGGATCAGTTCGGTGCCGATGCCGAGCGCGACGGCGCCGAACCGGATGAAGTCGCCGGCGTTGACCTGGTTGACGCCGCCTGAGGCGACCATGGGAATCCTCGGGAACGGACCGCGCAGCGACCGGATGTAGTGGGGTCCGCCCATCGAGTGGCACGGGAAGACCTTGATGAAGTCGGCCCCCGACTGCCACGCGGTGCTGATCTCGGTCGGCGTCAGCGCGCCCGGGATCACCACGAGGTCCTCCTGGACGACGAACTCGAGAATGCTGCGCGAGTCGAGTCCGGGACTCGTCACGAACATCGCACCCGCGTCGACGGCGCGACGCGCGGTCTCGAGGTCCCAGTCCGAATCCGCGCCGACGATCAACTCGCGATCGTGGCGTCTGCGGAGTTCGCCGATCACGCGCAGCGCGTCGGGCACCGTCATCGTGATCTCGACGACCGGAATGCCCGCCTGCGCGACCGTCTCGGCGGCGAACCGCGCCCCGTCGGCCGTCGCCGTGCGGATGGACGGGATGATCCCGATCGCCTCGATCTTCCGGCGGATCGCCTCGTGCGTCGCGCTATTCGTCACCGTGCGCCTCCTCCATCTCCGGCACCGGCAGCACGTCGTCCTCGCCGGCGACCCAGACGTACAGCGTCGGCAGGATGAAGATGCTCAGCACCAGGTCCGCGATGAGGCCGCCGACGATCACGATCGCGAAGGGACGCTGCGAATCGGATCCGATCTCGTGCGACAGCGCCGCCGGCAGCAGGCCGAGCGTCGCCACCAGCATCGTCATCATGATCGGGCGCAGCCGGAGGACGGCGCCTTCAACCGCCGCGTCGACGACCGATCGGCCGCTCGCGCGCAGCTGGTTGATGTACTCGAGCATGATGACGCCGGTCTGCACCGACACGCCGAAGAGCGCGAGGAAGCCGATGCCCGACGCGACGCTGAAGTACGTGCCCGTCACGAGCAGCGCCATCAGGCCGCCCACACGCGCCATCGCGACCGTCGCCAGGATGAGAAGTGCCCACTTCGCCGATCGGAACATCGTGTACAGAATGATGAAGATGAGCATGATCGTCAGCGGCACGATGATCGCGAGCCGCGCCGCGGCCCGCTTGGAGCTCTCGTACTCACCTGACCATTCGAGGTGATAGCCAGTGGGCAGCTTCACCTTGGCGTCGATGCTGCGCATCGCGTCCTCGACCGTCGAGTTGAGATCGCGGCCGCGGACGTTGAACGTGATCGCGTCGTAGCGCTGCGTGCCCTCGCGATAGATGTCGTAGGCGCCGTCGGTCAGCTCCATTCTCGTCAGCTGCGCGAGCGACACACGCTCCCCCGACGGCGACAGCAGGCGGACGTTCTGCACGGCCCGCGGGTCGCGCCGATATGGCTCGAGATAGCGCACGACCACGTCGTACCGCGCCTCGCCCTGCAGCACCGTGCTGACGGCCTTGCCGCCGACGGCGGCTTCAACGGCGTCCTGCACGTCCTGCACGTTGATGCCGAAGCGCGCCGCCGCCTGTCGATCGACGACGAAACTCAGGTTCGGCTGGCCGACGACACGGAACAGCTTCAGGTCCTCCAGTCCCTTCACGCCCTGCATGGCGTCCACGATCTCGAGGCCTTTCGCGTCGAGCGTCCGGAGGTCGTCGCCGAACAGCTTCGCCGCGAGCTGCGCCTTCGTACCCGTGACCGTCTCGCCGACGTTGTCTTCTATCGGCTGCGAGAAGTTCCAGATCGCGCCCGGCAGCTTCTCGAGCTCGCGATCCATCGAGGCGATCAGCTCGTCCTTGTTGCGGTGGAAGCCCGGGCGCCAGTCGTCCTTCGGCTTCAGGTCCACGAAGTACTCGGTGTTGCCGAACCCGCCGGTGTCGGTGCCGTCGTCGGGACGTCCGATTTCGGAGACCACCTGCTTCACTTCGGGGAAGGACGCCATCACGAGGCGCGCCTGGTTCATGAACCGTGTGCCCTCGGTGAGATTGGTGCTGACGGCCAGCGTGCCCCTCACCCAGAGCGAGCCCTCGTCGAGATGCGGCAGGAACTCGGAGCCGATGGCGCCGCTGAAGGCCAGATACAGCGCGACGAGGCCCGCGACGACGCCGGTCCCCACGGTCAGCCAGCGGAGCCGAATCGCCACCCGCAGCGCCTCCCGGTAGCGATCGGTCAGAAACGCCATCACCGGATTGCGCACTTCCTTGGCGCCCTTGCGGAAGAACACGCTCGCGAGCACCGGAACGACCAGAATCGAGAACGTCATCGCCCCGAGCAGCGCGAAGGCGACCGTCCAGGCCATCGGCCGGAACAGGCGGCCCTCGATCCGCTGGAGCGTGAAGATCGGCAGATAGGCCGTAATAATGATCGCGATCGCGTAGAAGACCGGCCGCTGCACCTCGTGCGAGGCGTCACGGATGATGTCCATCAGCGTGCGCACTTCGCCCTTCCGCTGGCGATTGATGTGCCGCACGATGTTCTCGACCATCACGATGGCGCCGTCGACGACCATCCCGAAATCGAGCGCGCCGAGCGACAGGAGGTTGACCGGCACCTTCGTGAGGTCGAGCCAGATCGACGCGAACAGCAGCGCAAAGGGAATCGTCAGCGCGACGACCAGCGCGGCGCGCACGTTGAGCAGGAACAGGAAGAGGACGATCGCGACGAGGATCATGCCCTCGGTCAGGTTGTGCTCAACCGTCCCGAGCGTGTACTTGAGGAGATCGCTGCGATCGATCATCGTCTCCATCTTCACGCCAGGCGGCAGCAGGTGATCGTTGAGCTCCGCGATCTTCTTGTGCAGGCTCACGAGCGTGGGCCCCGAGTCGGCGCCCTTGCGCATCATCACCTGCGCGAAGATCACGTCGCTGTCGTCGACGATCTTTCCATCCTCGCGGCGGATCGCCTTGCCCTCGTGGCCCAGCCGCACCTTCGCGCCCTGCTGGACGACGCCCAGGTCGCTCACCCGCAGCGGCGTGCCCGCCTTCGTCGTCAGCACGGTGCGCTCGATGTCCTGCACGTTCTGGAAGAGCCCGATCGTGCGGACGTTCATCTGCTGCAGGCCGCTCTCGAGGAAGTTGCCGCCGCCGTTGATGTTGTTGGCGGCGAGCTGACTCTCGAGCTGGCCGAGCGTCATGCCGTACGACACGAGCTTGTTCGGATCGACACGCACCTGGTACTCGCGCGTCGTACCGCCGAACGTGCTGACGTCCACGATGTCGGGGACCGACTTGAGGTTCTTGATGATCGTCCAGTCCTGGAGGGACCGCAGGTCCATGACGTCGATCTTCGGATTCGTGCTCCGGAGCGCGTACCAGTAGATCTGCCCGGTGAGGCTCCAGTCCGTCCCCATCGAGGGCGTCACGCCGTCGGGCAGATCGGCCTGGCTCATGCGCTCCAGGACCTTCTCGCGGTTCCAGTCGTTGTCCGACCCGTCGTCGAAGATCAGGTTGATGAGTGACAGGCCGAAGATCGATTCCGATCGCAGATGCGAGAGGTGCGGGATCCCGTTCATCTGGATTTCGATCGGGATGGTGATCTGCTGCTCAACTTCTTCGGCGGCGCGGCCCGGCCACTGCGTGATGACCGTCACGTAGTTGTCGGCGATGTCCGGATAGGCCTCGACGGGCAGATTGCGAAACGAGATCGCGCCCCAGCCGGCGACCATGATCGCGACTGCCAGGACGACGAACCGGTTGTTGAGCGCGTAATCGACGAGACGCCGAATCATTGTCTGCTGCTCCCCGATGACACTGTCTCCCCGTTACTGCTCGACGGTGCGATCCAGCACCAGCGCGTTCGAAACGACCTGTTGCCCGGGCGTGAGCCCCGAGCGCACTTCGAGCTTCTGGCCGGGCAGGCTGTCTCCGCTGACCACTTCGACGCGCCGGAAGCCTTTGCCGGCCGGCACGTAGACCCAGTCGCGATCGTGCATCCGCACGATCGCGGTCGCCGGCACCTCGGTGCGCGGTTCGCTGGACTGGCCGTAGAAAACCGCCGTCGCGAACATGCCGAATTTCAGGTACCCGGGGTTTCGCAGTTCGATGCGCACCTTGGCCGTGCGGATGTTGGGATCGAGGACCGGCAGGATGTTGCCGACTCGTCCCGTGAGCATGCGATCAGGGTAGGCGTTGAGACGGACTTCGGCGTTGTCCCCGATATGCACGTTCGGCAGATCGTTCTCGTAGACGTCGCACAGGATCCACACGTACGAGAGATCCGAGATCGTGAAGAGATTGGACGTATCGAGCGATCGCACGGCCGCAGCATTGGTGACGTTCTGTTCCGTGATCACCCCCGACACGGGCGCCCTGACCTCGACGACGCTGATGTCACTCGGCGGCTCGGTCGGATCGACGCCAAGCACACGCAGTTTCTCCGCGCTCGTCTGAAGGTCGACGACGGCTTTGTCCTCGGTGTCCTGCGCGACCTCGAGATCCTTCTGCGCGGCCGCGCCGCGCTCGTACAGCACCTTCGTGCGATCGAGCTGCGCCTTCGCCAGCACTTCGTCGGCCACGGCATGCCGCCAGTCCGACAGTGCAGACGAGATGTCGGGGCTCTTCACGCGCATCAGGAGGTCGCCCTGGCGGACGGCGTCGCCGAGGCGGACGCGCAGATCGATCGCGCGACCGGAGGCGCG
>CAZOIK010000470.1:0-1713 GCA_964579765.1 uncultured Bifidobacteriaceae bacterium
ATGGCGTCGCGCACGGCGCCCACGTCGCTGCCGACCGCCTCGTACCGGCCGTCAACGACGATCTGCGGCGTGTAGATGCTGCTCGAGCGGAACACGCGCGCGCCGTAGTCCGACTGCCGCGCGCTGAACGACGCCGACGAATACGGATCCCGCCAGCCCAGGTGATCCCAGTAGTCCACGTGCTCGCCGAGGCCGACGACCTCGACGGCGCGCAGCGGCTGGTCGTGGGTGAGCGTGCTCAGCACGCGGTCGGCGGGCGGGCAGCTCGAGCAGCCCTCCGACGTGAAGAGCTCGGCGACGACGACGGCGTGTCCCGAGGGCGGCGCGGGCGCGGGGCCGTCGGTCCACGACGCCCTCGACGATTTTGCCCGCGCGATGAGCGGCACCAGCACGGCCACGACAACGGCCGTCGTCAGGAACACCGCAGCAACGCGTAAGGAAGTGCGCAACATATTTCAGCGTTTCAGCGCGACAACAGCCGCGAGTATGGGTTCGTCCTCTCGCGGCGAAAGGTTACGGCGCCGCGACGAGCGGCCGAGCCGCGGCGATTCGCAAAAACGACGTGAATCGGTTACACAATGGCGGGAGTGTCTGCACACGACGCGCTGCTGGTCGAGCTGATGAAAGCCGCGCAGGCCGGCGACACGGACGCGTACGTCGATCTGCTGACTCGGATCGCTCCCCTCATCCGCCGCATCGTGCGCCGGCAGCGGAGCTTTCTGGCCGACGAGGCGATCGAGGATCTGGTGCAAGACGTGCTGACGTCGGTGCACGCCGTGCGCGCGACCTACGATCCGGCGCGCCCCTTCACGCCCTGGCTCCTCGCCATCGTGCGCAACCGGCTCGTGGACGGCGCGCGCCGGCACGCACGCGTCACGGCGCACGAAATCGCCGTGGACGACCTCGATGTAACCTTTTCCACCGGCGACGCGAACTTCCGGGACGAGGAGTACGGCGATCCGGAGGCGCTGCGCCGGGCGATTGCGGCGCTGCCGGCCGGCCAGCGCCAGGCCATCGAGCTGCTGAAGCTGCAGGGCCTGTCGCTCAAGGAAGCCTCGGCGGCGAGCGGCACGAGCGTCGGCGCCCTCAAGGTGGCGTCTCACCGGGCGATGGCGGCGTTGAAACGCATGCTGAACAAGTAGTTCAAGAAGCGATGCAGGACACCAACCAGCTCATTCGTCGTCTTGCGGGTGGGGGCGCGCCGGTTCGGCGCCTGCCGGCGCCGTGGGTGCGCACGGCGATCTGGTGCGCCGTCTCGCTGCCCTATCTCGCGCTCGTCTACCTCGTGTGGCCGAAGCACGGCGCGTCGATTCCGTCGGATGGCCGGTTCGTCCTCGAGCAGACGGCGGCGCTGCTGACCGGCCTCGCCGCGGCCGTCGCCGCCTTCGCGACCGTCGTCCCAGGCTACTCGAAAAAGCTGGCGGTCGCGCCGATCGTCCCGCTGGCCGTCTGGCTTGCGGGGGTCGGCGTCTCGTGCGCGCACGACTGGAACACAACCGGTTCGCTGCCGCCGATCCTCGCGCACTGCGCGTGCCTGCCCGCGACGCTCGTCGCCGCCGCGCTGCCCGCGGCCGCAATCCTCGTGATGCTGCGCCGCGGCGCCCCACTCACGCCGCATCTGACGACGGCGCTCGCCGCCCTGGCCGCCGCCGGACTCGGCAACTTCGGCATCCGCTTCGTCCACACGCTCGACACCGGCGTCGTCGTCCTCAT
>CAZOIK010000471.1:0-3955 GCA_964579765.1 uncultured Bifidobacteriaceae bacterium
CTCGCGAAGAAGGGCAAGCTCGATCCGGTCATCGGCCGCGACGAGGAGATCCGCCGCGTCGTGCAGGTCCTCTCCCGCAGGACGAAGAACAACCCAGTCCTCATCGGCGAGCCCGGCGTCGGCAAGACGGCCATCGTCGAAGGCCTCGCCGGCCGCATCGTGCGCGGCGACGTGCCCGAAGGCCTCAAGAACAAGCGGATCGTCGCGCTCGACATGGGCGCGCTCGTCGCCGGCGCGAAGTATCGCGGCGAGTTCGAGGAGCGGCTCAAGGCAGTGCTCAAGGAGATCACCGACGCGCAGGGCCAGGTCATCCTCTTCATCGACGAGCTGCACACGGTCGTCGGCGCCGGCGCGGCCGAAGGGTCGATCGACGCGTCGAACATGCTGAAGCCGATGCTCGCGCGCGGCGAGCTGCACACGATTGGCGCGACGACGCTCGACGAGTACCGGAAGTACATCGAGAAGGACGCGGCGCTCGAACGCCGGTTCCAGACCGTGCTCGTCGGCGAGCCGACGGTCGAGGACACCATCAGCATCCTGCGCGGCCTGCGCGAGCGCTACCAGATCCACCACAAGGTCAACTTCAAGGACGCGGCACTGGTCGCGGCGGCCGTGCTGTCGAACCGGTACATCGCGGATCGGTTCCTGCCCGACAAGGCCATCGACCTCGTGGACGAGGCCGCGTCGAAGCTGCGCATGGAAATCGACTCGATGCCCGTGGAGCTCGACGAAGTCCAGCGGCGCATCATGCAGCTCGAGATCGAGCGTGAGGCGCTGCGCAAGGAGAAAGACAAGGCGTCGGTCGAACGGCTCGGCAAGCTCGACAAGGAGCTCGCCGACCTCAAGGAGCAGCAGTCGAGCCTGACCGCCCGCTGGCAGCGTGAAAAAGAGTCGATCCAGCAGTCGGCGAAGCTGCACGAGCAGCTCGAGGCGATCAAGCAGGAGGTCGAGCGCGCGCAGCGCGCCGGAGACTACGCGAAGGCGTCCGAGCTGCAGTACTCGCAGGTGCCGGCCGTCGAGAAGCAGATCAAGGATCTCGACGCGAAGCTCGCCGAGACGGCGAAGACCGGGCGGATGCTGAAGCAGGAGGTGGACGAGGAAGACATCGCCGAGATCGTCAGCAAGTGGACGCACATCCCCGTCAGCCGGCTGATGGAGGGCGAGGTCCAGAAGCTGATTCACATGGAAGAGCGCCTCCACAAGCGCGTCATCGGCCAGGACGACGCGATCATCGCCGTGGCGAACGCGATTCGCCGCGCCCGCGCCGGGCTGCAGGATCCGAACCGCCCGCTCGGCAGCTTCCTGTTCCTCGGGCCGACGGGCGTCGGCAAGACGGAGCTCGCCCGCGCGCTCGCCGAGTTCCTGTTCGACGACGAGCAGGCGATGGTCCGGATCGACATGTCGGAGTACCAGGAGAAGCACACCGTCTCGCGGATGATCGGCGCGCCGCCCGGATACGTCGGCTACGAAGAGGCCGGACAGCTCACCGAAGCCGTGCGGCGCCGGCCGTATGCGGTCGTCCTGCTGGACGAGATCGAAAAGGCGCACCCCGAAGTCCTCAACGTCCTGCTGCAGATGCTGGACGACGGGCGGCTGACGGACGGCAAGGGGCGGACGGTCGATTTCAAGAACACCGTCGTGATCATGACCTCCAACCTCGGCAGCCACCTGATCACCGAGCGATCGATGGGCGAAGGCGGTACTATTGACGAAGGCACGCGCCGCCTGATCAACGACGCGCTGCGCGAGCACTTCAGGCCGGAGTTCCTGAACCGGATCGACGAGATCATCTTCTTCCACGCGCTCAGCCGCGCGCACCTGAAGCAGATCGTCGAGATCCAGCTCGCGAGCCTGGTCAAGCGGCTGGAGGAGCGCAAGATTCACGTGACGCTGACGGATCGCGCCAAGGAGTTCCTGGTGCGGGAGGGCTACGACGCGACCTACGGCGCGCGCCCGCTGAAGCGCACGATTCAACGCCAGATTCTCGACCCGCTCGCCTTGCACGTGCTCGAGGGCGACTTCCTCGAAGGCGACACGGTGGTCGTGGACAGCGCGCCCGACGGCGAGCTGTCGTTCTCCAAGCAGGAGATGGTCAGGAGCTAGATGCCAGCGTCCAAGACAAATCCCCGGGGCAACACGCGCGGCGGGACTCCCCGTCCGTTTCCGCCGCGCGCCGGCGCGTCGCTGTGGTACGGCCTCGCGCTGCTGATTCTGCTCGGCCTCGTGCAGATGTATTACATGGTGCCCGCCGGGCGCCAGCTCGCCTACAGCGAGTTCAAGAACATGGTCCAGAGCGGCCAGATCGCCGAGCTGACGATCGGCGACCAGACGATTCACGGCACGCTCAAGGCCAGCGCGGGTGGTGACGAGAAATCGCGGCAGTTCAGCACCACGCGCGTGGACGACCCGAAGCTCGCCGAGGAGCTCGAGGCCAAGGGCGTGAAGTTCAGCGGCGAGGCGGTCAACCGCTGGCTGCCCGACGTGCTCGGCTGGGTGCTCCCGCTCGTCTTCATCGTCGTCCTCTGGGGCTTCTTCTTCCGCCGCATGGGCGGACCCGAGGGCGGCGTGATGTCGTTTGCGCGCAGCCGCGCGAAGATCTACGCGGACGACGAGGTGAAGGTGAAGTTCACCGACGTCGCCGGCGTGGACGAAGCGCGCGAGGAGCTCAAGGAGATCGTCGAGTTCCTCAAGAACCCGCGGAAGTACACGAACCTCGGCGGCAAGATTCCGAAGGGCGTGCTGCTCGTCGGGCCGCCGGGCACCGGCAAGACGCTGCTCGCGCGCGCCGTGGCCGGCGAGGCGCACGTGCCGTTCTTCAGCCTGAGCGGCTCGGAGTTTGTCGAGATGTTCGTCGGCGTCGGCGCCGCGCGCATCCGCGATCTGTTCCAGCAGGCCGAGGCCAAGGCGCCGTGCATTGTCTTCATCGACGAGCTCGACGCGCTCGGCAAAGTCCGCGTGCAGAGCCCGATGGGCAGCCACGAGGAACGCGAGCAGACGCTCAATCAGCTGCTCGCCGAGATGGACGGGTTCGACTCGCGCAAGGGCGTCATCATCATGGCGGCGACGAACCGTCCCGAGGTGCTCGACCCGGCGCTGCTCCGTCCCGGCCGGTTCGATCGCCAGGTGCTCGTGGACAAACCCGACATCCGCGGACGCGAGGAGATTCTCCGCATCCACGCCAAGGGTGTGAAGACGGCGGCCGACGTCGATCTGAAGATCGTCGCCGCGCGGACCGCGGGCTTTGCCGGGGCCGACCTCGCGAACCTCGTCAACGAAGCGGCGCTGCTCGCCGCGCGGTCCGATCAGCCCGAAGTGCGGATGCGCGATTTCGAAGCGGCGATCGATCGTCTGATCGCGGGCCTCGAGAAGAAGCGCGTGATGAGCCCGAAAGAGCGCGAGATCGTCGCGTACCACGAGTCGGGCCACGCGATCGTCGCGAGCGTGCTGCCGGGCCTCGACCCGGTGCACAAGATCTCAATCGTCCAGCGCGGCTTCGGCGCGCTCGGCTACACGATGCAGCTGCCGCTCGAAGACCGGTATCTGATGACGCGGGCCGATCTGCTCAGTCAACTCGCGGTCCTGCTCGGGGGACGCACGGCCGAGGAGATCGCGCTCGCGGACATCTCGACTGGCGCGCAGAACGACCTGCAGCGCGCCACGGACATGGCGCGCGCGATGGTGACGGAGTTCGGCATGAGCGACGCGCTCGGCGCGGTCAACTACGACGGCAACAAGTCGCGGTCGCGCTTCCTCGACATCCCCGGCATGGAGCGCGGCAACTACTCGGAGCCGACGGCGGAAAAAATCGACGCCGAGATCAAGCGCATCGTCACCGACGCGCACGACAAGGCGCGGATGATCCTCACGACGAACCGCGAGCAGCTCGAGCGCGTCACGCGCCGGCTGCTCGAGGTCGAGGTGATGGAAGGAGACGAGCTGCGCCAGCTGCTCGCCA
>CAZOIK010000472.1:0-3636 GCA_964579765.1 uncultured Bifidobacteriaceae bacterium
CCAGGATGCGTGGAGGACGACGGTGACGGCGCCGCGCGAGCTGCGCTGGCCTCCGGCGCCGATGACGACCGACTGGCAGGCGGCGCGCGAGAGCGTCGATCGCCTCGCCAGCCTCCATCCGCGCACGGTGGCGGCGGGACACGGCGTGCCGATCAGCGGCGCGCAGGTGCCACGGCTGCTGCAGGCGTTTGCCGCGGAGTTCCACCGGCCGCTGCACGGCCGCTACGTGGATCATCCGGCGCGCGCGGACGAGCGCGGCGTGATCGGCGTTCCCCCGCGCCCGCGCGATCCCGTCGGCCGGACGCTGCGCGGCGGCGCGATTGCCGCGGCGACGCTCGGGCTGGCTGCCGTGGCGATGCGCGCGGCACGCACGGTGCGCAAGCCGTAGCGGAGACGGTTCAGACGCGGGACGGGGCCGGCAGGGTCAGCACGAACCGCGTGCCTTCGCGCTCGATCGACTCGACGCTGACCGTCCCGCCCATGCCGCGGACACAGTCGTCCACGATCGAGAGCCCGAGGCCCACACCGCCGACGTGCAGCTCGTCGTCGCGGTTCGCGTGGGCGCGCGTGAACCGCTGGAAGACGGCGGCGACCTGGTCCGTCGGGATGCCGATGCCGTTGTCGCGCACTTCGATCCGGCACACGCCGTCCGCCGCCGCGCCCGAAATCTCGACGTGCCGGTCCGGCTTGGCCGGGTCGGAGTACTTGACGGCGTTCGACAGCAGGTTCACGAGCGCGAGCTCGAGCCGCCCGACATCGACCATGAGCGCGGGCATGGGCTCGACAATGCGCACGTCCACGCCGTGGTCCTCGGCCAGATCGCGGATCTGCCGCGCGGCCTCGCGGGCGACGACGGCGGCCGACACTTCCTGCGTCACGGGCGAGTCGTCGCCCCCATGCAGGCGCGCGATCGACTCCAGCTTCCGCGTGAGATCGACCAGGTGCACGACGTTGCGTTCGAGCGCGCTCAGGGTCCGTTCACGGTACTCGCCCGCGTCGGCCTGCTGGCGCAGGACGCCGACGCCGAACTGCAGCGCGCCGAGCGGCTGACGCCACTCGTGCGTCGCCATCCGCGTGAACTGCTCCAGCCGCTCGGTCTGGCTCGCAATCGTCTGCATGTAGAGCTGGACGAACGCCTCGACGGTCGTCTGCGACAGCACGTCCACGGCGTGGTGGATGCGCGACACGACGTGCACGCACTCGGCCGCGGGAGGCGACGCGATCAGCTGCGCGATCTCCTCGAGCACGAACTGCACCAGCACGCCGCCGAGGATCTGATACTCCCGGAGCACCTGATGCAACGACGCCTGCTGCTCGTGGCGCAGCGCGCCCAGCTCGCGCGCTTTCTCGATCACGACCGCGTTGGCGGCAATCGCGCCGTCGTGCGCGACGTTGAGACAGCGGCTGATCTCCAGGATGAGCGCCGGGACGTGATCGAGCAGACTGCTCGAGGGAAAGATCTTGCGCGCGTCCACGGGCAGCAGCGCGACGAGACGCTCGAACCAGCGCGCGGCGAGGCTCTCGTGCTGTTCGCGCATGCGCGCGGCGATGAGGTCGCTGAAATCCGTCGTGATCATCGGTGCCGCGGGGAGAGGTTCGAGTATAAGAGGCGGCAGCGACGAAGAAAAGCTCAGCCGGAGCCGATTCAGTGCCGGCTGTGGCTGAGCTCGCGCACGCAGTTCACGAGCGTCGAGAAGCTCGTCGGCTTCTCGAACGTCGCCGCGGCCTCGAGCTCGTCGAAGCGATCCGTGTCGGCGCCCGAGAGCACGACGACGGGAATGTCGGCGAACGCCGGATCGCGCCGCTGCTCCTTGCGGAACGTCCAGCCGTCCATCACCGGCATGCGCAGGTCGAGCACGATCACGCTGGCGGCGCCGCCGCCCTTGAGATACGTGAGCGCGTCCTGCCCGTTCCCCGCCTCGACGACCGCGAGCCCGCTGCGATCGAGGAAACGCGCAATGGTACGCCGCACGCCCGCGTCGTCGTCCACGAGCAGAACCGGATCCACTGTCGGGGTCACGGACACCAATTGTAAGGCGTGTCCGGGCCGAACTCGACTGTGCGATTTCGCGCACCGGTGGGCGGACTATAATCCGCCACCATGCGCACCCGCCTCGTCGCCGGCGCGGCCGGGCTCGCCGCGGTGGTGGCGGCGTGGAACGCCGGCGTGGCCTCGCAGGCGCCCGCGCCGGCGCCTTTCACCGTCGAGCAGGTGCTCAGCCAGCCCACGCCCGACAACCTCGTCGCCTCGCCGTCCGGATCTGAAATCGCGTGGACGTTCAACGAACGCGGCGTCCGCAACGTCTACGTCGCTGCGGCGCCTGATTTCGTCGCGCGCCGGCTGACGAACACGACGCGCGACGACGGGCAGGAACTGACGGACCTGTCGTTCTCGCGCGACGGCAGGACGATCGTCTACGTCCGCGGCGGCGACCACGGCGGCAGCCGCCCCGCCGAGCCGCCGAATCCCACCGCGGATCCCGTCGCGCCGAAGATGCAGGTGTGGGCCGTCGCGACGGCGGGCGGCGCCGCGCCGACGCTGCTCGGCGACGGCGACGCGCCGGTCGTCTCGCCCGACGGCGCCCGCGTCGCGTTCACGCGCGACCGGAAAATGTTCGTCGCGCCGATCGACGCGAGCACCGCCGCCGCGCCGATGTTCGCACTGCGCGGCAGCAGCGAGTCCCCCGCGTGGTCGCCAGACGGCAAGACGCTCGCGTTCGTCTCGAACCGCGGCGATCACAGCTTCATCGCGCTGTTCACGCCGGGCCAGTCGATCCGCTACATCGACCCCGGCACGATGCACGACGAGGCCCCCGTGTGGTCGATGGACGGCCGGAAGATCGCGTTCGTGCGGACGCCAGGCGGCGGCGGATCGCCGCGGCCGCCGCTCGAAGAGCCGCAGCAGTCGTGGGCGATTGCGGTGGCCGACGTCAGCGCCGCCGGCGGCGGCGACATTCCCGCGTCACGCGTCGTCACGGTCGCCACGAGCGGAGATCCGATCGATCCCATCGCGCGGAGCCCGGTCGGCCTCAACGTCCGCTGGGCGGCCGGCGACACGCTCGTCTACTTCTCCTACCGCGACGGCTGGCAGCACCTTTACGCGATTCACCACGCGGGACAGGCCGGCGACAAGGAGAACAAGCCGGTGCTGCTGACGCCCGGCAACTTCATGGTCGAGCAGGTGGCGTTCACGCCCGACCGGCGCGTCATCGTCTACAACGCCAACGCGGGAAGCGACGCGGCGGACATCGACCGGCGACATCTATATAAAGTCGCGATTGACGGCGGTATGCCGCAGGCGCTGACGACGGGTGCGGGCATCGAGTGGAATCCCGTCGTCACGGGCGACCAGACGACCATCGCGTTCATCTCGGCCGACGCGAAGCGGCCGCCCGTCCCGGCGGTGATGTCGATCGCCGGCGCGAATCAGCGGCTCGTCGCCGCCGATCGCATCCCGAGCGACTTCCCGGCGGACAGACTGATCGTCCCGCAGCCGGTCACGTTCAACGCGAGCGACGGCTCGGAAGTGCACGGCCAGTTGTTCCGCGCGCCCACGCGGCGGACGCGGGGGCCGGCGATCGTCTACGTCCACGGCGGCGGGCCGCGCCAGATGCTGCTCGGCTGGCACTACCGCTG
>CAZOIK010000473.1:0-11056 GCA_964579765.1 uncultured Bifidobacteriaceae bacterium
CGGAGGTTCATGCTGGCGATTGTAAGGTAAGCCCCAGCCACTCGTCCTCTTGGACGAGTGTGACAACTGTCTGGTTGGCGAACGCGCGGAGCACCTCGTCGCGCTCCGTCGCGAGGATGCCGCTCAGGATGAGCGTGCCGCCGGGCAGGACGGCCTGCGCGAGCTGGGAGGCGGCGCGGACGATCATCGCGCCGGTGATGTTGGCGAGCACCACGTCGGCGCGCGGCAGCGGCTTCGTCATCAGATCGCTGACGACGCACGCGACGTTCGTCACGCCGTTCGCGTCGATGTTCTCGTTGGCCGCCTGAATCGCATCCGCGTCGTCGTCGGTGCCGAGCGCGTGCGCGGCGCCGAGCTTGCTCGCGGCAATCGCGAGGACGCCGGATCCCGTGCCGACGTCGAGCACCACCTTGCCCCGCAGATCGATCGCCTGCAGCGCCGCCAGACACAGCCGCGTCGTCGCGTGATGCCCCGTGCCGAACCCCATGGACGGCGGGATCACGATCGTGACGCGACTCTGACTCTGACTGGCGACTGGAGACTGGAGACTGGAGACTACCGTGACGTTCCCGACGACGACCGCCCCGCCCGGCTGCGCCCGGCTTGCCCAGTCCTCGTCATCGACGTCGAGCGGCTGAACAGAGAAGCGCGCGGAGAGCGCGGCTCGGGCGCGGTCGCGTGCGTCAGCCGTGTGAAAGAAGATGCGGAGCGCGCCGTCGCGCTCTTCGACGGCGGTCGGAGTGAAATCGTCGGCCGCCGCGAGGACGATGTCCGGATCGTCGTTGGCGGCGACGTCGAGCGCGGGCCACGGCTTACCCAAACATGTCCTTCACGCGATCGAAGAGGTTGCGCTCGTCGTGCTGCTCGTCGTCGCGTTTGCGCGGCTCGAACTGCTCCTTCGGCAGCACCTTCGCGAGCTGCTCGACCGCCTGGCGCTGTTCCTTGGTCAGCTTCTTCGGCGTCGTCACCTGCACGGTGGCGAACAGATCGCCGCGGCCGCGGCCGTTGACGTCGGGCATGCCCTTGCCCCGCAGACGCAGCGTCGTGCCGGTGTGCGTGCCCTCGGGCACCTTGATCGTCTCCGGGCCGTCGAGCGTCGGGACCTCGATCTCGCCGCCGAGCGCGACCGTCGGGAAGTTGACCGGGATCTCGCAGAACAGGTTCACGCCGTCGCGCCTGAAGAACTCGTGGTCCTGCACGTGGATGACGACGTAGAGGCTGCCGGGCGGGCCGCCGGCGACGCCGGCTTCGCCCTCGCCCTGCAGCCGCAGCTGCTGGCCCGTGGCGATGCCGGCCGGAATCTTGACCGTGATCTTGCGTTCCTTCGCCACACGGCCCGCGCCGCGGCAGGTGCTGCACGGCTTTGTGATCGTGCGGCCGGTGCCGCGGCACTGCGGGCACGTGCGGGCGACGGTGAAGAAGCCCTGCTGCGTGCGCACCTGTCCCTGGCCGCGGCAGAGATTGCAGACGGTCGGCGACGTGCCCGGCGCCGCGCCCGAGCCGCCGCACGTCTCGCAGTTCTCCTGACGCGGAATCTGGATCGACGTCTCCGATCCGGTGGCGGATTCCTCGAACGAGATCTCGAGGTCGTAACGGAGATCGGCGCCGCGCTGCGGCCCGCCGCGGCGACGGCCGCCCCCGAAGATGTCGCCGAAGCCGAAGATGTCGCCGAGCCCGCCGAGGATGTCCTCGAACCCGGTGAAGACGCTCGGATCGAAGCCGCCGGCGCCGGCGGCCGACGAGACGCCGGCGTGGCCGTAGCGGTCGTACGCCGCCCGTTTCTCCACGTCGGCGAGCACCGCGTATGCCTCGGCGCATTCCTTGAAGCGCTCTTCGGCCTGCTTGTCGCCCGGATTGCGATCCGGGTGGTACTTCAGCGCGAGCTTCCGGTACGCGCTCTTGATCTCGCCGTCGCTCGCGGTGCGCTCGACCGAGAGGATTTCGTAGTAGTCGCGCTTGCTCACGCCTTGGCTACCTTGACCATGGCCGGACGCAGCAGGCGGTCGCCGAGCATGTAGCCCTTCCGCAGCTCGCCAATCACTTCGCCGTCGCGATGGTCGGGACTGGTCTCGTGCATCACGGCTTGATGGAGGTTGGGGTCGAAGTCGGCGCCGAGCGCCTCGATGGGACGCACGCCGCGCTTCTTGAGAAAGTCGTAGAGCTTCTGGTGAATCAGCTCGACGCCCTTGCGGTACGCGTCGCCTCCGGGGCCGGCGTCAACCGTCAGCGCGCGATCGAAGTCGTCCACGACGGGGAGCAGCGCCTCGAGCAGGTCGAACACCGCCGCGTCGGCGTGCTCGCGGCGTTCGCGCTCGATGCGCTTGCGGTAGTTGTCGAATTCCGCGGTCTTCCGCATCCAGCGATCGCGGAAGTCGTCGCGTTCGCGCCGCAGCTCCTCGGCCGGCTCGGTGGCCAGCGCCTCGGTGGCCGGGGTGGCAGACGTCTCAGCGTCGGCCTGCGACGGGTCGGCCGGTTCGGTCACAGGTTTGTCAGCCATGGTCTTAGTTTGGATCGCGAAGGACGCGTGAGACGGCTTGCGCCGCGCCGTCCACCACGTCGATGGCCCGGGGATATCGCATGCGCGTGGGACCGATCACCCCGATCGTGCCAGTGGCCGTGCCGTCGTCGTACGTGGACGCGATGAGGCTGAACGATCGGAGGTGCGGATCGGGATGCTCGGCGCCGATGACCACGGTCAGGCCCTCGCCGTCGATGTATTCGTTGAGCAGCTGCACGAGACGCTGCTTTTCTTCGATGAGCTGCAGCAGCGTCTGCAGCGTGCTCAGGGTGAGCCCGTGCTCCTCCTCGAGCAGCGACGCCGCGCCTTCGATGTAGATCGTCCGGGTTTCGAGCAGGCCGGCGAACGTCCACGACGCGAGGCGCAGCGCGCGGGCGAGCAGCGCGTCGTAGAGCAGCCGCTCCTGGCTGATGCGCTCGAGAACGGCCTCGCGCGCGCGGTAGAGCGGGAGCCCGGTGAACTCGGCGTTGAGGTAGTTGGCCGCCTGGCGCAGGTCGTCCGCGCTCGGCGAGTCGGGGGCGTCGATGACCTTCTGAATCACGCGTCCGCCGCGCGCCACGAGCACCACGAGCACGCGCGTGCCGCCGAGCGGAATGAACTCCACGCGGTCGAAGACGGCCGCTTCGTGCGCCGGCCGCACGGCGAAGCCGATGTGTCCCGAGGCCTGCGACACGACGTGCGACACGTGCGGCAGCAGCGAGTCGAGCAGGCCGTCGCCGTGGTCCTTGCGGAGACGCGCCTCGACGGCGCTGGCCGTCCGGCTCGGCCGCTTTGTGTCGAGCAGCAGGTCCACGTAGAAGCGATACCCGCGGTCGGTCGGAATGCGGCCCGCCGAGGTGTGCGGCTGCTGGACGAACCCTTCGTCTTCGAGCCGCGCGAGGATGCTGCGCACGGTCGCCGACGACACGCCGAGTCCCGCCGCCGCGACGAGCAGCGACGACGCGACGGGCTCGCCCGACGCGATGTATTCGCGGACGAGCGCCTCCAGCACGCGTTTGGACCGGTCGTGGGTGTCCAGGCTCATGATGTGAGGGTGCTGGCAGTCTCAGCCCGAGACTGCTAACTCCTTAATTATACACAGGTCACAGCCCCGCGCGGCGCGCGAGCGCCCGCGCTTCGGCGGCCGCCGTGGCCGCCACCTCCGTACGGTCGAGGCGGACCGGCGCAGACTCATCCACGAGCACGTCACCGTCCACCACGACCGCGCGGACGTCGGTGGATCGCGACGCGTAGACAAGGGTGGAGTACGGATCGACGTCCGGCGACTGATGCACGGCCTGGCGATCGACGACGATCACGTCGGCCCGCTTGCCCGGCTCGATCGACCCAATCGCGTGCGCGAGGCCGAGCGTCTTCGCGCCCTCGCGCGTCGCCATCGTCAGCGCGTCGCGGGCGGTGAGCGCGCCGGGGCCGCGCCGCATCGCCTGCAGCATCGCGGCGAGACGCATCTCCTCGAACATGTCGAGATGGTTGTTGCAGGCCGCGCCGTCCGCGCCGAGCGAGACGGTGAGGCCGCGCAGGCGCATCTCGGCCACCGGCGCCACGCCGGATCCGAGCTTGAGATTCGAGCCGGGGCAGTGCAGCACCTTGACGTCGTGCTCGGCGAGCAGCGCCTGCTCGCGGTCGTCTACCCAGATGCAGTGCGCGGCGCACAGGCGCGGAGAGGCGAGGCCGAGCGAGGCGAAGTACTCGATGTTGGGAAGGCCGCCCGAGAGCGTCCTGACGATCGCGATCTCGCCGCGCGACTCCGACGCGTGCGTGTGGACGAGCGCGCCCGTGTCCGCCGACAGGACGGCGACCGCTTCGAGGAGCTCGCGCGTGCAGGAGACGGCGAATCGCGGCGCGAACGCCGCCCGCAGCCGCCCACCGGCGGCGCCGTGCCAGCGCGCGTGCAGCGCGCGGCTCTCGTCGATCGACGCGCGTGCAGTCTCCCGCAGCCGCGCGGGCGCACCCTCGGCCTCGCGGTCCATCATGCACTTGCCGATCGTCGCGCGAATGCCGCTCTCGGCCGCTGCCTCGAACACGGCGTCGGTGTCGTGCACGGTCTCCATCGTCAGCACGGTGGTCGTGCCGCCGCACAGCAATTCGGACGCCGCGAGGCGCGTCGCGGCGCGGAGCGACGCCCGCGTATGCGCGGCTTCGAGGCGCCAGATGCGCAGGCGCAGCCAGTCGAGCAGCGGCAGGTCGTCGGCGTAGCCGCGGAAGAGCGTCTGGCAGAGGTGGATGTGCGTCTGCACGAACCCGGGGAGGACGTAGCCGCCGCGAGCGTCGATGGTTCGATCGTGTGATTGGGTGATGTGGTGATCGACCGCCGCGATGACGCCGTCGCGGATCGACACGTCGCCCGAGACGATGTCGTACGCATCGTTCATGGTGACGATGAGGCCGTTGCGGATCAGGAGGGAGGACATTTGTACTCACATGGACCTTGGACCATGGACCACGGACGGACCATGCACCAAGCACCAGGCACCAAGGACCAGCGTTATGGCCGAGTAAGTGCGGGCGGCTCCCAGTTCATCGACAGATCGGCGGCAGACCGGGAGCTGGCCTTGCCGTGCTTGACGGCAATGAGCTCCGCGAGAATGCTGACGGCGATTTCCTGCGGCGTGACGGCGCCGATGTCGAGGCCGATGGGCGCGTGGACGTGCTGCAGCGTCTCCGGCGTGACGCCGTCGGCGGCGAGCTGTTCGAAGATCCGCGCGACCTTGGCGCGGCTGCCGATCAGGCCGAGATAGCGCAGCTCGCGCGGCGCGAGCGCGCGCAGCGCATCGAGGTCGTTCGTATGGCCGCGCGTGACGATGACCGCGTACGCGTGCGCCGGCAGCGCCGTCCGCGCGATCCAGGCGGGGATGTCGTCCACGACGACTTCGACGGCGTTCGGGAAGCGCTCGGCGTTGGCGAACTTCTCGCGGTCGTCCACGACATGTACGCGGAAGCCGACTTCGTGCGCGACGCGCGCGAGGTGGAAACCGACGTGGCCGGCGCCGATGACGTAGAGCTCGGGCGACGGCTCGATGGGCTCGATGTAGACGTCCATCTGTCCTCCGCAGATGAGCCCTGTTTCCTGCGCGAAGTCGTCGTCGAGCTCGTAGTGGACGAGCTGTGGCTTGCGGCTGGCGATCGCGTCGCGCGCCTTCCAGAACGCGTCGTTCTCGTAGCAGCCGCCGCCGATGGTGCCGACGATGCGGCCGTCGCCGAAGACCAGCATCTTCGCGCCGACGCGCTGCGGCGTCGAGCCGGTGGCCGAGACGATGGTCACGAGCGCCGCCGGCTCGCCCCGGTCGAGGGCGTCGGCCACGGCCGTGAAGACTTCCTGGTTCACTGGGGGAATTATAGGGCGGGACGGGCGGGACTTGCCTATGATCGCGATGCCAAACTGGGGAGGTCGTCGATGTCACGCGTATCTCGCTCGCTGGTGGTGGCGTGTGCGGCCCTTGCGTCGATGGCGTCTGTTGCGGCGGCACAGTGGATCACGCTGAAGACGCCGGGCATTCCGCGGACGGCGGAGGGCACGCCGGATCTGCGGGCGCCTGCGCCGCGGCAGTCGAACACGCCGGACCTCAGCGGCCTGTGGCGGGTCGGCGCGATTGGCTACGCGAACAACGTGACGACCGATCTCCGGCCGGACGAGATCGATCCGCCGGCAGCGGCGCTCTATCAGCAGCGGCAGGACGCGCTGCTCGCTGACGATCCGTCCACGTCGCGTTGTCTTCCGTCCGGTCCTCGACAGTTCTACAACCCGTATCCGAACGATCTGGTGCGCATCGTTCAGACGCCGACGCTGGTCGTGATGCTGTACGAGGACCTGACGTCCAGGCAGATCTTCCTGGACGGACGTGCGCTGCCGACGGATCCGAATCCGAGCTTCCTGGGGTACTCCGTCGGTCATTGGGACGGCGACACGCTGGTCGTCGAGAGCCGCGGGTTCAACACGGCCACGTGGCTCGATTACGGGGGCCATCCGCACTCCGAGAAGCTGCGGATGACGGAGCGCATCACGAGACCAGACTTCGGTCGTCTGGCGATCGACGTGACCTTCGACGACCCGGCGTACTACAGACGCGCGTGGACGATACCGGCGCGCGCTGAATTCGCCGCGGACACCGACATGATCGAGTACGTGTGCAACGAGAACCCGAAGGATGCGGCGCACCTGGTGGGCAGAGCGTCCGACGTCAGAAGGCGCGCGGTGACGCTCGCGCCGCAGGCGCTCGCGAAGTACGTCGGCACGTACGCGTTCAACCCGTCAAACAAGAGAAAGACTCACGTCACGCTCGACAACGGCACGCTGTTTCTCGACGTCGGCGGCAAAGACAGGCAGGAGCTCGTTCCGCTGTCCGAGTCCACGTTCAGCCTGCTGAGCGGCATCCGCCTGGAATTCACGCCCGATCGCGTGATCTTTCATCTGCTCGAAGGCGACACGCACGCGATGAAAGAACGATCACCAAATCACTAAATCACCAGACGAACACATTCATTTCTGCTCGCACGTCTCTGTGGGGACGGTGCCTTCGATGAACGCGGACCGCACGGTCGTCGGGCACGCGGGCGTCGGCAGCTTGCCGGAGACGCGGTCCACGTCAACGAACGTGATCCCCTCGGGCACGGGGAAGGCGACGCTCTCGCGGCCGGCGAGCGCGCGCTGCATGTAGTCGGCCCAGATGGGCAGGGCCGCCTGCGCGCCCGTCAGCCCCACCGGCTGGTTGTCGTCGAGCCCGACCCAGACGACCGTGAGCAGCTCCGGCGTGAAGCCGACGAACCACGCGTCGCGCTTGTCGTTGGTCGTGCCGGTCTTCCCCGCGGCGTCGAGCGTGAAGCCCATGCTGCGCGCGGGCGCGCCCGTGCCGTCGTCGAGCACGCTGCGCATCATGTCGGTGACGAGATACGTCGTGTCCGGCCGCGCGATCGGCCGAAGCGCCGTGTTCGACTTCTTCGTGACGTCCTTGCCGCCGCTCACGATCTTCAGCAGATGCCGCAGCGGACGCACCGACCCGCCGTTGGGGAAGACGGTGTAGGCCGTCGCGATCTCGTACGGCGTCGCTTCGAACACGCCGAGCGCGATCGACGGGTACGGCTTGGGCGGGGTGCCGACGCCGAGCTTCTTCCACAGCGCCGCGACGTTGTCGTAGCCCGCCGACTGCGCGACGTGAATCGTGCCGAGGTTCAGCGAGTGCGCGAGCGCGTAGCGGTAGGTGACCGGGCCGAGATATTCCTTCTCGTAGTTCTCCGGCGTCCAGACCTGCTGGTCGAACTCGAACGTCTCCTGCACGTCCTCGGTAATCGTCGCCGGCGTGACGTCGTCGCGCCCCTGCGCGATCGCCTGCTCGAACGCGGTGAGATACACGAACGGCTTGAAGACCGAGCCCGGCTGCCGCCGCGAGACGATGGCGCGGTCGTACTGCGACTGGTTGTACGAGCGGCCGCCGACAAACGACAGGATCTCGCCTGTCCGCGGATCCAGCGCGATGAGCGCCGCCTCCGCCTTGCCGCGCTTCCGCTTCGGCAGCATCGCGTCCACGTGGCCGAGGCCCTTGCGCACGGCGTCCTGGGCGAGCCGCTGCAGATGCAGGTCGAGCGTCGTATAGACGTCCACCGTCTTGCTCGTCGTGGTCGTCAGCCCGGGGTAGTCGTCGTCGAGCGTCTGGTTGACGTAGTCAACGAAGTAGGGCGCCTCGGCTTCGAGCGCGCGCTGCACGACGCCGAGCGGTTCCTGCGCGGCGCGATCGGCCAGCGGTTTCTCGATGTAGCCGGCGTCCACCATCGCCGTCAGGACGACGTCGCGCCGCTCGCGACAGCGCTTCGGGTTGTTGAACGGCGAGAGCGCCGACGGCTGCTGGATGACGCCGGCAATCGTCGCCGCCTCCGCCAGCGAGAGGTTGCCCACGTCCTTGCCGAAGAACAGCTTCGCCGCTTCGGCGACGCCGACGATGGCGAACGAGCCGCGCTGCCCGAGCGGGACGTTGTTCAGGTACATCTCGAGGATGTCGTCCTTCGACGCGCGGCTGGTGAGGATGATCGACACGAACGCTTCGAGCGCCTTGCGCTTGAACGACCGGCGCCGCGCCTCCTGCAGCGAGATGCCCTCGAACTTCGGCAGGAACACGTTGCGGACGAGCTGCTGCGTGATCGTGCTGCCGCCGGCGAGATAGGCCCGGCGTCCCGTCGCGTACGACGCGACCGCGCCAAGCACGCCGATCGGATCGACGCCCGGGTGCTCGTAGTAGCGGCGATCCTCGATCGACAGCACGGCTTCGACCAGCCGCGGCTGGATGGCGCTCAGCGCGACCGGACGCCGCTTCTCGCGCTCGCCGGCGACGATCGACGAGAGCACCGGCGCGTCGAGCGTGAGCCGGTCCACGTCGCGCTTGCCGGCAATCAGGCGCGTGACGTGATCGGATTTCCGCAGGAAGCCGACCTGGACGATCTGTCCCTTGAGCTCCGGCACGCGGGGGAGGAAGGCGACCGTCGGCGCAGCGGCGGTGCCGGTCAGGATGAACTCGCCCGGCTTCTCGAGCCCCTGCCGCTGCGCGTAGCCGAGGTCGTTGAGCCGATCGACGAGCTGCTGGCTGGTGAGCGACTGGCCGCGATAGATCTCGAGCGGACGCGCGAACACCTGCGGGAACACTTTGTCGCGCTCGCCGTGCAGGCTCGCGTCGATCAGCCGCGAGAAGCTGACGTAGTAGTAGCCGAGGACGGTGATGGCCGCCGCGACGACGGCGACCAGGCCAAGCGCCGCGATGCGGAGCCAGCGCCGCGACCACATCCCGCCCACGCGGATGCGAACGCCCTTGGCCCTCTGCCCTTTGCCCTCTGCTCTAGATTGTGACAACCCAGTGCGTCCCCATGTCGAGCGGCAACTCCTGCCACAGTCGTTCGACGAACGCGTCGCCGTACTGGTTCAGAAACCAGGCGAAGGCGATCGTGCGCTCCTGGGCGTGTCCGTTGGGGAAGGTCAGCGCGCGCGTGCGCTGGAACTGGCGGCGCAGGGTGTCGTTGCGCCGCTTGGCGGCCTGAATCGTCTTGCCGTGCAGGTTCTCGAGGTCGTGCTGCATGCGCCCGAGGGTGTTCTTCGCGGCGCCTTCGAGCGTCGGATCGAGCGCCGGCACGGCGTCGATGACGCGCGCCATGCGTTCCTCGAGCGCGCGCGCGGCGGCGGTCAGCGCGTCCTCGACCTGCGGCGGAATCTGCGTCTTGAGCAACTCGTTGAGCGCGCCGTCGTCCTGCGACTGCAGCGCCTCGAACGGGACGTCGTATTTCGACAGGAACCGCATCGCCGCCGAATCGACGACGGTCGCGGTCGCCCGGCAATACATCAGCGGCATCGGCACGCCGAAGCGCTCGTAGACGCCGCGCAGCTGGCCGAGGTAGGCGAGCTCGTTCGGCCCGGCGACGTAACAGACCGTCGGCAGCACCGTGTCCTGCACGAGCGGGCGGAGCAGCACGCCCGGGCTGAAACCGTGCGGGCGATCCGCCGCTTCGCGCGCCAGCGCCGTCGTCTCGTCCACGTGGATCGGCCGGCGCGTGCCGTCGAGGCGGAAGAGCGCGACGCCGTGCTGATCCGACGACTGCACCTGCGCGTGATACCCGCGCGCGGCCAGGTCGGCGCCGGCCGTGGCCGCCAGACTGGTCGTCTGGCCGGGCGCGGACAGCTCGCGGGCGAAGAGATCGCCGACGAGCGGCTTGGCCGCCGGATCCGACGCGTCGTAGACGACCAGGCCGCGCCCGCCGAGCACGCGTTCGAGGACGCGGCCGAAGGCGTCGGCCATGCCGATGCCCGGGGCGTAGGCGGCGCGGAGGTCGGCGAGCAAGGGCTCGCGGAATTCGGTGGGGGGAAGAATCTGCTCGAGCTCGGCGAGCACGGCGGCAATCTGAGCGTCCACCGGGATCGACGCGACGGGCACCGGGTCGCCGGCGCGCGTGGGCAGCGCGACGGTCTTCGGCGTCATCTCGCCGTCAAACACCGTACACGACCGCACTTCGTCCCAGTCGTGGTCCTCGGCCTCAATCCAGAAGATCGGCACGGCCGGCACGCCGTGCTCGCGCGTCACGCGGTCGGCGAGCTTCATCGCCGTCAGCGCTTTGAGCAGCGTGTAGAGCGGCCCGCCGAACAGCCCGGCCTGCTGGCCGGTGACGATGGCGACGGCGCGGGGATCGGCCAGCGTGGCGCCGGCGGTCAGCGCGGCGCCGGACGCGCCGCGACGCTGCTGCTGCGCGCGGACGACGGCCGCGAGGTCCGCGGACTTGCGCGTGTGCGCCTGCGTGCGCGCGATCGCCGCCGCCCACGCGGATTTTTCGGTCGGATCACCGGAAAAGAACGGCGCGAGCCCGTCGAAGGCGTAGATGTAGTCGGCCGCGAGCCGCTTGAGTCCCGGCAGGCGCCGAACATCGACGCCGACACGCGCGGAAGTTTCGACCTGCACGGCAAAATACTGTACACGATGTGCTACGATTACTGCGCCTTCCTTCACGACAGGAGTCTCGACTGCACACGGAAGCTGCCGGCTCCGCGCCGCCCGACGCCTTCGGTCCGTTTCG
>CAZOIK010000474.1:0-3829 GCA_964579765.1 uncultured Bifidobacteriaceae bacterium
CCGCCGCCGTCGTCAGCGCCTCTGCGGGCGGCCCTGGCGCTCAACAGCCCGCGGCGTCCGCCGCTGCCGTCCGCACGTGCCGCGTGACCGGACGCGTGACGAGCGGTCGAGATCCGCTGCCAGGCGTCTCGATCGTCGTCCACGCCGGCGATGCCGTCAAAGCGACGACCTCCACCGATATCGACGGCCGCTTCACGATCGTGTTCGCGCCGAACGCCACGTATCGGTTGACGGCCGAGCTGACGGCGTTCACTCCCGCCGATCGGACGCTGACGCTCGGCACGGCGCCCTGCGACACGCCCGCCGATTTTCAGCTCGCGCTGCAGGCGCGGCGCGAGACGACCGCGCGGCCGGCAGCGGCCGCACAGGCTTCCTCACCCGAGCCTGGGCGACGCGGCTCTGGCCGCGGCGGGTTCGGCCGCGGCGGGCAGAACGCGTCGGCGGGGCGTCAGGGATTTCAGACCGTCGCCGTCCAGCCGGACGCGAACGCCGACGCCGCGCTGGGGCTCGGCGCGGCAGACGACGCAGACGCGGCGCGGCTCCTGCCGTCAGGATTTTCGCTGCAGGACGCGGACGCAGAGGCCGTCGCGATTTCGGGCAGCAGCGACGCGACGAACCTCGATCGCGGCGCGTTCAACCAGCGCGCGCAGGCGATCGCGCTCGGACAATTCGATCCCGCGACGGGCCAGTTCGCGCCAGGTTTCCAGCCGGCGGCCGGCATCGGCGGCGATGTGGGCGCCCCGGGCGACGGCCAGTTCGGCGGTCCCGGCGGTGGACGCGGCGGGCGCGGCGGCGGAGGAGGCCGCGGCGGATTTTTTCTCGGCGGGCGCGGCGCGCGCGGCCAGAGTCCGTATCAGGGCACGGCGACGTACACCTTCGGCGGCTCCGCGCTCAACACGGCGCCTTATCAGATCAACCCCGCAGTGGCCGCGACGCAGCCGCAGTTCGCGCAGAATACGTTCGGCACGACGTTCGGCGGTCCGTTGAAGATTCCGGGGGTCTACAAGGACGCGAACCGGCGCACGAACTTCCAGGTGAACTACACCGGCAACCGGTCGAACAACGTGTTCGATCAGTACGCGACCGTGCCGACCCAGGCGATGCGGAACGGCGACTTCTCCGCCGCCGGCGTGACGCTCGTCAACCCGCAGACGGGCGCGCCGTTTGCCGGCAACCAGATCCCCACATCGCAGATCAACCCGGCGTCGCAGTACCTGCTCGGCTTCATCCCGCAGCCCAACCTGCCGGGCGATCAGCTGAACTACCACACGTCCGCGACGTCGTCCTCGTCGTCAGACGCGCTGAGCCTGCGCTTCACGCAGAATCTGTCGGCGAGCGTGCCGCAGAACGGCCGCGGCGGGTTCGGCGGCGGCCGCGGAGGGTTCGGCGGGCGCGGCGGCTTCGGGCGCGGCGGCGCGGGTCAGCGCGGCACAACCGTCGTGCTGCAGGGACAAGTGCAGTACCGCCGCAACGAGAACGAATCGCTGAACGTGTTTCCCGGCCTCGGCAGCCGCGCGGCCAACCAGACGATCGCGGTGCCGCTCACGCTCACCGTGGTCCGCAACCGGTTCATCAACAGCTTCACAGTCAACGTCACGCACTCGAGCGCAGACGCGTCGAATGCGTTCGCGGGTGTGTCGAACGTCGGCGCGCTGGCCGGCATCAACTATCCCGCCGGCGCGTCGCTCAGCCCGCAGTACTGGGGCGTGCCGCACGTCTCGTTCACCGGCCTGACGTCGCTCTCCGGCGCGCCGGCGACGTCGCGATCGGACACGCGCATCACGGCGAGCTACGCCTGGACGCACGCGACGCCGACGCACCGGCTGCGCATGGGCGGCGACTATCGGCTCGATCGCGACACGAGCCAGTTGAACGTCAACGCGCCGGGCCAGTTCACCTTCACGGGGCTGTACGCGCTCGGCGGCGTGCCGCTGTCGCGCGCGAGCGGCGCCGACGCCGCGGCCAGCGCGTCGTTCGCCGATTTCCTGCTCGGGCTGCCGCAGCAGGCGGCGCTGCAGGTGGGCGGCACGACGGAGCTGCGCGGCCGCTCGTTGGACGCGTACATCGAGGACAACTGGCAGAAGAGCGCGAAGCTCACGTTCAACCTCGGCCTGCGCTACGAGCTCGTGATGCCGTACACCGACGCCAACGGCCATCTCGTCAACCTCGACGCCGCTCCCGGCTTCACCGCCGTCGCGCCGGTGCCGGCGAGCGCGGCGGGGCCGTTCACGGGCGCCTTTCCGTCGGGGTTGATCAACACCGACACGAACAACCTCGGCCCGCGCATCGGCGTCGCGTACCGGCCGGTGCGCGGCACCGTCGTCCGCGGCGGCTACAGCATCACGTACAACCCGAGCTCGTACGCGAACATCGCCCGCCGGCTCGCGTCGCAGCCCGAACCCGGCTTCGACGTCACGGAAACCGTGACGGGATCGCTCGCCGATCCGCTGACGATGCAGGACGCGCTGCTCGGATCGACGGCGTCGCTGACGAACAACTGGGGCGTCGATCGGAACTACGCGCTCGGCCTGATCCAGACGTGGAACGCGAGCGTCAGCCGCGACCTCACGCCGATCTGGAACCTGCTCGTCAGCTACACGGGCGTGAAAGGCAGCGACCTCGACCTGCTCACCGCGCCCGACCGCGGGCCGGACGGAAGCCTCCTCATCCCAGGCGTGCAGCCGTTCACGTGGGAGACGTCGAACGCGCACTCGCTGCTCACCCTCGGCAACGTGCAGATCGCCAAGCGCCTCTCAAACGGCATCGGCGGCGCGGCGTCGTACACGCTGTCGAAGTCGATGGACGACACGCCGTCGCTCGGCGCGGCCGGCACGATCGTCGCGCAGGACCCGACGAATCCGAACGCGGAATGGGCGCTCTCGAACTTCGACCGCCGGCATCAGTTCACCGGCAATCTGGTGTTCGAGCTGCCGTTCGGCCCGGGTCGGCGCTGGCTCGACGACAACGGCGCGCTCGCAAGCGTCGCCGGCGGGTGGACGGCCACGCTCGTCTTCACCGCGCAGTCGGGCACGCCGTTCACCGCGCGCGTCTGCGGCGCAGTCACCGACATCGCGCAGGGCACCAACTGCTCGCTGCGCGCGAACGTCACCGGCGCGCCGGTGGCCGTCGCCGATCCGTCGATCTTCAGCTTCTTCAACCCATCGGCGTTTGCCGTGCCGGCCGCGGGCGTCTACGGCGACGCCGGTCGCAATCTCATCATCGGCCCCGGCGGCCACCAGCTGAACGGCACGCTCGTGCGCGACGTCCGTCTCACGGGCACCCGCGCACTCACGCTGCAGATCAACGCCGTCAACCTGCTCAACACCGTGCAGTGGACGATGCTCGACACCGACGTCAACTCGCCGACCTTCGGCCACGTCCTCGCTGTCCGGCCGATGCGCGCCGTGACGATGTCGATGCGGTTCAGGTTCTGAGCATGCGGACGAGGCGTCTCGCCGGCGTGCTCACGATCGCGGCGATCTGCCTGGCGTCCGGCTTCAGCCGGACGACGCTTGCGCAACAGGCGGCTCCGCAACCGGTCTTTCGCACCGCGACCAACCTCGTCCTCGTGGACGTCGTCGTCCGCGACAGGAAAGGCGCCATCGTCACCGGCCTTACGAAGGACGACTTTCAGCTCACTGAAGACGGCCGGCCGCAGCAGATCCTGACGTTCGCCTTCGAGCAGATCGAGCGCGTGACGACACCGATCGAGCGCGCGTCGCTGCTGGCTGGCAACTCGCCGTCGGCCGCAGCCCCGCGCGTCAGCGCGCCTGCGGCGGTGGCGCCGGCGACCGTGACGGCGACACCCGGCGCGCCGCTGACCTCGGAG
>CAZOIK010000475.1:0-21790 GCA_964579765.1 uncultured Bifidobacteriaceae bacterium
CACCGGCGTCGAGGGCGAGAGCGACGCGACCCGCGAGCGTGTGCTGCGCGTCTGGACGCGGCGGAACGGCGTCTGGACAATCGCGGCCGCGCATGCGACCTGGATCGGCAGCCGGTCCGGCGCGCCGGCGGCGGCGGGCCCGCTGCCGGAATCGGCGGTCAACACCTTCACGCCGCGGACGATCGCCGAAGAGTCGGTGTGGCTGTCACAGGACGCGCTGATGCACGCGTTCGCCGACGCGGATCCCGAGACCTACAAGCTGTTCTCGACCGACGCGTCGCTGCGCATGACGACGAACGGCGACGCGATCGCGCGCCCGCAGTGGCTGGAGACGATCGCGAAGCGCAAGAAAGGCCCGCTGGCGATTGTGGACGAAGTGCGCATTGCGACGTTCGGCGACGTGGCCGTCGTGACCCTGCGCGGCCACGAAGCCATGCCCACGCGTCAGAGCTGGGTGTATCTCCGGACCGGCGGGCTCTGGAAACTGCAGCTCAGGTTCACGACGGTGATCAGAGGTACCTAGGGCCGCTCTACATCGGGGCGCCGACGAGCGTTACGTGCGCTTCGGCCGGTACAGCAGCACTTCCGCGCGCTCGAGTGTGATCAGGCCGTCGCCGACCATCTGCTCGAGATCCGGCATGAACGCTTCAATCTTTTCCGGCGCGTCCACGATCTCGACGACGATCGGCAGATCCTGCGACAGCTCGAGCAGCTTCGCGGTGTGAATGCGGCTGTGGGCGCCGAAGCCCATGAAGCCTTTGATCGCCGTCGCGCCGGCGAGGCCGCGCTTGCGCGCCTCGAGGATGATCGCTTCGTAGAGCGGCCGGCCGTGCCAGTGATCCGACTCGCCGACGAAGATCCGCAGCAGCTTGCCTTCAGTCGGTAGTGTCATGACGCCTCAACGCACCCTTCATACCGCGACGACGTAGCCCGCCCACATGCCGATGAGGCCGGCGACGACCTGTCCGGCGATGTTCACGCCGGCCCAGACCATCTGGCCGTCCCGCATCAGCGTGAAGCTCTCGAATGCATAGGACGAGAACGTCGTGAAGCCGCCGAGGATGCCGGTCAGCAGAAACAGGCGCATCGCGGGCGCCAGTTGCACCCGCTGGCTCGCCACGCCGGCAATCGCGCCAAACACCAGGCACCCCGCGACGTTGACGACGAAGGTGCCGAGCGGAAAAAGCGTGCCGCTGACACGGAGTACGAACGACGACAGCAGGTAGCGCGCAGCCGCGCCAATCGCTCCGCCAAGCGCGATTACCAGGAGATTCACGTAAGATTATCCGGTCGCTATTATGCCAGCTCTCGAGATTCTCACGGGATCCGCGCTCGGATCGCTGCTCGGCATGCGCCACGCGCTCGAACCGGATCACCTGACGGCGGTCTCGACCCTCGTCACCGGCGAACGCAGCAGCGTCCGCGCGGCGCTGCTCGGCGCCTCGTGGGGCGTCGGCCACACGCTCTCGCTCGTCGTCGTCGGCGCGGCGCTGGTGCTGCTGCGCGCGGAGATGCCGGCGCGCGTCGCGGATCTGTTCGAGCTCGGCGTCGCCGTCATGCTCGTCGCGCTTGGCGTCCGCGCCATCGTGGTCGCCATGCGCCAGGGCCCGGTGGGCCCGACGCACACGCATCATCACGGCCCGCTCGTGCACAAGCACGCCGGCGCCACGCCGCACATCCACGTCGGGCACTGGACGATGGCGCGGCGGCCGCTGATCGTCGGCGCGGTCCACGGCCTCGCGGGCAGCGGGGCGCTGACGGCGCTCGTGCTCGCGACGCTCACGTCAACGGCGGCCCGGATTACCTACATGGCGCTCTTCGGCTTCGGATCGACGCTCGGGATGGCGCTGCTCTCGGGACTGCTCGGCTGGCCGCTCGCGAAGATCGGCGCGAACGGCCGCGTGGCGCGCGCGTTGTCGGTGACGGTCGGGTGCCTGTCGATCGGACTCGGGATCTTCTGGGGCTATCCGCTCACTTCACGGTTACTGTCCAACTGACCGGCGCCTCGACGGGGTTGTAGCAGATCGCGTCGTCGCACGCCTGGTACTTGAGGACGCCGGTGACGATCAGCGGGCCGGGCTTCGCGTCCGGGCCGACGGCCACGGCCTGGGCGAGGCGGAACGGCTTCTCGTACACCGGCACGTGCTCCTTCGTCGGCTCGAAGTACAGATCCTGCGACGGTGGATACGTCAGCGTGCCGGCGCGGACGCCGGGCGAGTTGAGGACCAGCGCGATCGGCAGGTAGCCCTTCGCGCCCGGCGCGTAGACGTGCATCTTCGGCTTCGGCGTGACGTCCACGAAGAGCGTGACCGTCTGGCCCGGGTGGACGGCGGGCGCGCTCGCGCGCGTCGTGAACGTCAACTGCGCCGGCGCGAGGGCGAGCCAGGCGGCGAGCCACACGAACAGCATGCTGCGATTATAAAATGACGCCCGTGACCCGCGTGCTCGTCGTCGAGGACGAACCGGACATCGCCCAGCTCGTGAGGCATATACTCGAGAAGGCCGGCTTCGCCGTCGAGCAGCTGGCCAACGGCCGCGACGCGCTGGCGTCGATCACCGCGCGGCCGCCCGACCTGCTCGTGCTCGACCTGATGCTGCCGCATGTGGACGGCCTCGAGATCTGCCGCGTCGTGCGCGGCAACGCCGCGACGGCCAACCTGCCGATCATCATGCTCACGGCGCGCGGCGAGGAATCGGATCGAATCGTCGGCCTCGAGATCGGCGCCGACGACTACCTCGCCAAGCCGTTCAGCCCCAACGAGCTCGTCGCGCGCGTGCGCGCGCTGCTGCGCCGCGCGCAGCGGACGAAGGGCAACGGCGCGCGGCCGCTCACCTACGGCTCGATCGCCGTCGATCCCGAGCGCCACGTCATCACGGATCACGGCCAGCCGATCACGCTCACCGCGAAAGAGTTCATGCTGCTCGAGTACTTGCTGCAGCACCGCGGCCGCGTGCTTTCGCGCGACGTGCTGCTGACCGACGTCTGGGGCTACCGCTACACGGGCGGCACCCGCACGGTGGACGTGCACGTCCGCCGGCTGCGCGAGAAGCTGCCGCTGCTGGCCACGGCGCTGACGACGGTGAAGCAGTTCGGCTACAAGCTCCGCGACTCCCCAGACGCCGCCGAGTGACGTTCCAGGCCAAGATCTTCGCCGCGGCGACCGGTGCGGCGGTCATCGCGCTCGCGGTGGCCGGCGCGCTGTTTGCCGCCACCGCGTCGCGCCGCACCGACGCGCGCATCGAGCAGACGCTCGTCGCCGAGGCGCGGCTGGCCGCGGATCTCCTGTCGCGCGACTCGGCCGTGCCGCCGGCCGACGCGGCGCTGCCGGCGCTCATCGCGCGGTTCGATCCCGAGGCCGATCGCGTCGGCGCGCTCGTTGACGCGCGCGTCACCTTCATCGCGCGCGACGGCCGCGTCGTCGGCGACTCGGCCGAGACCGAGGCGGGCGTGGCCGGCATGGAGAACCACGGGCAGCGGCCTGAGGTGATCGACGCGCGGGAGCGCGGCCTCGGCATGTCGCGGCGGCACAGCGCGACGCTCGGCGTGGACATGCTGTACGTGGCCGCGCCCGTCACGCATCCCCTGATCGCGTTCGTCCGCGTCGCGCTGCCGCTCTCGAACATCCGGCAGCAGCTCATCAGCCTGCTCGTCGCGACGCTCACGGCGCTGGGCGTGGCGCTTCTCTCGGCGCTCGCGATCGGCTGGGCGTTCTCGGCGCGCGTCGGCCAGCGCGTCCGCGCCGTCGCCGCCGTCGCCGCGCGCTATCGCGCCGGCGACCTCACGCCCGCGCGCGTGGACTACGGCGAAGACGAACTGGGCGCCGTGGCGCGCACGCTCGACACCGCCGTGCAGGCGGTCGGACGGCAGCTCGCCGAGCAGGCGCGCGATCGCGCGCGCATGGAAGCCATCCTCACGGGCATGATCGAAGGCGTCATCGTCGTCGATCCGCAGGGGCGCCTGCAGCTCGTCAACGACGCCGCCCGGCGCATGCTCCGCATCGACGAAACCGCCCTCGGCCGCCACTACGTCGAGTCCATCCGGCACCCGGCGATCGCGGAGCTCGTGGCGGCGGCGCTCGCCGGCAAGACGCCCGACGCCATCCAGATGTCGCCGCCGCGCGACGGCACGCGCACGATCATGGCGCGCGCCGCGGCCGCGGCCGGCGGCAGCGCGCACGGCGCCGTGCTCGTACTGCACGACATCACCGACCTGCGGCGCGCCGATCAGATCCGCCGCGACTTCGTCGCCAACGTGTCGCACGAACTGCGGACGCCGCTGACGGCGATCCGCGGCTACGTCGAGGCGCTGTCGGACGCCGACGCCAGCGCCGAGGATCGTCAGCGCTTCCTCGACATCATCGAGCGTCACACCGACCGCATGGAACGCCTCGTGAAGGACCTGCTGCGGCTCGCCCGCCTCGACGCCGGACAGGAGACGATCGAGGTCATCGCCTGCGACGCGCGCAACCTGATCAACTCGGTCGTCGCCGAGCTGTCGTCGGCGCTCGAGCAGCGGCACCAGCGCGTCGAGGTGACCATCGGCGCCGGCGCGGAGTCGTTCCGCGCGGATCCGACGAAGCTGCACGACGTGCTGCGCAACCTGATCGCGAACGCGATCACGTACGCGCCCGAGCGCACGACGATTCACGTCGAGACGGCGGTGGCCGCGTCGCGAGTCACGCTCTCGGTGTCGGATGAAGGCCCGGGCATTCCCGAAGAGGACCTCTCGCGCGTGTTCGAGCGCTTCTATCGCGTGGACAAATCGCGCGCGCGCGACCCCGGCGGCACCGGCCTCGGCCTCGCCATCGTGAAGCACCTGATCGAGCTGCACAAGGGCGAGGTCACGGCGGAGAACCGTCCCGAGGGAGGGGCCAGGGTGACGGTGACACTGCCAACTTAGAAGTGAGAAGAACTTCTCACTTCTTACTTCCGTCGTTCCGCCGCTCGCGCGCCGGAGAGGATGTTGAACATCGCGTAGTTGCCCTCGTGGCACGCGTACTCGGGCACCTGGACCTGACGCGGATCCTTCTTCAGATCGAGCGTCGCCGTCCACGGACGCGAAAACACCGTCGCGTCCTCGACCGTGAGCTCGTAGTGCACGGTGTTCGCGCCGGTGCGGCGAAACCGCTCCGTCACGTGCAGACCCGTCGTCGAGCCGCGATAGTTGGCCTTGGCCGAGAAGTTCGTTACGTCCACGACCAGCGTGTCGCCCTCCCAGTGCCCGCGCGAGTCGCCGAAGTAGGACCGGATCTTCGGCGAGAGATGCGGACGCCTGGAAATGCCGTCGAGCGGGATGACGCGCGCGTCGTGGATCATCTCGTAGCGGATCGACACGTAGCCCGGGCCCTGCACGATCTGCGACGTGTTGTCGTAGATGGTCGGGAAGATCACGTGCGGAAAGCCGCGCGTGATGCAGCGATCGTACTTGTCGAGATCCTCGGGGCCGTTGAACGCGATGCCCTCCGGCGTGCGCATCGCGGCCAGCATGCCGCGCCGCCGCGCGTCGTCGTTGACGTAGGGAATGCGCCCGTCCGGCGGATCGACGATCAACGACGTGCGGCGCGACGGCTTGCCGCGTTCGAGCCAGTGCGAGGGCGGACCGGTGCCGCCGCCGCGCCCGCTGGTCTCGCGCGGCGCGACGAACTCCTCGCGATCCGCGTCGTCCTGTCGCTCCGACTGCGTCTCCCGCTGCTCGAACTCCTGCTCGGTGACGAACTGCCGCGTCCCGAACTGCGCCGGCCGCTCGAACGGCACGCCGAGCTCGTCGTCGGTCGTGAAAATGCCCGAGATGTCGGGATCGTCCCACGCCGTGCGCGGAGCCTTGTACGTCGTCGGCGCTTGCGCACGCGGGATTGCGGCGACGACGACGGTGACGGCGAGTGCGCCGACCAGTGTTTTGAGAGACATCGGCATTGACTTTCTTCCACTGCGCGCGGAGCCCCATCCCCGCGCGGAACTGACGCCGAGCCGCTCGCTCACGCTCGCGGCTGGCCGCAGGCGCTGTGGCGCACAGCATATCGCATAATTTAATGCGTGTAGACGGTCGTCTACACCGTCGACTCGCCGGCGACGCTGACCGTCGCGAGCCGTCTCGTCGCGAGCGGCAAGGTGTCGGCCGTCATCCTGCAGCGCCCGATGTCGCGGCGTGCGAAGCTCGCGCTCCTGCGCCGTCGCCTGACACGCCATGGGCTCGTCCGCGTCGCCGACGAGCTGCTGTTCCAGGCGTACTATCGGCTGTTCCTCCGCCGCGGCGACGACCGCCTGCGCCGCCAGCTCGAGATCGACGGCTCGGGCCGGCGCGAAGCGTTGGCCAATCGCGTCGAGATGTACGACGTCGATTCGATCAACTCGGCCGAAGGCCGCGCGGTGCTCGCGCGGCTCGCGCCCGACCTCGTCGTCATGGCGTCGCGCGAGCTCGTGCGCCCTGAGGTGCTCGCACTCGCGACGATCGGCTTCGTCGGCTGCCATCCCGGCATCCTGCCCGACTTCCGCGGCGCGTACGCGTCGTTCTGGGCGATGCACGAAGGGAAACACGAGCGCATCGGCGTGTCGGTGTACCTCGCGAACACGGGCATCGACACGGGGCCGCTCCTCGCCGAGCGCGTCATCGCGCCGCGGTTCGGCGTCCGGCACTTCAAGGTCGAGTCGGAGCGCCTGATCCTCGAAGGCACGCGCGAGCTGCTCGCGGCGATCGAGCAGGCCGAGCGCGGCGCGTTGAACACGTACACGAAATCCGATCCGCCGGGGCCGCTCTACAGCCTCGTGGGGCTCACCGACTATCTGCGCGCGGCGCGCGGCTGATGGTCGCCGTCCTCCTCTATCACGGTCTCGAAGACGGCACGCCCTCGGCCCGGCCGATGGACGACGTCGATCGCGAGTACGTGCTCGACGTCAGACAGTTCGAGCGGCACGTCGAGTATCTGGCCGGCAAGCCCGCCGCCTCCATTCCGGTCGTCGTCTCGTTCGACGACGGGGATCTGAGCGGCATCACGATGGCGGCGCCGGTGCTCGAGCGGCACGGCTTGCGCGGCGACTTCTTCGTCGTCACGCGCTGGATCGGCCGGCCCGGATTCATGACGGCCGACGAGCTGCGCGAGCTGGCGCGGCGTGGACACGGGATCCACTCGCACTCACGCACGCATCCGCGGCTGCCGGCGCTCGGCAGCGCGCAGATCGAAGACGAGCTCAAGGGATCGAAGGACGATCTCGAGACGCTGCTCGGCCGCGAGGTCACGCAGCTCTCGATTCCCGGCGGCGCCTACGACGCGCGCGTCGTGGAGATCGCGCGCCGGGCGGGCTACGCGCGCGTCCTGACGTCGGTCGAAGGCTACAACGACGAGACGCGCGACGCGTTCCTGCGGCGCCGCTTCACGCCGCGCGCCTATTCGGATGTGGCGATGCTGAGAGACATCTGCGAACGTCCGCGCTATACGTCGGCTCGGTTGGCCGTCAAGCACGCCGTGCTGTCAACGGCGCGTGTGCTGATGGGCGCGGGCGGATACGAGCGGCTGCGTCGTCGAGTAGTGCGGACCTTCAGGCCCGCCGTGTGAGGCCGGCAGGCCTGAAGGCCTGCACTACACGAACCAGCTTGAACGCCGCCCTGAAAGGGCCGCCGACTCACCGCGCGCCGGTCAGCCGCAGCAGGAAGTACGTCCCCGCGCCGATCGCGCCGGCGGCGGGGATCGTCAGCAGCCAGGCCCACACGATGCGCGTCGCGATGCCCCACCGCACGGCCGACAGCCGACGCGTCGAGCCGACGCCGACAATCGACCCGGTGATCGCGTGCGTCGTGCTGACGGGGATGCTGAAGTGCGTCGCCGTCCGCTGGGCGACGGCGGCGCCGGTCCCCGCGGCGACGCCCCCGACCGGCTGCAGCTTCGTGATCTTCGACCCCATCGTGTGGATGATGCGCCATCCGCCCGCGAGCGTGCCCAGGCCGATCGCCGCGTACGCGCCCAGCCGCACCCACAGCGGCACGTAGAACGACGAGATGTAGCCGGAGCTGAAGAGCACCGCGGCGATGATGCCCGCGGTTTTCTGCGCGTCGTTGCCGCCGTGATTGAGGCTGAAGAACGCCGCCGACAGCAGCTGCAGCCGGCGGAACCAGTGATCGACGCGGCCCGGCGGGACGTACCGCAGCAGCCAGTAGATCGCGATCATCAGCACGTACCCGACGACCAGCCCGATGAGCGGCGAGACGACGATGAACGCGAGCGTCTTGTTCCACGCCGTGCACGACGCGCACAGCACGGCGGCCGTGCCGCCCTTGGCCATCGCGGCGCCGGCGTAGCCGCCGATGAGCGCGTGCGACGAGCTGGTCGGCAGCGCGAGCCACCACGTCAGCAGGCTCCAGGCGATCGCGCCGACGAGGCCCGCGCAGATCACGCTGAGCGTGACGATGGTGATGTCCACCGTGCCTCGGCCGATCGTCTGCGCGACGCCGGTGCCGAAGACGAACGCGGCGAGAAAGTTGAAGGCCGCCGCCCAGACGACCGCCTTGGCCGGCGTCAGCACGCGCGTCGAGACGACGGTCGCGATGGAGTTGGCGGCGTCGTGGAAGCCGTTGATGTAGTCGAAGACGAACGCGACGAGGATGAGCGCGATGACGGTCCAGAACAGCATCGGGCGCGCGGCTACCCGTGCTTCACCGCGACGCCCTCGATGACGTTGGCGACGTCTTCACAGCGGTCGGTGGCCGACTCGAGAAAGTCGAGCGTCTCTTTCCACTTCATCACGGCAATCGGATTCGTTTCCTCGTCGAACAGCCGGCCCACCGCCTGCTGGTGGATGCGATCGGCCTCGTTCTCGAGCCGGTTGATCTCGACGGCGTGCACCGCGAGGCTCTTGCCGCCGCTCAGCGCCGTCAGCGCGTTCCTGATTTCGACCGTGGACGCCGACACGACCTGCGCGAGCTCGCGCGCGCCGAAGCGCATCGTGTCGAGGCGATACAGCCGGATCACGGCGGCCGACGCGTCAATCGCGTCCATCACGTCGTCGAGCGATCGGGCGAGCGCGTGGATGTCCTCGCGGTCGATGGGCGTGACGAACGTGCGGTTGAGCCGCTGGATGATCTCGTGCGTCAGGAAGTCGCACTTGTGCTCGACTTCCTTGATCTCGTCGGCCTTGTCCCAGACGGGGCGGTCGGGGCCGAGCATGTCCTCGAGCAGCTTCGCCCCCTTCTGCAGCTCGTCGGCCATGCTGAGGAAGTCGCCGAAGAACTTTTCTTCTCTGGGAATGAGCCGGAAGGCCACGCGCGGAGGATTGTAACAGATCCGTTTACACGGCTGTTACACGCCCCGGCGGCCCGGTGTACGATCGAGCCAGCGCTATGGCGGTGAACAACGAGGTCCTGGCAATCATTCTGGGAGGCGGCCAGGGCACGCGGCTGTTTCCGCTCACGCAGCTGCGATCGAAGCCCGCGGTGCCGATCGCGGGCCAGTACCGGCTGATCGACATCCCGATCAGCAACTGCCTGCACGCCGACGTGCGGCGGATCTTCGTCCTGACCCAGTTCAACTCGGCCTCGCTCAACCGCCACGTCGCGCAGACGTACCGGATGGATCTCTTCAGCCAGGGCTTCGTCGAGATCCTCGCCGCCGAGCAGACGCCCGACAACCCGAACTGGTACCAGGGCACGGCGGACGCCGTCCGCCAGGCGGCGCGCCACTTCTCGCGGCACGACGCGGAGTACTACCTGGTGCTCGCCGGCGATCAGCTCTATCGCATGAACTACACCGACCTGATCGAGGCGCACATCGACCGGCAGGCCGACATCACGATTGCCGCGCAGCCGGTCACGGCCGCCGACGCGAGCGCCATGGGCATCTTCCGTTTCGATCGCGAAGGCCAGATCGTCGCGTTCGAGGAGAAGCCGAACGCGACGCGACTCGCCGAGATCGAGCGCAGCATCCCGCACGGCGCGATGTTCACGGGCCACTCCGACGACAGGCCCTTCGTCGCCTCGATGGGCATCTACCTGTTCTCGCGCGACGTGCTGCTCGACGTGATCAACAACGCCAGCACGCCCGACTTCGGACGCGGCGTCATCCCCAACGCGCTCGGCACGTACCGCGTGCACGCGCACCTGTTCCGCGGCTACTGGGCCGACGTCGGCACCGTCGCCTCGTTCTACGACGCCAACATCATGCTGACGCGCGACGACGCGCCGTTCAGCTTCTACGACTCGCGCTTCCCCATCTACACGCACCCGCGTTTCCTGCCCGGGTCGCGGCTGACCGACTGCACCGTCAGGAACGGGATCGTGGCCGACGGCTGCAGCCTGAACCGCTGCACGATCGAGCACTCGGTGATCGGCATCCGCACGCACGTGCAGCCGGGCGCCCGCATCTCGCGCTCGGTGCTCCTCGGCGCCGACTTCTACGACACCGACGACCTCGCGCCCGCGCGCGGCGCGAACCCGCGGCTCGGCATCGGACGCGACGTCGTCCTCGATCGCGTGATCGTGGACAAGAACGCCCGCATCGGCGACGGCGTGCAGCTGACGAACGCGGCCGGCGTGGACAACGCCGACGGCGACGGCTACTACATCCGCAACGGCGTCGTCGTCGTGCCGAAGGACGGCGTGATCAGAGCCGGCACTCGCGTGTAGACGACGTTTTGATCGCGCGCTACGTCCGATCGCGGCGCGACTTTCTGCGGGCGACCCTGCCCCGCGGCACGACCGGCCTGTTCGTCGCGGGCGCGATCCTCGCGCACGGCGTCGCCGCGTGGTGCAACGCCGGGTTCCTGAGCGCCGACGAGCACTACCAGATCATCGAGTTCGCGCAGTACAAGCTCGGCGTCCAGCCGGCCTCGGCGCTGGCGTGGGAATTTGCCGCGCACATGCGCCCGGCGCTGCAGCCGTTCCTGGCGGCGCTGCTGATCCGCGTCGCGCGCGCGTGGGGCATGACGTCGCCGTTCGCGATCGCGTTCGCGCTCCGGCTCGTGTCGGCCGCACTGGCGCTCGTCGCGTCGCTCGAGCTGTGCGTGCGCACGCTGCCGCACATCGACACGCGCTGGGCGCGGCGCGCCGGGCTCGTCGCCGCGTGGCTGCTGTGGATCGTGCCGACGGTGCATGCGCGCTTCGCGTCCGAGAACTGGAGCGGCCTGTGGCTCGCGGCCGGTCTGTGTCTGGCCATCGACGCGGTCGAGGCGCCCTTGCCGTCCGGGCGGGCGCTGTGGCGGGCCGTGCTGGCGGGCGTCGCGTTCAGCGTCGCCTTCGAGTGCCGTTTTCAGATCGCGTTCGCGATTGCCGGCGCCGGCCTGTGGTTCGTCGCGAGACGCCGGGCGCCGGTCTCCCTCCTCGTCGCGGCGGCCGCGTCATTTGTGGCCGGCTGCGGCGCCGCTGCAGTGCTCGATCACTGGCTGTACGGCGCGTGGACGTTTCCGCCGCTGCCCTACCTGCAGCTGAACCTGATCGAAGGCCGGGCCGCGGCGTACGGCACCGGCCCGTGGTGGATCGTCGCGACGTATGCGGCGGTCGTGCTGATCCCGCCGTACTCCCTGGCCGTGCTCGCGCTAATCGTCGTCGGCAGCTGGCGGGCGCGGCGCGATCTGATCGTGTGGACGGCGCTGCCGTTCGTGGCGGTGCACGTCGTCGTCGCGCGCAAGGACGCGCGGTTCCTGATCCCGCTGCTGTACCTGCTCGGGCCGTGGATCGCCGTCTGTGTCGATCGGCTGCCGTCGGCGTTCGTTGCGCGGCTCTCGCGTTGGCGCCACACAGCCGCCGGGCGCCTGACGCTCGCGAGCTTCGCCGCGGTGAACGTGGTCGCCCTGGTGGTCGCGATCGTGCTGCCGGGCAACGACACGATTGCGCTCGACCGCTGGTTGTGGCACACGCCGGCGCACACCGTCGTCTATGCGTTCGGCCCGCGCGACACCGGCCTGCCGCCGAACGTCACCGATTCCTTCTATCGCAGCGACGTGGTCATGCGGCCGCTGACGTCCGCGGAGCGTCTGCAAGGAAGCGCGCCGGCCTATGTTTACTATCGCGGCGCCATGCCGCCGTCGCTCGCGGCGCACGGCTGTGTGCCCGTGCTGCGCGCCTATCCCGGCTGGCTCGCCGATCGCGCGGTGTTCAGGAGACTGACGAACGTGAGCCCCGAAGCCATCTGCCGGCTGGCGGGCGAACACGCGGTTCGCCCGCCAGCCGACTGACGACTGGAGACTGACGACTGGAGACTGGAGACTGGAGACTGGAGACTACTTCGGCGAGTACCCCACCGTCATCGACACGGACACGCTGCGGCCCGACATCAGCGTGAGGAGGTCGCCGCCCGAGGGGATGTTCGACTTCTTCGACGCGAGCGAGACGGCGGTGATCGCGTGGCTGTCGGTCAGGTTGTTCACCGCGAATCGCAGACGCGTCGTATGCAGCTTCGACGCGCCGCCGATCTGGTAGTTGACGAACAGGTTGGTGATGTTGAACGGATCGATCGCGACGGCCTCGTGGGCGTCGCCGTTGTCGTCGAACATGCGGCCCACGCGCTTGTCGAACAGGCCGAGGTTCCAGCTGCCCATGTTGTAGGTGAGGCCGATCGTCTCGGTGTCCTTCGGCGCGTTCTGCACCCACTGATGCGTGTCCACGTATTTCGCGGTGCCCGCGGTGCCGTTCAGGTAGACGGCCACGCCGCGGCCGAGGAGCAGCGTGCTCTCCGCCTCGACACCCTGCGTGACGTCGTCGCCCCCGAGGAAATACTCCGTCGTCCCCGTGTCCGGGTCGAACGTCGCCGAGTAGTCGTTCTGCACCTTGATGTGGTAGTAGTCCACGTCGAGCGTCGCGCGGCCCGACTTCCACACCGACCCGAACTGCACGGTGTCGGTGAGAATCGGCTTCGGGATGATCGACACCAGCGCGCCCTGGACGTCGAAGATGCTCGTCGGCGGGATGTTCTGGCCCTTGCCGTACTGCGCGTACATCGACCAGTAGGGCTGCACGAGATAATGCGCGTCGATCGACGGCAGCCACGCGTCGTAGGCGACGGCGTGCTGGACGGACGGCTGGCCGTTCAGGTTGCCGATCTTCGCCCCGTTGTCGGCGAACTGCGTGAAGTCCTGCTTGTACCAGGCGTACTTGACGCCGGGCGAGAACGACAGCGCGGGCGTCGCCTTCCACTCGTACTCCGCGTAGGGCTGCAGCGACGTCGTGCCGAACTGCTCGTGGAAGTTCGGCAGCGGCGAGTCCACCCACGAAAGCGGACTCGAGGGCGTCTGATGGCGATCGGTGGACGCGTACTCCGTCCAGAGGCCCGTGCGGAACACGCCGTTGCCGTCCACGTGCGTCACCGGCAGCAGGTTGCCCCACTTCCAGTACGCGTTCAGCTTGTCGGTCGCGCTCGTCGCCGAGATCTTCGTCGTGCTGTTGTAGTTCTGCTGGTTGTGGTACCGCATCGTGTAGACCTTGTCGTCGATCGACCAGCCGCCGCCCAACGTCGTCTTGACGCCGACGTATTCGAAGTTCGTCGGGATGTTGTAGAAGTTGTAGCCGTAGTACAGCGGTGAGCTCGGGTTGTTCGTCATCAGGAAGTTGTCGCCGAACTGCGCGATCTGCGCCCGCGTCGATCCCTTCTGATCCGGCGTGTTGCTGTTGAGCTGCATCACCGAGCTGAACGCCGTAATCGTCGTCGTCTCGCTCGCCGCGTACTGATATTTGGCGGAGAACGCCTTGCGATCCTGGTAGTTGAACGTCTGGTAGCCGTCCGACTTCATCTCGTGGCCTTCGATCATCAGCCGCGACCTGCCGCCGGCGCCGAACCGGCCCGAGTCGAATTCCCCGTCGAACAGCCGGGTGTTGAACGAGCCATACGAGACCGTGCCGGCCACGCGCATGTCCGGCGAGAGCGACTGCGACAGCATGTTGACCGACCCACCGAATGTGGACGGCCCGATCGTCGCGGCCGAGCCCGGGCTGCGATCGAACACCGTCGAGCCAATCGTCTGCGCCGGGAAAAACACCCACGAGTGGTGCGTCGGGTCGTTGGTGTCGTTGAACGGGATCCCGTCGAACGTCATGCTGTAGTAGCCGTCCTTGAACCCGCGGTAGAACGTCTTCGTGTCGCTCAGCCCCGGGCCGTTCGCGCTGGTGCTGAACGTGCCCGGCGCCATCTGCAGCACCTGGCTGTAGTCGGAGAACGGCGAGGTGTAGTTGCGGATGTACTCGGCGCTGATGAGCGACTGCGCCGAGCGCGCCGTGAGCGAGCCTTGCGAGGGCGCGGCTACGGCCGCGGCCGGCAGCGCCGTGGACACGGTGACGGTCTCGCTGATGTTCGCCACGCTCAGACCGATGGTCAGATCCTCGGGCGTGCCGAGGGACGCACGGATGCCGCTGCGCCGGACGATCTCGAAGCCCGGCACGGCGACCTCAATCGTATAGAGGCCCGGCGTCAGTCCCGCGACCTAGAACCGGCCGGCGTTGTCGGTGACAGTGGTGCGGATGTCGTTCGTCGCCTCGTTCCGCACGATGACCGCGGCGTTGACGACGACCTTCGTATCAGGATCGAGGACGCGGCCGCTGAGCGCGGCGTTCCCCGTCTGGGCCCGCAGCGGCGCGGCCGCGGCAACGAGGGTGAACACGACGGCGGCGACGACACCACGCCGGCGCAGGAATGCACTGAGCATCTGATGACCTCCACGCGAAAGTGTTTTTCGATGGAGTCATCGTGGAGGGCGGCTATCGCCGGCGCGTGTCGCCGCGGTCAATTCGGCGTGACGAACGGCCGGGCGCAGACGCGCGGACGGATTACTGGATCACGACGTGCCAGCCCTGCGCCGTGAGCGCGCGCACTTCGAGCTCGAGCTCCGCGAGCGCTCGCTCGACGCGGTGCCAGTCCTCGTAGTGCACCTGGCGCGTGGGCTGCCGGTCTTCCGTCAACGTGAGGTCCCAGCCGAAATGCTCGGACGGCGACACGCGGTAATTCCGCGTGTGCTGGGCGTGCGTGAGGGCAATCGAAAACATCAGCCTTCTGCCTTTCGGAAGCCCCGATCGTTGATCGGTACAGGATTCCCCCTGGGTAAACTCCGTGTAAACGAACGTCGTGCGTACGCCCTACCGCAGGGATCCGGCCTGAAAACGCAGCGCTGACTGCTTCGCCTGGTAGGCATAGCGGGCGCTGGCCTGATCGATCTGCGCCTGCGTCTGGTTGAGCTGCGCCTGCGTGAACTCGACGATCGAGCTCAGCCCGAGGTTGTAGCGCTGCTGCGCGAGATCGAGCGCGTCGTTCGCCTGCATCACGAGCTGATTGGTGAGATCCACCTGCTGGTAACCGGTGCGCACCTGCACCCAGGCCAGCGTGACGTCGCGGGCGACGAGGTTCTCCAGATTGCGCAGCGTCTGATCGGCCACCTGCGCCTGGTACACCGCCTCGCTATGGCGCGCCGAGTAGAGGCCGCCGGTGAAGACGGGGACGCTGACGTTGAACCCGGCGGCCGCGTAGTGGTCGGTGAGCGCGTCGGCGCGAAACGGCGTCACACCGGCGGTGCCGACGGCCGAGACGGTCGGCAGCAGCAGGGCGCGCTCGGCCTCGGCGTACTTCGCGGCCGCCTGCGCCGACAGCCGCTCTGCCGCGACGTCCGGCCGGTCGCGCAGCGCCTGCGCGATCACGGTCGCCGCGTTGTCGTTCGACGGCGGCGTGAGCGGCTCGTCCATGAGGTCGTACTCGGTCGCCGCCGGCGTGCCCATGGCCGTGTTCAGCGCCGCGAACGCGCCCTGCACGTCGCCCTGCGCCTGCACGAGCAGCAGCTGCGCCTGGCTGAGGTTGACGCGCGCGAAGCTGAGATCGAGGCCCGACTTCAAGCCGCTGCTCGCGAGCGCCGACACCTGATCGACGACGAGCTGGCGCGTGTTGACCGTCTGCTGCGCGACGCGGAGCACCGCCTCCGCGCGCAGCGCGTCGAAGTAGGTCCGATCCACCTCGAGCAGTACTTCGGCGCGCGTCAGCGTGACGTCCTGATCCTGCGCGCTCGCGCGCAGCTTCTGCGTCTGCACCAGATCGCCGGTGCGGCCGAAGTCCGTCACGAGCTGCGTCGCCATGACGCCCGCGGCGAAGCGATCGTAGATGGACGGGTTGTTGAGCGCGCCGGCGGTGATGCGCGTGCCGTCGGGCGACGCCGCGGCGCCGGTCGCGTTGCCGAAGATCGCCGGCATGTACGCCGACCGCGCCTCGGTCACCGTCTGCTGCGCCGCCTGCGCGGCCGCCTGCGCGGCCAGGATGTCCGGATGGCCGGAGAGCGCGCGCTGCTCGGCGTCCTTCAGCGTCAGCCGCGCCAGCGGCGGCGTCGGCGCGGTCTGCGCGGGAGGCGTCTGCGCGTAGACCGACGTCGCCGCGGCCATGACGATCGCGACGAGCAGATGCAGGCCGGGCCTTTCAGGCCTGCTGTGGGGGCGGGCTTCAGCCGGCCTGCATGCGTCCGCCCGAAGGCGGACCCCACATATTCCAGTGTTCACCTCGCCGCTCATCGTGTCTCCCCCGTGGCCGGTGCCGTCCGCCGATAGACGATCAGGTAGGCCGCCGGGACGATGAACACCGTCAGCACGACCGAGACCAGCAGGCCGCCGATGATCGCGCGCGCCAGCGGCGCGTACGCCTCGCTTCCGGTCCCGAGTTTGAGCGCCATCGGGATGAGGCCGATGATCGTGGCGAGCGAGGTCATCAGAATGGGCCGCAGACGGATGCGGCACGAGTTGACCACCGCGTCGAGCACCGTCATGCCGTCTTCCTGCAGGCGATGCGTGAACTCGACGATCAGGATGCTGTTCGACACGACCATCCCGACCATCATCAGCACGCCCATCAGCGACTGCACGTTGAGCGTCGTCCCGGTGACGTAGAGCGCGATCAGCACGCCCGTCAGGCCGGTCGGCACGGCGAGCAGGATGAGGAACGGATCGATGAACGACCGGAACTGCGCGACGAGAATCAGATACAGCAGCACGAGCGCGAGGCTGAGCCCCATCGCGAAGCTGCTGAACGACTGCTCCATGCCGTTGACCATGCCGCGGACGTCGACGCGCACGCCCGTGGGCAGCTTCGTCTTCGCCAGCAGGCCGCGGATGGACTTGGAGAGCGACCCGAGATCCTCGCTCGCGGGGTTCACGTAGATGTCCACCACGCGCCGGATCTGGTAGTGGTCGATTTCGGTCGGCGAGTTGATCGGCGTCACCTTGGTCACCGCGTCGAGCAGCGTCGGATCCTTCTCGTTCTCGCCGTGCAGCGGGATGCCGCGCAGGTCGAGCACGTTCCGGATCTTGTTCTCGGGATACTGCACGGTGAGCATGTAGTCGTTGCCCGTGCTCGGGTCGACCCAGAAGCTCGGCGCGATCATCTGATTCGACGTGAGCGCCGTGATGACGTTGTCCACGACCTCCTTCTGGTTCAACCCGAGATCGGCCGCGCGCTCGCGGTCGATGTCGAGGCGCAGCGACGGATAGTCGATGTCCTGCGGAATGTAGACGTCGCTCACGCCGCCCAGACGCTTGATCTGCCCGGCGAGGTCGGACGCCGAGTCGAACACGGCGTCGATGTCCGACCCGTTCAACTGCACGTCGATCGGCGCCGGCAGGCCCTGGTTGAGCACCGCGTCCACGATGCCGCCCGACTGGAAGTACGCCGTCAGGTTCGGCAGCTCCTGCGCCATGGCCGTCCGCATCCGCGCCATGTACTCGTAGCTGCCGATCGCGTGCTTCTCTTTCAGCGCGACCTGAATGGTGGCGGCGTGCGGACCCGCGTTGCTCGTGTAGAGCGCGGCCAGGTCGGGGACGACGCCGATGTTCGAGACGACGAGCTCGAGGTCCTTCGGATCGACGACTTTGTGGACGAGCGCCTCGATCTTGTCCACGTCCGCCGTCGTCACCTCGATGCGGCTGCCCGAGGGCGCCTTGACGTTCATGACGAACTGGCCGGCGTCGGTGCGCGGGAAGAACGCCACGCCGAGGAAGGGATAGATGATGAGGCTCAGCCCGAACAGCGCCGTGATGGCGACGATGATGCGCCCCGGCGCCCGGAGGCCGATGCGGATCTTCCGCTCGTACCAGGCGAGCATCTGCTCGAACCTGTGGCTGAACGCCTGGTTGAAGCGCTCGCCGAACCCGCGCGGCGGCGGCGCGTCGGCGCCCGGCGCGTGGCCGGCCGCGTCGCCGTGGTGCGGCGTCGTCATGAACCGCGCGCAGAAGAGCGGCACGACGGTCATCGCGACGAAGTAGGACGCGAAGAGCGCCAGCACGACGGCCAGCGCGAGCGCGGAGAAGAGAAACCGGCTCACGCCGTAGAGGAACGTCACCGGGAAGAACACGATCGAACTCGTCAGCGTCGCGGCCAGCACGGCCATCGACACTTCCTCGCCGCCCTTCTCCGCCGCGACGGCCGGCGGCTCGCCCATTTCCAGGTGGCGGAAGATGTTCTCGAGCACGATGACCGCGTTGTCGATGAGGCGCGAGAACACGAGCGCGAACCCGGCGAGGATCATCGTGTTGATGGAGCTGCCGCCCATGTAGAGCATGATGATCGCGGCGAGCACCGACATCGGAATCGCGAGGAAGACGCCGATCGTCGCGCGCATGCTGCCGAGGAAGATCAGCACCATCACGCCGGTGAGCACGAGGCCGATGCTGCCCTCGTCTCCGAGCGTCTCGATGGCGTTCTTCACGAACTGCGACTGATCGAACACGACGTCGGTGACGAGCTGCTTCGGGATGTCGACGAGCCTGTCGACCGCGGACCTGATGCCGTTGACCACGGCGATGGTGTTCGTGTCGCCGCCCTGCTTGAGCACCGGAATGTAAGCCGATCGCTGGCCATCGACCTTCACGACGTTGGTCTGAATCTGACTGCCGTCCTCGGCGTGGCCGACGTCGCTCACGCGCACCATCGAGCCGGAGTCGGTGGCCTTCAGCGGAATGCGGTTGACGTCCGAGACGTTCCGCACCTGGCTGTTGGTGAACAGGTTGTAGTCGCGCGGGCCGATCTTCACGTCGCCCGACGGCAGAATCAGGTTGGCGCTGTTCACCGCGCGCACGACGTCCATCGGGCTCAGCTGATACGCCTGCAGCTTGTCCGGATCGACGTACACCATGATCTGCCGGTACTTCCCGCCGAAGATCGTCGGAATCGAGGCGCCCGGCACGCCCGCGAGCTGGTTGCGGATCGTGAACTGGCCGATGTCGCGCAGCTGCGTCTCGCTGAGGCCTTCGCCTTTGAGCGTGATGAGCGCGACCGGCAGGCTCGACGCGTCGAACTTCTGCACGACCGGCGGCAGCGTGCCCGGCGGCAGCCGGCGGAGGTCCGCCATCGCGAGGTTCGAGATCTCGCTGACGTCGGCGTCGGCGCTCGTGCCCGGCTGGAAGAACACCTTGATGATGCTCACGCCCGCGAGCGAGCGGGACTCCATATGATCGATGCCCGACCCGAGCGTGAAGAACCGCTCGAAGCGGCCGGTGATGTCGGTCTCGATCTGCTCGGGCGGCATGCCGCTGTAGAACGTGGCGACGACGACCTGCGGGATGTTGATGTCGGGAAACAGGTCCACCGGCATGCGGAACAGGCTGGTGAGCCCGACGACGATGACGATCAGGCAGACGACGATGATGAAGTACGGGTTGCGGAGGGAGAACCGCGACATTACTTGTCTCCCCCTGTGCTCGCGTCGACGAGCTTCGGCATCGCCGCCTGTCCGGGCTTCAGCTGCGCGCGGCTGCCGACGACGACCAGGTCGCCGGCCTTGAGGCCGCGCGTCACCTCGATGCGGTCCGCCGATTCGAGGCCGAGCGCGACCTTCCGCTCCTCGATCTTGCCCTGCGACTTCCCGTCGCCGCTCACGACGAGCGCGGTCGCCGCGCCGGCGTCGCCGCGATCGATCGCCTGCACGGGCGCGACGAGCGTGTCGCGCGACGCGTCGAGCAGCAGCGTCGCGTTCGCATACATCCCGGGCACGAGCTCGAGATTCGGATTCGGCACGTCCACCTCGACGCGCATCGTCCGGGTATCGGTGTCGAGGCGATCCGAGAAGCGCGCGACCTTGCCATTGACCGTCTTGTTGAGCGCCTGCACGTCCACGGCCACCGGCTCGCCGAGGTGAATGCGCGACACGGCCGACTCGGGCACCGGGATGACGAGGCGCAACAGGTCGTTCTGCGACAGGCGCACGAGCGGCATCGCCTGCGACTGCGACGAGGTGCCGGCCTGGATCATCGCGCCGGTGTCCGCGTAGCGGTGCGTGATGACGCCGGTGAAGGGCGCCGTGATGCGCGAGTAGTCGAAGAGCGTCTGCGTGCGGCTCTGGCCGGCCTTCGCGACCTCGAGCTGCTCCTTCGCCGCGGCGAGCGCCGCTCGCGCCGTCGAGACCTGCGCCTCTGTCACCCTGTCGCTGCCGGTCGACTCGTCCACGTCCTGCTGCGCGACCAGGTTGGGCCTGGCCTTGATGACGCCGCTCAAGCGCGTCGAGGCGAGGTGGGCGACCTGATGCGCGGACTGCGCGCGCTCGAGATCGGCCTGGGCGCGGTTGACCTCCTCGGCCGCGCGCTTCACCGCCGCCTCGTCCTGCTTCACCTGCTCCTGCAGTTCGGGGATCTCGAGCACCGCGAGCAGCTGGCCCGCCTTCACGCGGGATCCGAAGTCCACGTTGATCTCTTTCACATACCCGGCGACCTTGGCGTGGATTTCGATCTCCTGGTACGGACGGAACTCGGAGGGGATGGTGAGCGACTGCGCGATGTCGCCACGCTCGATGCGCGCGACCGCCACGGTCGGCGCCGACGATTCCGCCGCGCGCACCCGTTCGCCCGATCCCGAACACGCCGCGGCACAGAGCGCCAGCGCCGCGGTCGGCGCCATGAAGAACACCCGACGACTCATTTGAGACTCCTGACAAGCGTGCGAAGCCCGTCGATTGAAAACCGGCCCGACCGGCAGAACTCGAGGACGTCCTGTTCCTTCTCTTTCATCTCCGCGACGGCGCCCGGCAACACCGGGACGAGCGACAGCGGCACCGACTGCAGACCGTTCGCGTCGCCGAACAGCAGATCGCCGCTCGCGATCTTGAGCCCGCCGATTTCGACCGGCCCGCCGAACTCCACGATGTGCGCGAACGCGTGCGACACGGCGACGCCGGTGGCGAACATCGACAGCCCCACGGTGTCGCAGACATGGGGGACGTCGCGCACCGATCCGTTCGTCGCGTACGCCTCGCAGCCGAGCGCACACAGGATGCTGCCGTGAACCGTGCCCACGAATCCGCCGAGCCCGGGGCGCTCGTCGATGTCCTCGACGACGACGAAGCGCGGCGCGGGCACGCTGACGATGTAGTTCCACATGTCGGTGCGATCGTGTTTGTGATGGCCGACCGGCGGGGGCGACGAACAGCGGATCCGCGCGGGGCCGGCGTAGCCGACGGCCGGCGGCCGCGACGGACACAGACTCCGGATCGACGCGTCCGCGAATCCCTCGTTGCGGAGACGCACGTCGAACGTCTCGATGGCGTTCGCGAGCGCGGCGCCGTCGAGCGCCCGCAGCGCATTCAGATCCAGTGATCCCTCGGCTGATCCCACGGCCTCTCCTTCGGAATGTGTCGCACGGGCCCGTCAGGCCTGCGCGCCACGGCGGACCTGACGGTCCGCACGACGGTCAATCGCGTACGTGGTGTTTACGCGGAGAAGACGGCGGGCGGGCCGCGCAGCGGATCGGGCCCGTCCCAGCGCACGTGCCGCGCCGGCGCGAGCGCGTCGGGCAGCGCCTCGGCCTCGGCGCGGAGGACGTGGATCAGCGCGTGCGGCGTGGCGGGCGCGACCGCCAGCGGCGCGGCG
>CAZOIK010000476.1:0-15594 GCA_964579765.1 uncultured Bifidobacteriaceae bacterium
GTGGCCATCATGACGTCGGCCGCGACGCGGTTCGTCGGACCTATAACCTTCGAGGCGATTACGCGCCGCCGCGTGGTGACCGACCAGTTCGAGCCGGGCGCGAACGCCGACATCGAGCACATCGCGCTCGCGTCGAGCATCGACCTGCTGCTCGTCGCGCCGGCCACCGCCAACATCCTGGGCAAGTTCGCCCACGGCATCGCCGACGACTTCCTTTCGACGCTCTTCATCGCCACGCGGGCGCCCGTGCTCGTCGCGCCGGCGATGAACACGCAGATGTTCAGCCACGACGCCGTGCGCGCCAATCTCGACACGCTCGCCAGGCGCGGGGTGCGGTTCGTCGAGCCGGGCGAGGGCTATCTGGCGTGCGGGTGGATCGGCAAGGGCCGGCTGGCGGAGCCTGACGAGATCGTCGCCGCCGCCGAGGCCGTGCTGCGTCCGGAGGGGCCGCTGCGCGGCACGCGCGTGCTCGTGACGGCGGGGCCGACCTACGAGGATCTCGATCCGGTGCGGTTCATCGGCAATCGATCGAGCGGACGCATGGGATTTGCCATCGCCGCCGAGGCCGCGCGCCGCGGCGCCGACGTCACGCTCGTCGCCGGCCCGACGTCGATCGAGCCGCCAGCGGTGCGCGAGATCGTCCGCGTGCGCAGCGCCGCCGAGATGCACGAGGCCGTGATGACGCGCGCGGCCGACATGGCCGTGGTCGTCATGGCCGCCGCCGTCGCCGACTACGCGCCCGCGCAGCGCGCGCCGCAGAAGGTCGCGAAACAGGACGACACGCTGACGATCACGCTGACGAAGAACCCCGACATCCTCGCGGATCTCGGACGGCGGCGGCTCTCCTCCGGCCACGGTCCGCTGCTCGTCGGTTTCGCCGCTGAAACCGAGGACGTCGTCGCCCGCGCCGCCGCCAAGCGCGACCGCAAGCACGTGGATCTCATCGTCGCCAACGACGTGTCGCGCGCGGACGCCGGCTTCGACGTGGACACGAACGCGGTGACGATCGTCGGCGCCGACGGCGCCGAGGCGCTGCCGCTCCAGTCCAAGGCCGCCGTGGCGGCCGCCATCCTGACTCGCATCGAACGACGGCTCTCGTGGACCGCGACGACGTCATCGAACATTTGAAGTTCGCGAAGGAGATCGGCGTCGCCGGCGTGAGCCGCGATCCCGCCTGGCGCGAACGCGAGAAGACGTTCGTCCAGTTGGTCGAAGACGCTGCCCGTATGCCTGAACAGCCGACCACGATCCCGCTGACAACCGTTGACGCGCTCGCCGCGGTCCGCGCCGAGATCGGCGACTGCACGCGCTGCAAGCTCCACACGCTCGGCCGGACGCAGGTGGTGTTCGGCGTCGGCAACCCGAACGCCGATCTGATGTTCGTCGGCGAGGCGCCGGGGGCCGACGAAGACGTCCAGGGCGTGCCGTTCGTCGGCCGCGCGGGACAGCTGCTGACGAAGATCATCGAAGCCATCGGCATGACGCGCGAGGACGTCTACATCGCGAACGTGATCAAGTGCCGGCCGCCGCAGAACCGCAACCCCGAGCCGGACGAAGTCGAGACGTGCGAGCCGTTTCTCTTCCGGCAGATCGACATCATCCATCCGAAGGTCATCGTCGCGCTCGGGAAGTTTGGCGCGCAGACGCTGCTGCGCACGCTCGACCCCATCTCGCGCCTGCGCGGCCGCGTGTTCGACTACCGCGGCGCCAAGCTCATCCCGACGTTCCACCCCGCCTACCTGCTGCGCAATCCGTCGTCGAAGCGGGAAGTCTGGGAGGACATGAAGCTGGTCCGCTCGCTGCTCGCGAAAGACGCGCAGTAGTGTTGTGTTCATCCACGTCGCCGTCCCGGTTCCCGCGCTCGGCCTGCTGACGTATCGCGTTCCGGAGAATCTGCCTCGGCCGGTCGTCGGCAGCCGCGTCGTCGTGCCGCTCGGCACGCGCATGGTCACGGGCATCGTGATGGACGACGCGAGCGCGGCGGAGGTGGCCGACGGCGCGATCAAGCCTGTGAAAGACGTCCTCGACACGGAGGCGTTCGTGCCGCCGGACGTCGTCGAGCTCGCGCGCTGGACGGCCGAGTACTACGCGGCCGGCCCGGGCGACACCATCACGGCCGTCCTGCCGCCGATGGCGCGCGGCGCGCGGTCCGACGCGCACAAGACGATCCGCATCGCCAGCATCACGGCCGCGGGATTGGAGTTCGTCGCGCGGCCCTTTCAGGACCGCGAGGATGGCGACCCTGAACGGCACGCCCTACGTACGAGCCAGATCGACATTCTCCAACTGCTCGCCGGCTCGCCCGCGGGGATCTCGACGCCCGAGCTCGCGTCGCGCGGCGTGTCAGCCGACGCGGTGTCGCGGCTCGCGCGGAAGGGGCTCATCAGCCTGCGTGCGGATCGCGTGGACCGCGATCCGTTCGACCTGGCTGCCGCGAAAGGGGTCGCGGTCGATGCCGGGCGCGTGTTGACGGCCGAACAGGAGGCCGCCTTCGCGCGGCTGCGCGGGCTCGCGGACACCGGGGCCTTCAAGGTGGCGCTGCTGCACGGCGTCACCGGCAGCGGGAAGACGGAGCTCTACCTGCGTCTCGCGCTGGCCGTGCGGGCGGCCGGCCGGCGCGTGCTGGTGCTCGTCCCCGAGATCGCGCTCACGCCGGTCGTCACGTCGATCTTCCGCGAGGCGTTCGGCGATCGCGTGGCCATCCAGCACAGCGGCTTGTCGGACGGCGAACGGCACGATCAGTGGCAGCGCATCCGCCGCGGCGACGTGGACGTCGTCATCGGCACGCGCTCGGCGGTGTTCGCGCCGCTCGAACAGCTCGGCCTCGTCGTCGTAGACGAGGAGCACGACGCCTCGTACAAGCAGGAAGAGAGCCCGCGCTACAACGGCCGCGACGTGGCGATTGTCCGCGCGCAGCGGGCGCACGCGCTCGTGGTGCTCGGCTCGGCGACGCCGTCCATGGAGAGTTATCACAACGCGCTGTCGGGCCGGTACGAGCGCGTCGTGCTCGAGCGGAGGGTGCTCGATCGGCCGCTCGCCGACGTCACCGTCGTGGACATGCGCGAGGAGTACGCCGCTCGCGGTCCGGACGTCGTCCTCAGCCGCGCGCTGGCCGACGCGCTGTCGGCCCGCGTCGATCGCAAGGAGCAGGCGCTCGTGCTGCTGAACCGGCGCGGGTTCGCGACCGCCGTCTTCTGCCGGCAATGCGCGGGGACGATGGACTGTCCCAATTGCAGCGTGTCGCTGGTCGTGCACGGCGAGGGGCCGTCGCGGCGCGCGCGGTGCCACTATTGCAATTACGCGATGCGCGTGCCGGCGGCCTGTCCCAAGTGCGCGGGGCCGTATCTCGAGCAGGCCGGCTTCGGCACCGAGCGCGTCGAGGCGGAGGTGAAGCGGCTGTGTCCGACCGCGCGCGTCGCGCGGCTCGACCGCGACGCCGTCCGCCGTAAGGGCGCGCTCACGCACGTGCTGTCGAAGTTTCGCGCCGGCGACATCGACGTCCTCGTCGGCACGCAGATGATCGCGAAGGGCCACGACTTCCCGCGCGTCACGCTGGTGGGCGTGATTTCAGCCGACGTCGGCCTCGGGCTCGCCGACTTCCGCGCGTCGGAGCGGACGTTTCAACTGCTCACGCAGGTCGTCGGCCGCGCGGGGCGCGGCGACGATCGCGGCGAAGCCATCGTCCAGACGATCTATCCGGATCACTACAGCATCCAGCTCGCGCGCAAGCAGGACTACCGCGCGTTCTTCGAGAAGGAGATCGACTTCCGCCGGCAGATGCGCTACCCGCCGCACGTCGCGATGATCAACACCATCGTCCGGGCCCGCACGTTCGGCGGCGCGATGGACGACGCGAGCGATCTCGTGCAGCGGCTGCGCACCGTCGCCGATCGCGCAGGCCTGCGCATCCTCGGCCCCGCGCCCGCGCCGCTCGGCCGGCTACGCGGCGAGTACCGGACGCAGATTCTCCTGAAAGGCACGAACCGCCGCCAGATGCGCGAGGTCCTCACGTCCGCGCTGGCGGAGCGGCCGGAGCTCGAACGACGGACGACGATCGACGTGGATCCGCTGTCGGTGTTGTGAATTGCAGAATGGCAGAATTGCAGAATTGATGGCGGGATTGATTGCAGGATTGTCGCGCCAATCCCTCAATCAATTCTGCAATTCTGCCCTCCTGCAATTCTGCAATTCCCTATCTACCGAATAGTTCCTGTATCGGCGCCGGCGTGAAGCAGAGCGCGAACATGACGACCGCGAAGATGGCGAGAAGCTGGCGTGTCTTGTCGAGCGGCACGTCCTCGTCAACGACCGGCGGGTGCCGGACGCCGAACGCGAACAGCATCGCGATGATGAGGACGGTCCAGACGATCCAGCTCGCCGACCGGTACGACAGCGCCATCGCGATGCCGACCATGACGATTGTCACCTGCGTCGAGCGCCGGCCGAGGACGGCGTAGGAGATGTGCCCGCCGTCGAGCTGGCCGACGGGGAAGAGATTGAGCGCGGTCGCGAGCAGGCCGAACCAGGCGGCGAACGCCACGGGGTGCAGCACGAGCGTCTGCGTGTCGGGCATCGAGCCCCAGAAGATCCACGACGCCAGCTTCAGGAGCAGCGGTTCGCCGAGGAACAGCCCTTCCTGGCCGCGCAGCGGCGCCACGTGCGACAGCGCGATGCCGATGAACAGCGCGGGGACGGCGACGACGAAGCCGGCGATGGGCCCGGCGATGCCGATGTCGAAGAGCCACCGCTTGTAGGGAATCGGCTCGCGGATGCGGATGAACGCGCCGAGCGTGCCCGTCAGGGTGATGGGAATCGGCAGAAAATAGGGCAGGCTCGCATCGACGTCATAATAGCGGCACGCGACGTAGTGCCCGAGCTCGTGGCATCCCAGTATCGCGAGGATCGTGACGCTGTACTCCCAGCCGCCGACGAGCACCGTGCTGCCGATCGTGAGCAGCAGGAGAAGAGCGTGCAGCCACCGCCGATCCTGGAACTTGGGACGCGGCTGCCACACGACCTCCGGCGGCGTGACGAAGCCGGAATCTTCGCGGAGAGGTTCCAACGAGATCGATTATCCGATGTTCTGCAGATCTTTGCCCGGCTTGAACCGGATGGTGCGGCCGGGAGGAATGCGGACTTCCTTGCCGGTGCGTGGGTTCCGGCCGATGCCGCGCTTGCGCGGCTTCACCTGGAAGACGCCGAACCCGCGCAGCTCGATGCGTTCGCCGCGCTGCATGGAGGTCCGCATCGCGTCGAAGACGGCATCGACGGCCACCTCGGCCTTGACCTTGGTGATGTCGGCAATCTTCGACACTTCGTTCACGATGTCGACCTTGATCATGCTTAGAGTCTCCTGACCGGCGATAAATACTATAAAAACCTAGACTTACACTGTCAAGGCAAAGGCTAAGTGTCAAATCGTAAAAGCCCATCGGTGGTGCTCGTCGGCCGCCCGAACGTGGGCAAGTCCACCTTGTTCAACCGCATCACCGGTTCTCGCCGCGCCATCGTCGCCCCAGTGGCCGGGACGACGCGCGACGCCCTGGCGACGGCCGCCGTCTGGCGGGGCGTGCCCTTCCAGCTCTCCGATACCGGCGGTCTCTACGGCGCGAGCGAGGATCCGCTCCACGAACTCGTGGTCAAACACGGGCAGCGGGCCATCGCCGGGGCCGATCTGCTCGTCCTGGTGACCGACGGACGGGAAGGGCTGGTCGGCGGCGACCAGAGGATCGCGCAGGAGCTGCGCGCGACCGGCAGGCCCCTGCTCCTCGCCATCAACAAAACGGACGACAAACGCGCCCGCGGTGCGTCGGCCGACTTCTACGAGCTGGGCATCGACCCGGTGCTCGAGATCTCCGCCGAACACGGCACCGGCGTGGCCGAGCTGCTGGATGCGATCGTGGAACGGTTGCAGGTGCCGGGCAAAGGGCAGAGAGCAGAGGAGAGGGACGAAGACGAGGAGGAGGAGGAGTCTCCAGTCTCCAGTCGGCAGTCCCCAGTCGAGACGACGGTGGCGATTGTCGGCCGGCCCAACGTGGGCAAATCGTCGCTCGTGAACCGTCTGCTGCACGAAGAACGCGTCCTCGTCAGCGACATGCCGGGGACGACGCGCGACGCGATCGACAGCGTGATGACGTGGCACCGGCGGCGCTTCCGCATCGTGGACACGGCCGGGATGCGGCGGCCGGGGCGGGTGTCGCGCGGCGGCCAGGTGGAGATGGTCAGCGTCGCGGGCGCGAAGAAGGCGATCGGCGACGCGGACGTCGTCGTCCTGGTCGTGGACGCGAGCACGGGCGCGACCGAGCAGGACGCGGCGATCGGCGGCGAAGCCGATCGCGCCGGCCGCGGCGTCGTCATCGTCGCGAACAAGTGGGACCTCGTGAAGGACCGCGGGCCGAAGTACTCGCAGGTGTTCGACGAGGAGACGCGCCATCGCATGCGCTTCCTCGATTACGCGCCCATCCTGCATGTGTCCGCGATGACGGGCGAGCGCGCGCCGAAGATCATCGAGACAATCGACCGGATCGGCGCCACCCGGCGCACGCGGATTCCCACGCCGCAGCTCAACAAGTTTCTCGCCCAGGTGACGGCCGAGAACCCGCCCATCAGCCCCGGCCGCAAACACGTGCGCATCCTGTACGGCGCGCAGATTGGCGTCGCGCCGCCCTCGTTCGTCTTCTTCACCAACGTGGCGACGACGTTTCATTTTTCCTACGAGCGGTTCCTCGTCAACCGGCTGCGCGAGACGTTCGGCTTTGTCGGGACGCCGATTCGCCTGCAGGTCAGGCGCCGGGCCAGGAAGGAGTAGGCGTGCAACTCGGAGTGTCAGCGGGCCTGCTGTTCGTGGCGGCGCTGCTCGAAGCGAGCGGCGACGCGATCGTGCGAGCCGGACTCCATGCGTCGGCGCTCGGCACGCGCCTCGCGCTGTTTCTCGGCGGCGCCGCCGTGCTGTTTGCGTACGGCTATGTCGTCAACCGGCCGCCGTGGGACTTTGGCCGGCTGCTTGGCGTCTACGTCGTCTTCTTTTTCGTCGTCGCGCAGGCGATCGGGTGGATCGCGTTCGGTCAGGCGCCGACGCGCGGCATCTGGCTGGGCGGCGCACTCATCGTGATCGGCGGTGTCGTCGTCGCGACGGCGGGTACCTAAAAAGGTCCTGAAAACGGCCGGCGGCGGAGAACAACCGCGGGCACAGGTGTAAACTAAAAACGGCCTAAGTTCCGCGCCACTCGCGGAACGCGGGGGACCCGAAGCTTCTGGGGCGAACTGGTCACGTGCGGCAGGCCTGCCAGCACCGGCCAGCGGACACTTCCGCGTCCGAGCCCGTCAGCTAACCTCGCCGGCACTTGACGGAAGCGCCTGTGGAGACCACTCCTCGCTCGGGCGACGGTCGCGTACGCGTCGTCGTCGCCACCACCGTTCTTCTCACGTTCATTTCGTTCTGGCGGGCCGCGGCCATCGTGCTCAACGACCTGGGGTCGAGCGCGTTCTACGTCGGCGGCATCGCCGAGCAGGCCATCGGCAAGGCGGCGCCGTGGTTCATCCTCGGCGTGATGTGCTTCTCGTACACGGTCCGCGCCGTGTACATCGAGAGCTCCGCGATGTTCGTCCGCGGCGGCGTCTATCGCGTCGTCAAGGAGGCGATGGGCGGCACGCTGGCCAAGCTGTCGGTGTCGGCGCTGCTCTTCGACTACGTCCTCACGGGCCCGATCAGCGGCGTCTCCGCGGGCCTCTATATCGTCGGCCTGTTGAACGACGTCCTGCACCGCTACGGCCTGACGACGCGCAGCCTTCCGATCGGCGACACGGCCGCGTTCATCGCCGTGCTCATTACCGTGTACTTCTGGTGGCGCAACACGCAGGGCATCCACGAGTCGAGCGACGACGCGCTGCGCATCATGCAGGTGACGACGGTGATGGTCGTCCTGATGATCGCGTGGTGCGGCCTGACACTCATGTGGCGGGGCGGCGGCGCGATGCCGCCGGCGCCGATTCCGCGCAACTTCACGTTCTCCGACGACGCGCTGGGCTGGTTGAAAGGGACCGTGTGGCCCGGCGTGACGGCGGTGGCGATCCTCGTCGGCTTCGGGCACTCCATTCTCGCGATGAGCGGCGAGGAGTCGCTCGCGCAGGTCTACCGCGAGATTGAGCATCCGAAGGTGAAGAACCTGAAGCGCGCCGGGTCGGTCATCTTCGTCTACAGCCTGCTGTTCACGTCGCTCGTCAGCTTCTTCGCCGTCGCCATCATTCCCGACGCCGTTCGTCCCCGGTTCTACGACAACCTGATTTCCGGCCTCGCGATGAACGTCGTCGGGCCGATCAGCCTGCGGCTGCTGTTCCAGGCGTTCGTCGTCATCGTCGGCTTCCTGATCCTCGCCGGCGCGGTGAACACGGCGATCGTCGGCTCGAACGGCGTCCTCAACCGCGTCTCGGAAGACGGCGTGCTGACGGAGTGGTTCCGCAAGCCGCACCGGCGGTTCGGCACGACGTACCGCCTGATCAACATGGTCGTCGGCCTGCAGCTGCTGACGATTGTCCTGAGCCGCGGCGACGTGTTCGTCCTCGGCGAGGCGTACGCGTTCGGCGTCGTGTGGAGCTTCGCGTTCAAGGCGCTCGCGATGCTCGTGCTCCGGTTCAAGGAAGCGGACGTGCCCCGCGAGTGGCGCGTGCCGATGAACGTGACCGTCGCCGGCGTCGAGCTGCCGGTCGGACTCGGCCTGATCACGCTCGTGCTCTTCAGCGTCGCGTTCATCAACCTGTTCACCAAGAAGACGGCGACCATCTCCGGCATCGTCTTCACGGTCGTGCTGTATCTCGCGTTCGTGATCTCGGAGAAGGTCACGGCGGCGCGCCGGCGGCACGCGCACGAGGAGCACACCGACCAGTTCCAGTTGATGCGCGAAGCCGACGTCGGCGTCGCACAGCTGCACGTCCGTCCCGGCGGCGTGCTCGTGCCCGTGCGCGACTACACCACGTTGAAGCACCTCGAACAGGCGGTCGTCCACACCGACACCGACCGCCGCGACATCGTCGTCATGACGATCCGGCTGCTGAAGGGGCCGGACGCCGGCGTGAGCGACATCGAGCGCGAGGAGCTGTTCACGGACTACGAGCAGCTGCTGTTCACGAAAGTCGTCGCCGTCGCCGAGCGGCACGGACGCGCGGTGAAGCTGCTCGTCGTCCCCGGCACGAACGTGTTCGACGCGCTCGTGCGGACGGCCGTCCAGCTCGAGGCGAGCGAGATCGTGCTCGGCGGGTCGGCGAAGATGTCGGCGGACGCGCAGGCGTTGCAGGTGGGCGAGGCGTGGGACCGCGTGCCGCACGATCGCGGACTGGTGACCCAATTGACCGTCTACGAGCCGGACGGGCAGACGAAGCGCTTCGCGCTCGGCGCTCATGCGCCGACGCTCGCGCCGCAGGACATCGAGCAGATCCACCTGCTGTGGGTGGAAGCGGTGAAGACCGTCGGCCCGCAGGTGCACCATCGCGACGTCGTCGCGGCCGCGCTCGGCAGCCTGAAGGACGAGCTGGGAGGCGACCGCCACGATCTGGCGGTGGCCCGGCTGCGCCGGCAGGCGGAGCAGGCGGCGCAGGTGTCGTGATGCAGCGCGACTGGGTTCGCGGCGGCATGGCGATCGGCGCGATCGTCCTGATGACGTGGGTGTACGCGTCGGTGCTCCACGTGTCGAATCACACGACGGTGGCGCTGTCGTTCCTGCTCGTCGTGCTGTTCGCGGCGGCGGCGACGCGGCTGCGCGTCGCGGTGCTCGTGTCGGTGGCCGCGATGCTGTGCCTCAACTTCTTCTTCCTGCCGCCGGTCGGCACGCTGACGATCGCCGATCCGCAGAACTGGGTGGCGCTGGTGGTGTTCCTCGCGGTGAGCCTGGTCGCGAGCAACCTGTCGGCGGCCGCGCGCGATCGCGAGGCGCTGGCGCTCGAGCGCGTCGAGCTGCTCGAGGAGCGCAAGGCCGCGGAGATGGCGCGGAAGAGCGAAGAGATGAAGTCGGTGCTGCTCGCCTCGCTGGCGCACGACCTGCGGACGCCGCTCACGGCCATCCGCCTGGCGGCGACGAACCTGCAGGCGTCGTGGCTCGGCGAGGACGAGCGCCGCGCGCAGAGCGAGATCGTCCTGACCGAAGTGGAGCGGCTGTCGCGGCTGTTTCAGAACATTCTCGAGCTCGCGCGCATCGACGCCGGCGCCGTCGAGTCGCACCTGCGCTGGGTGCACCCGCTCGAAATCGTGGAGGCCGCGCGGGATCAGGTGCAGCAGGCGCTCGCCGGCCATGCGCTCGCCGTGTCCGCCGACGAGGAGATGGTGCGCACGGACCCGCGCCTGACGGCCGCCGCGCTCAGCCATCTGCTCGAGAACGCCGCGCAGTACTCGACCGCCGGATCCCCGATCGACGTCGCCGCGACGATCGCGGGCGCCGAGCTGCGCATCTCGGTCCGCGATCGCGGGCCCGGCATCTCGGCGGCGGATCTGCCGCGGCTGTTCCAGCGGTTCTACCGGGGCACGCATGCCACGCAGCGCTGGTCGGGCACCGGCATGGGCCTCGCCATCACCAGGGGACTGCTCGCGGTCATCGGCGGGACCGTGCGCGCGGAGAACGCGCCCGAGGGCGGCGCGATCTTCAGCCTGACCGTGCCGCTCTCGGATTCGGTGGAAAGGAGGGCGGCGTCATGACGCGTCCCGCCCGCGTGCTGCTCGTGGACGACGAGGTCTCGATTCAACGCGCGCTGGCGCCGCTGCTGCGCTCGCGCGGCTACGACGTCGCCGTGGCGGGGACGGCCGCCGACGCGCTGAACGCCGTCCACGCGCATCCGCCCGATCTCATGGTGCTCGACCTGGGCCTGCCCGATCGCGAAGGCGTCGAGGTGTGCCGGTCGGTCCGCGCCACGTCCGCGCTGCCGATCATCGTCCTCAGCGCCCGCACGGGCGACGCCGACAAGGTCGGCGCGCTCGACCTCGGCGCCGACGACTACGTGACGAAGCCGTTCAGCCCCGAGGAGCTGCTCGCGCGCATCCGGGTGGCGCTGCGCCGCGGCTTCTCCGAAGACGACGGCGCGACCGGACACACGACCGTCGGCGACCTCACGATCGACTACGCGCGCCGCCGCGTGGTTCGGAGCGGCGAGGAAATCCGGCTGACGCCGAAAGAGTTCGAGCTGCTGTCGCTCCTCGCGCGCAATCCGGACCGCGTCCTGACGCATCGCGCGATTCTGAAGGCCATCTGGGGGCCGCATGCCGTGGACCAGCCCGAGCACCTGTGGGTGCTCGTTGGACAGCTTCGCAAGAAGATCGAGGCGGATCCGTCGAACCCGCGCTACATCGTGAGCGAGCCGTGGGTGGGCTATCGGCTGGCGAGCGGAACTTAAGCAAATACTTAGGCGCTCTTAGGGACGGCTTAAGGCCCTGCGGTCCAAGTTGGAGACATGGATTGGATGCTCATCGTGTCGTCCGCGGCGTTCTTCGGCCTGTGCGCGCTGTACGCGTTCGCGGTCAACAGTCGTGACGCGGCGAGTCCTTCCGTCAAGGAAAGGGCGTGACTGCCGGCTGTTTGCTGCTGAAGCGATGAGCCGGCCGCCGGCGTCACGCGCGGAAGCGTCTGAAGTCGATGCCGAGCTGGTTCACCCTCCGGTACAGGATCCGCTCGGTCGTGCCCAGCAGACGGGCGGCCTTCGCGCGATTGCCCCGGGAGGTCTTGAGCGCGTCCCGGATCAGGTCTCGTTCGTAGCGCTCCACGGCGTCCTTCAGCGACAGCTGGACGACTTCGCCCGAGGTTTCGGCGGTCTGCAGCGTCGGCGGGAGGTGATGCGCGTGCAAAGCCTCGCCGTCGCACACGAGCAGCGCACGCTCGAGCACGTTCTCAAGCTCTCGCACGTTGCCCGGCCAGTGATAGCTCATGAGCGCGTCGATGGCCGGCGTGGACACCCGGCGGATCGTCTTGTGGTGATCGCGCGAGAGCTTCTCGAGGAAGTGGTCGACAAGCAGCGGGAGGTCCGCCTTGCGCTCGCGCAGCGGCGGCACGAAGATGGTGAAGACGTTCAGCCGATAATACAGATCCTCTCTGAAATCTCCGCTGGCGATCGCTTGTTCGAGGTTCTTGTTGGTGGCGGCGACGATGCGCACGTTGGCCTTGAGCGTCTCGATGCCGCCCAAGCGCTCGAACTCGCGCTGCTGGAGGACGCGGAGCAGCCTGATCTGCGTGCTCAGGTTGACGTCGCCGATCTCATCGAGGAAGAGCGTGCCGCCTTCGGCCAGCTCGAACCGCCCCTTTTTCAGTACGGTCGCATCGGTGAACGCTCCTCGCTCGTGCCCGAACAGCTCCGACTCGATCAGCGTGTCCGGCAGGGCGGCGCAGCTGACCTTGATGAACGGCTTCTTCGCGCGCAGTGAGTTGTAGTGAATGGCGTGCGCGATCAACTCCTTCCCGGTTCCAGATTCGCCGCGGATCAGGACGGTCGTATTCGTCGATGCCACCTGCGCGATCTGCGCGTACATCGATCGAACGGCGGCGCTGGTCCCGATGATGTTCGAGAAGTCGTAGCGTTCCCGCAGTTCCTGGCGCAGATGTGAGTTCTCGTCCTCGAGCCGGCGTCGATCCTCCTCGATGAGCCGATGGATCTTGAGCGCCTGGGCGAGCATCGACGCCACCAGACCATAGAAGGTGCCCGCTCGCTCGAAGTCGCGGTCTGCTCGGTAGACGAGGTCGACCGACAGTGCCCCGACTGCCTTCCGATTGATGACGATCGGCACGCAGATGAAGCTGACAGGCAGTCTGAGCGCGTCGGCGCGACGCTTCGACTCGAGGGTGTCGCCGCCGACGCGCGGGATCACGACCCGCCTGGAGGTATCGACCACGCGGTCGACGATCTCGGCGCTCATCTCGCGTGACGCCGTGGGCCGGTTGATGTCGTCCGACTCCGCCATGCGCAGCGTGCCGTCGTCCTCCAGTAGCGCGACGGCCGTGTGTCTCGCGTCGGGATTGCGCATCAGGATCTCGATCACGTGATGCAGGGCCGCCTGCAGGTGCAGCGTGCCCGACAGCGCCTTGCTGATGTCGAGCAGGGAGGAGAGACGGCGGATTTCGGCGAGCGAGTCGCCGCGGATCGTCCGCGTCTCGGATTCAGGCAGCGCGGCCGGCGGCGGCGCTAGCGCCGGCCGCTCTCGCTCTGCGCGAGCAGCGTTCTCAGAGGCTGACATGGCGGCGTGTCTCCACACGATCGGAGGGCCCGATCGGCATCGAGGAACTGCGGGTCCATGGGCTCGTCATGCGCGAGAAGCGGCCGCACGACGCGTCCATCCACCGTGCGCCAGGCGCGCTCCTCCTCGTCGAGGCGGTCGCCGAGCGTCGGATCGGGCTCGACGTGCCGCCGCTCCAGATGCACCGTCTCGTGCACGAGCCCGAGCAGGAAGTCGTTGCGCTGGCGCCGGCTGAACGGCTGCGAGAGGCCGCCGGTCTCCGCCAGAATCGCGGCGAGGCGCGGACGTGAGATCACGATCACCTGCCGGCCGTCCACGTCGCCCGACGCCATCAGCGCGTCCGGCGACAGGTTCGCGGTGTCCGGATGGGACAGCAGCGTAATGGACAAGGTTCCCGAGCGCTGCTCCGACGTGAGCCAGGCGATCCGTTCCCGGGCGAACGGCGGTACCGCGTCATCGTCGGCCGCGCGGCGCTTCACGTCGGCGAGCAGCGCGTTCGCGGCGGAGTTGATTATTTCGGCCGGGATGCCCGCGTAGAGGACGGGCGCCGGCGCGAGGGCTGCGCGCGACCGGGGGTGCAGCATCACGCTCGTGCCGGCCGCGACGATGACCACGGCCGCAATGCCGGGCAGGGCGATGAAGGAGCTCGCCTTCATGTGTGCCTCGGGAGCGGATCGGCGTCCGTGACCAGCCGGTAGCCGACCCAGGGCTCGCTGACGAGGTACTGCGGTTCGTCCGGATTCGGCTCGATCTTTCGGCGCACCTTCGTGACGAGCGCCCAGAGCTGCTCGGGCCGATCCGCGGCGTGCACACCCCAGATCGCTGTGAGAATCACCTGGTGTGGAATGACGCGGTTCGGATGCCGCGCCAGGAACACCAGCAGGTCGAACTCCTTCGGCGTCAACCGCACTTCGCGGCCGTCCACCCGCACGCGCCGGCGGTCGAAATCGATCAGCAGCGATCCGCGCTCGATCCGTCCGGTCCCGCTCGCGTGGCGGCCGCGCCTGAGCGCGACGTGGACGCGCGCGAGCAGCTCGTCCGAGCTGAAGGGCTTCGTCAGGTAGTCGTCCGCGCCGCCCTCGAGCGCCGCCACTTTCTCTTTCTCGCCCGCGCGCGCCGACAGCACGATGATCGGCACGTCGGAGGTCTGCCGGATCCGCTCGCACAGATGCCGGCCGTCCATGTCCGGCAGGCCCAGGTCGAGGACCACGAGATCGGCGTGGCTGCGGGCGAGCGCCGCAAGCGCCTCGCGCGCCGAGGGGGCGCTCTCCACGTCGTAACCGCGCAGGCGGAAGAACAAGCTCAGACTCTCCTGAATGAGCGGGTCGTCGTCCACGATGAGCAGATGCGGAAGATCTGTCACAGGCGCACTCGTGCAAGCGCTGCACCATCGGTCTGAGGATGGCGGGCGCAAACACAGATGGAATCGACACGAATCCCGCATCGTGCCGTGATCGGCACCATACCAAACGCTGATCGTCGAGCCGAACGAAGAGATCCTGAATTGATCACGAACGAAGACGAGTCGATACACAACGAAGTCACGGCCGTAACCAGACGAATTCCTGAATAGTCACTGCGAAGTGCCGTTCTGCCGGGCGACGCGAAACGGCATCGCACAAGGATGTCGAACTACGCGCCGGAATCCGACCGTTCGGTCGTTCGCGATCGCCCCCATCCGCTCTGACGCCGATCCATTCCGACAAAGATGGCGCGCCCGCGCCGTCGGATCGACCGCGCGGTTGCTTTCTGCGGCGTTACACCATCGCTGCGAACGTGCGAACGGCGGCATCGTCGTTGCTCCAACACGCGGCATCACCTCAGTCGGACCGTACTCGCACGATACGGTGAGCCGTGCGATGCGGCGAAGGTTTCAACGGAAACTCCGCGAATCTTCATACCCGGTCTCGACGTTTCTTAATGAGCCGGGCCGCGCGACCTAATGCGCGCTCGCGGAAGTTCCTAAGCGCCTCGTCGCTACAGTCGGTCCTCAGCGGGCGCATTCATCGCGCCCGAGGAGAAGACAGGTCATGAAGAAGGAAGTGTTCGCAGTTGTGTCGATGGCGATGGTGCTCGCGTACGCGATGCCAAAGGCATCGACGACACGCGTCGTCGGGGTGCTCGCTGACGTCGAGCGGCACAGCCCGCCGACGCTCCAGCTGACGTCGAAGGGCAGCGATTCGAAGACGGTGCACACCGACGAGAAGACGGCCTACATGAAATGGGTGACGCACAAGCCGTGGCAGGGCGGCGAACGCATCGATTCAAGCGCTCTGGTCCAGGGGCGCTGCGTGGAGGTCGAGCTGTCGGACGGCAACGTCGCCAAAGTCGTACGCGTCAGCGACGAGCCTGCGGGCTCTGTGTTCGATCCATGCCGCGGCCGCCGGTGACGC
>CAZOIK010000477.1:0-6149 GCA_964579765.1 uncultured Bifidobacteriaceae bacterium
GGCCGGCTATCTGCGCAAGAACGGCGTGCCGTACAGCGAGAACACCGTGCTCACCGAGTACTTCGATCGGCACTCCGAAACCGACGGCAGCGAGTGGTTCACGGTCACGACGGTCGTGAGCGATCCGAAGTATCTCGCGCAGGACTTCATTACGAGCACGCACTTCAAGCGCGAACCCGACGCGTCGAAGTGGTATCCCTCGCCGTGTAAGGCCCGATGACGTTACGATCGTCGGTCTATGAGCACACATTCGGGACCGACACCAGAGCTGTTCCTCGACGCGATGTTCGCCTACACGCGAACCGCGGCCGTCAGGGCGGCCGTTGACGTCGAGCTGTTCACCGCCGTCGACGAAGGCCATCACACCGTCGCCGCGATCGCAACACGCTGCCAGTCGTCCGAACGCGGCATCCGGATTCTCGCCGACTATCTCACCGTCGCCGGATTTCTCCGCAAGGCGGGCGACCAGTACACGCTGACCGACGACTCCACGGTCTTTCTCAGCAAGCGCTCGCCGGCCTACATGGGCACCGTCGTTGACTTTCTCGGCGCCCGCGAGCCGATGAGGAACTTCGAGCAGCTAACCGAGCGCGTCCGATCGGGCAGCATGCCCAGGGACGCGAGCACCGTCTCGGACGACAACCCTGTCTGGGTGACGTTCGCGAAGGCGATGACGCCGATGATGATGCCGTCGGCGCAGGCGATTGCCGGCGTCCTCGGCGTCGCGTCGGCCGGACCGATGCGCGTGCTCGATCTCGCCGCCGGCCACGGCATCTTCGGCATCGTCCTCGCCGAGCGCAATCCGCAGGTGACCGTGACGGCCGTGGACTGGCCGGCCGTGCTCGACGCGGCCGCGCAGCACGCGGCCGAGCACGGCGTCGCCGCGGATCGCTACAGGCGGCTGCCCGGCGATGCGTTCGCCGTCGAGTTCGGGGCCGGCTACGACGTCGCGCTGGTCACGAACTTCCTGCACCATTTCGATCGCGAGACGAACGTCGCGTTCATGCGCACGGTGCGCGCCGCGCTCACGCCGGGCGGCCGCGCGGTCGTGGTCGAGTTCGTGCCGAACGAAGATCGCGTGTCGCCGCCGATGGCGGGGATGTTCGCAATCATGATGCTCGCCGGCACGCCGCGCGGGACGACGTACACGCTGGCGGATCTCAGCGGCATCGCGAAGGACGCCGGCTTCCGGCACGTCGAGGCGCACGCCGCGCCGCCGCAGACGATCGTCGTCATGACGGCGTAACGGCGCGACCGAAAAAACGTAAACGGCCGGCGCGCCGCGCCAGTAAATATCTAGAGCAGTCGGTGCCGTAAATCCGGCGGCTGGAACGAGATCGCGCAAAACGCCTCGTCTGGTGATATCTTGGTCCACTGCAAAACGGCACTCTTACGGAGGTAATCAGATGAAGGTTTCGTGGAAGGTCAGCCTGGCGGCTGGCGCGCTGGCGGGCCTGTGGATTGTGGGCTTCGTCTTCGCCGCGCGTCCGGCGGCGCAAGAGCAGCCCCGGATGACGGAGTCGATCGTCGGCAAGAAGGCGGGCGAATACTTCAAGAACGTCTCGACGAGCACGCTGAAGGAGCTCAGCGTGGACGACTTCATCGGCGCCATGGGCGTCATGACCGACGCGCTCGGCCTCGACTGCGCCGACTGCCACCCGAACGCGGGCACCGACAAGGTGGACTGGGTGTTCGACACGCAGCGTAAGAAGACCGCGCGCCGCATGGTCGAGATGGTCGCCGCGCTCAATAAGCAGTTCTTCGGCGGCGCGCAGATGGTGACCTGCTGGACCTGCCACCACGGCCGCGTCACGCCGGCGACGTCGATCCAGCTCAACAAGCTGTACGAGGCGCCGAACGACGAGGTGGACGACTTCGTCGCGCGCGATCCGGAGCAGCCGGCGGCGACGACCATCCTCGACAAGTACATTGCGGCGGTCGGCGGCGCGCAGAAGTGGGCGTCGATCCGCAACTGGGTCGCGACGGGCAGCAGCATCGGGTTCGGCGGTTTCGGCGGCGACGGCCAGTTCGAGATCTTCGCGAACTCGCCCAATCAGCGCACCGTTCGCATCCAGTTCCCGCAGCATCGCGATCGCGGCATCAGCACGTGGGTGTTCAACGGCACCAACGGCTGGATCAACACGCCGCGCGCGCTGTTGCAGAACTACGACCTCATCGGCGAAGAGCTCGACGGCGCGCGCCTCGAGGCGCAGATCGCGTTCCCGCAGAACATCAAGACCGCGCTCACCAACTGGCGCACGGGCTTCCGCCGCGTCATCGGCGACAAGGAGTACCTCGTCGTCCAGGGCAACGGCCCGCGGCAGTATCTCGGGACGTTCTACTTCGATCCGGAGACCGGCCTGCTGAAGCGCCTCGTCCGCTACGGCCCGTCGCCGGCCGGCCACGTGCTGACGCAGATCGACTACGAAGACTGGCGCGACGTCAACGGCGTGAAGGTGCCGTTCGAGTACGACTTCTTCTGGCTCGACGGCAAGTACCAGGCGAAGATCAAGGACTACAAGTTCAACACGACGATGGAACCTGGGATCTTCGGCAAGCCGAAGGATCAATAGCGGGGTTCCAGGGTTCCAGGGGTTCCAGAGGTTCCAGGGGTTTGGCCCCTGGAACCTCTTTTTTCGTACGCATCTCTAATGCCGGTGTCCGTCCGGCATGCCGAGGCGGCCAATCGTCTCGCTCTCGAAATCAAACTCGATCATCACCACCGGCTCCTTCCCGACCACCCAGCCGTCGTGCCCGGGGTCGATCGCCACGATCTGCGGCGCCTTGTGCTCGACGATGCAGCCGTCCGGGTACTCGATGTGGATCTCGCCGCGCGCGAGGAAGCCGACGTGCGCGTGCATGCACAGCGCGGTGCCCGTGACCGGCTTCATGTCTTTCGCCCAGTGGAACCCGGGCGGATAGATCATCCGTTTGACACGCGCCGCGCCGGCGCGTCCCACGTCGAGCCGGACGTGGCCGATGTAGCGGTGCTCGGCCCCGCGGACGGTGTCGAGCAGCGCGTCGCCCTTTCGACGCGCGGGCGTGCCGCGCTTGCGGACCATTCGTGTCTTGGACGGTTTGGAGCGCCTCTTCTTTGCCATGATGCGCGGATGCTAGCATGCCTGCCGTGCTGACCATCCGCCAGGCGACCGAAGCCGACGCGGCGGCGCTGCTCCGGATCTACGCGCCGTACATCGAGGCGACGCCCGTGTCCTTCGAGACCGTCGTCCCCGACGTCGGCGAGTTCGCCGCGCGCATCTCGAAATCGCTGAGCAGATGGCAGTATCTCGTCGCCGAACGCGACGGCGTCGTCGCGGGGTACGCGTACGGCGGCGTGCACCGCGAGCGGTCGGCGTATCGCTTTTCGGTCGAAGTGTCGGCGTATCTCGATCCGCGATTTCACCGGCAGGGCGTCGGCACGGCGCTCTATCGGCGTCTGCTCGAGGATCTCGCGTCGCTCGGGTACTGCACGGCGTTTGCCGGCATCACGCTGCCGAACGACGCCAGCGTCGGCCTGCATGCCGCCGTCGGCTTCGAGATGATCGGCGTCTTCCGGAACATCGGCTGGAAGTTCGGCCGCTGGCACGACGTCGCCTGGATGCAGCGCCGGCTTCGCGACGTGCCCCCGACCTCCGACCTCTGACCTCTACTCTGCGACGTTGACGACGTAGCGTCCTCGCGCGCCGCCTTTCGCGAGCGTGGCGAACGCGTCGGGCAGGCCGGCGAGCGGAATCTCGCGAGCGATCGACGCAAGCCTCTTCGGCTTCATGTCCGACGCGAGCCGGCGCCACACCTCGAGGCGCGGCGCCATCGGACACATCACCGAGTCGATCCCGAGCAGGTTCACGCCGCGCAGGATGAACGGGATGACGGTCGTGTGGACCTCGATACCGCCCGTGAGCCCGGAGTTCGCGATGCTCGCCCCGTACGCCATCGTCTTCGCCAGCGACGCGAGCATGTTGCCGCCGACCGGATCCACGGCGCCCGCCCACGTCGCCTTGCCGATCGGCCCAGGCGTCGAGTCGATCGCCGATCGCGGCAGCACGGTCTTCGCGCCGAGAGACTTCAAATACTCATGCTCGCCGTCTTTGCCCGTGACCGCGGTGACGTCGTAGCCGAGGCCGGCGAGAATCGCGACCGCGATGCTGCCGACGCCCCCCGTCGCGCCGGTGACGACGACCGGGCCGGCGCCCGGCTTCAGGCCGTTCTGCTCGAGGCGGATCACCGACAGCGCCGCGGTGAAGCCGGCGGTGCCGAGCGCCATCGCGTCGAAGAGCGAGAGCGACGGCGGCAGCGTCACAATCCAGTCGGCCGGCACGCGCACGTAGGCCGAGTAGCCGCCGTCGTTGGCGACGCCGAGGTCATAGCCGGTGACGACGACCTGATCGCCCGCTTTGAACCGGGCATCGCTGCTCGAGGAGACGACGCCGGCGACGTCGATGCCGCCGACGAGCGGCAGCGTCTTCATGATTTTCGCGGCGCCCGTGGCGGCAAGCGCGTCCTTGTAGTTCACGCTCGAATACGCCGCCTTGATCACGACGTTGCCGGGCGTCAACTCGTCGAGCGAGGTGTTGACGATCGCGCCGGCGATCGTGTCGCCGGTCTGGGAGATGCGGAAGGCGTTGAACGTAGGCACGCCGAGAGATTACCTCAGGTGCTGATATGGAACAGCGCTGCCACGCGTGCGAAACCGGTTGCCACGACGCGCCGCGTCCGGCGTGCGATTTCGTGAAATCAGTGTCAGAAGGATACGGACAAGCGCGGCACCGCGTTTGCGTGCAGCGGGAGCACTCTCTGCATGCGCCGCGACTACCTGCTGATCCTGGCCGTCATCGGGACGCTCATCCTGCTGGTTCGACTTCTCAGTCTCTTGTAGGCGGGCCTGTAGGCCCGCCCTGCGCGCGTCTCTCGGCGGGCCAAGACCCGCAGGGCGGCCCTTTCAGAGCCGCCAACCCTCAAAACCCAAACGCAACCGTGACGCGCGCGGCGCGGGGGAGCGTCGGGTGCGTTTCGATGTCCGCGAGGCCCGCGGCCGGCTCGCCGGGCAGACGCGAGACGTAGTAGTAGTCGATGTCGCTGACGGCGGCGTTGAACAGGTTGAAGACCGAGAGCGTCGCGCGCACGCGCGGCGCGAGCTGGTAGCCCGCCTCGAACTCGCACAGGCTCGTCGCTTTCGATCGGACCGAGTTGTCTTCGATGAGCGCGCGCGGCCCGAAGTACCGCCATCGGAGGCTGCCGAACGTGCGATGCAGGTTGTTCACTGTCGCGCCCGCCGAGACGACGGCGCCGACCGCCTCGGGCACGTACTGGCCGGCCGGATCCGCCGCCGTGAACCGCGCCTGCGACCACGACACGTCCGCGTCGAAGTTCAGCCACCGCGCGGGACTGTAGTAGTTCGCGAGCTCGACGCCCTTGCGCCGGCTCGGCCGGCTCGGAATCGACTCGAACGTGTCGCCGTCCCACGTCAGCTCCGAGTCGAGATCCATCATCCACACCGTGACCGTCGTCTGCAGGTGGGGGAGCGCGACGGTGCGCACGCCCGCCTCGCCGCCTTTCGCCTTCACGAGCGGCGTCACCGGCGTAATCGGGTCGCCGTCGGCGTCGCGCGTGGCGAGGACACCGCGTGCGTCGTTGCTGTGAAAGCCTTCGCCCGCGTTGACGTAGAACTCCGTGCCGCCCCACGGACCGAACGTCACGCCGCCCTTCGGGCTCACGATGCCGGCGCTTTTCGCGCCGCTGTTGTACGACTGCAGCGCGTTCACGCGGAAGCGCGTCGCGTCCACGCGTACTCCCGCCAACGTGCGCAGCCACGGCAGCCATTCGATCTCGTTCTGCCCGTACACGCCGCCCGTCGTCTCGAGCACCGCCGCCTGGCTCACGGTCGCGAGCCGCACGCGATCCTCCGTGTGGTAGAGCGCGAGGTTCGTGATGTCGTCGTTGCGAACCTGGAGGCCGAACGTGTTCTGGACGTTGCGGCCGTTCCAGTGCGACAGGCGTTTGTGCGTCAGCCGGCCGCCGGTGATGAACCGGTGATCGGCCTGCTCGTGCTGATCGCCGTGCACCGGGTCGTCGAGGAAGTACGTGAAGTTCGAGAAGAGTCTGAGATCCGACCCGATGCCGTAGGCAGATGCTTTCGTCAGCGTCGATCC
>CAZOIK010000478.1:0-3307 GCA_964579765.1 uncultured Bifidobacteriaceae bacterium
GCGCTCGCGCAGACGCTCGAGGCGCGGACGCTCGAGCGCGCGCGCAACGCCGTCCGCGCGCTGCTCGACCTTGCGCCCACCGAAGCGATCGTGCGCGAGCCCGCGGGCGATCGCCGCATGGACGTGGACGTGGTCACGCCAGGCATGGTCCTCCTCGTCCGTCCCGGCGAGAAAATTCCGCTCGACGGTGTCGTGGTCGCTGGCGAGAGCGCGGTGAACCAGGCGCCGGTGACCGGCGAGTCACTGCCCGTGGACAAGATGTCGGGCGAAGCCGTGTTCGCCGGCAGCATCAACGGGCGCGGGGCGCTCGACGTCCGCGTGACGCACGCCAGGCGCGACTCGACGCTGGCGCGCATCATCCATCTGGTCGAACGGGCGCAGGCGCAGCGCGCTCCGGCGCAGACGTTCGTCGAGCGCTTCGCGCGCGTCTACACGCCGGCCGTGCTCGCGCTGGCCGCGCTGCTCGCGCTGGTGCCGCCGCTCGCGTTTGGCGCGGCGTGGCACACGTGGATCTACCGCGCGCTCGTGCTGCTCGTGGTGTCGTGCCCGTGCGCGCTCGTCATCTCGACTCCGGTGTCGGTGGTGGCGGCGCTTGCCGGCGCCGCGCGCAAGGGCGTGCTGATCAAAGGCGGCGTCCACCTCGAGCGCGCCGGGCGCGTGCGCTGCGTCGCGTTCGACAAAACGGGCACGTTGACGCACGGGACGCCGCAGGTGGTGGACGTCATGCCGCTCGGCGCCTCGTCGCCGGCCGCCGTCGTCGCGCTCGCCGCGTCGGTCGAGCATCGATCGCATCACCCGATTGCGCGCGCGATCGTGGACTACGCCGCGGCCGAACACATCGCCGTCGCTCCCGGCCGCGACGTTCGTTCGCTCGACGGGCGCGGAGCGGAGGGCGAGGTGAGCGGCGCGGACGTCGTGCTCGGCAACCATCGGCTGTTCGAAGAACGGCACCTCTGCACGTCCGAAATCCACGCGCGGCTGGACGAGGTGAGCGCTCGCGGCCGGACGCCGGTGCTCGTCGCGCGCGGCGGCCAGACGGTCGGCATCATCGAAGTGGCCGATCGCCCGCGCGAGGGTGTCGCCGACGCGCTGCAGATGCTGCGGCGCCAGGGCGTCACGCGCATCGTGATGCTGACGGGCGACAGCACCAGCACGGCGGAGCGGATTGCCGCCGAGCTCGGCGTTGACGAGGTTCGCGCCGAGCTGCTGCCCGACGACAAGGTGAAGGCCGTGGACGAGCTGCGCGGACGCTACGGGTCGGTCGCGATGGTTGGCGACGGGGTGAACGACGCGCCGGCGCTGGCGTCGGCCGACGTCGGCATCGCGATGGGCGCGGCCGGCAGCGACGCGGCGCTCGAAACGGCGGACGTCGCGCTGATGGCGGACGAGCTGCTGAAGATTCCCTATGCGCTCCGCCTGAGCCGTGCCACGCTGCGGAACATCCAGGCGAACCTCGCGATCTCGATCGTCCTGAAGGGCGCGTTCGTCGCGCTCGCCGCCGCCGGCATGGCGACGCTCTGGATGGCGATTGTCGCCGACACGGGCGCGTCGATCGTCGTCATTGCGAACGCGCTTCGGTTGCTTCGGGCGGACTGAGCGGCTTCGAGAGCCACACGCGCGAGACGCGGATCCCATCGAGACCGTCCACGCGCATCGTCCGGCTGCGCACCGTCACGGTGTCGCCGAGTTGCGGCCGCCGCCCGAGCTGGCCCAGTACGAATCCTCCAACTGTCGTGTACGTGTCCTGATCGATGTCGAGATCGAATCGCTCGTTGACGTCTGTCACGAGCACGAGGCCGTCGATCTCCGCCGAGCCGTCGGGCAAGGTGTGAATGCGCAGCGATCCACCGGCGGCGGTATTCAGATCGCCGACGATGCGTTCCATCAGCGAGGCGAACGTGACGAGCCCGGCCGTGCCGCCGTACTCGTCGATCACGAGCGCCTCGCGGACGTTTCGCCGGCGCATTTCCGCCAGCACCTCGTCGGCCGGCAGGGTTTCCGGGACCATCAGCGCCTCGCGCGCGAGCACCCCGGCGTTGACCGCGCCGCCGCGATCGAGCGGACGCAGCAGATCCGTCACGTACAGGATGCCGACGATGTCATCCATGCTCGAGCGGTAGACCGGCAGCCGCGTATGCCCCGTGCGCGCCAGCAGTTCGATGATCGCGTCGCGCGGCGTGTCGGCGGCGACGCCGACGATCTCGGTGCGCGGCACCATGACGGAGGCCGCCGTGAGATCCGCGAAGTCGAACACGCGGTGCAGCATCTGCTCTTCCTGCTCTTCGAGGACGCCAGCCTCCTGGCTCGCGGTGACGAGCATCTTCAGCTCTTCCTCCGAGTGGACCCCGCCGCGATGCGCGCCGCCGCGGATGCCGAGTGCGCTGACGATCAGCCTTGCCGTCGCGTGCAGCAGGTGGATGAACGGCCACAGCGCGCGCATGAAGATCTCGGTCGGCTTGACGACGAACATGGCCGTCGTCTCGGCGCGCTCGAGCGTGACCCACTTGGGCGCCAGTTCTCCGAAGACGATGTGGAACGCGGTGATCAGCGTGAACGCGATCGCCACGGCGATGCTGTGGAGCGTTGCCTCGGCGGCGTAGTGCGGCATCCGCTCGAGCGCGGGCGCGATCAGCGAGGCGACGGCCGGCTCGCCGATCCAGCCGAGTCCGAGGCTCGCCATCGTCACGCCGAGCTGTGTCGCGGCGATATAGCGATCGGGCGCCGAGATCGCGCGGCGCACGGCGCGCGCCCGCGTGTGTCCTTCGGCGATGAGCTGGTCAACCCGCGTCTTGCGCACCGTGACGATCGAGAACTCGGCGGCGACGAAGAAGCCGTTCGCGCAGACGAGCGCCAGCAGGCCCGCCAGGCGCCACACGACACTGGATGGAGTCATTGGGTGATCTCGTGATTGGGTGATCGCGAAATCGCCGAATCACCCGAGGTTCACGTCACGCTTTCCGGTTTGAGAAGAAGTGCGCGTCGACGAAGTTGTCGATGATCGTCTGGTTGGCGGGATCGACCTTTTCGAACTGAATGCCCATCCCGACGCGCCGGTCGGCCCAGGCGACGCGTCCCTCCGCGTCGATGTCGCGCTTGCTGCCGGGCATGCGGAAGCGCACCTTGATCTTCACGCCGGAGTCGAGGGGGCTCGTCGTGCGGATCGCGATGCCGCCGCGGCTCAGGTTCAGCGTCAGCGCGGCCGCGATCGTGTTGCCGAAGCGGTACTGGATGGGAATCCCGAGCACGACGCGGGGGCTGCTGCGGCGGTTGAAGTTGTCGGGGAAGAGATGCGGCGCGAGCGACGGCA
>CAZOIK010000479.1:0-19972 GCA_964579765.1 uncultured Bifidobacteriaceae bacterium
ACACCGCGTAACGGTTGAACCCGCGCAGGTTGTGGTCGTACAGGTAGCGGGCGTTGATTCCGACCCTAATTCTGCGATCGAGCAAGCCCGCCTGCCTCGCGTGCCATCCGCCTGCGCATGTACCCGGTCACCGCGGCCGGCAGGATCGCCTTGACCGGTGCCATTGCGTTCGACCAGAAGACACGGGAGCCGACGATTCCGGGATCGATGCGCACCCCGTCGAAACAGCACGCGAGATAGTCGCCGTACCGGCGCAGCCGGAAAGATGACGAAGCGGCCCAGAGTTTCTGACGGGCGCACTGGCGAACTGCCCGCTGCCTGGCTGCGTCGCGCCGCGCCGCACTCAAGTCCGTCTGCCGATCGAGTGCCGCCAGCAGAACGTCCAGCAGTTCGTCGATGCGCCGGTGCGACGCGGACTTCTGCCCTCCGTGGCATCGGAACGTGCCGATGCACGCGTCGATCGGTCGGACCTCGCCTCCGCGCTCCAGCAGGCGGAACCACAGATCGGAATCCATCTCGTGGTGCAGGCGCTCCTCGAATCCGCCGGCGTTGACGACGGCGGCGCGCCGAAAAAACACCGCCAACGGATGCAGGCCGTTGCCAGCCACGAGGTTGTCGAACATCTCGCGGAAGTCGCGGCCCTGCCCCTGATGCACGCTCAACGTCGCGCCGGTCTCGTCCGCCAGGACGCACCGGCCGTGAACCAGCGTCGCCGACGGATAGCGCGCGAAGCCGTTTGCCACGGCCTGCAAGGCGCCAGGCCTCAGCGTGTCGTCCGAATTCACGTAGTTGAAGTACGTACCGGTGCAGCAAGCGAGACCTTTGTTGATTGCATGACACTGCCCGCGATCGCGTTCACTCGTCCACGAGTTGAGCCACGGCTCGTACTTCTTGATGACGTCGAGCGTGCCATCCGTCGATCCTCCGTCCACGACGACGTAATCGAGATCACCGTACTGTTGAAGGAGGACCGAGCGGAGCGTCTCTTCGAGATATGCGGACTGGTTGTACGACGGAGTGACGACGCTGATGCGCGGCCCAGGAAAGAGCAACCCCGGCGTTTCCTCAGTCCAGGGCCAGCCGTGGCGGCCCGGCGGCGGCGCGGGCAGTTCGTCGAGACGGGGACAGCGCATTCTAGCGGCCCATGGAGATCAGGCAGCCGTTCCAGACAAAGAGATAACGTCCCACGAGAACGTCCCGCCCCATTCGGAACGCCGCTGACACGCGCGCGATCCGGCTCCGCGATCGTGTGGAGACAGCACTCGAGTCCGCACCACCGGGCGCCCTTCGCACGTGCCCGGCGAGCGGCGATCCGTCGACGGCGGTTTCGCGGCCGATGCGTTGAAGCGCGTTGATGTAGGGGAGATAGATCTCCCGCATCATCAGCCGGGACGTGGTCACGCCGTAGCCGCCAAGACCGGTTTCGTACAACCCGCGCCCGCGATCGCGCAGGCCGTGAAAGTGGAAGAAGAGGAGCGCCTCGCCATCGACGGTCAAGCGGCCCTCATCGCCCGACAGCTGATAGTTCGCAATGTTCCACGGCGCGACGTTCGCGCCGCGATGCTGGATGACGATCACGCCGTCGAAGCGCGCTGGCCACTCGTCCAGGTACTTCTGGTCGGCATATCGACCTTCCGACGGAAGATCACTGCAAGCCTCGAGACATCGAGCGCGCCACCATTGAAGGCACGCAAGGCCGGCGTCGTCACGCCTGAACGTGAGCCAGCCGACGTTGTAGCGGCCGGCCTGCTCCAGCCGCGCGAGCGCCTCGGGAAAGCGGTGCTCAATGATGCCCACCGACCCGGACCCGACTTCGTCGAAGATCGGAGATGGATCGGCCAGAAAAAAGAGATCGGCGTCCAGGTACGTGAGCTGATTGATCTGGCGGTTGCGTTCGAACAGGAACAAGGGCAGGCAGGGTGTGCAGGTGAAGTAGTACTCGACGAGACTCCGATTGCATTTGGCCGCGGCAAGCTCAGGATCGGCGTCTTCGAGTTCGCCCAGGCGAATGGGAACCACGTCCGGCAACGCCAGGTTGGCAAGCCGATCGTACGACTCGGCATCGAGGCACAGCGCCCAAAGCGTGAATCGCCGGTTGTGCGCGCGCAATGATTCGCGCATCGCCAGCGCACGGACGAGATAATGCCGATCGAAGTACGTGCAGAAGTCGCGAGATGGGGCGGTCGATGCCGTCACCGCAGTGCCTGATTGGCCGATTCGAGCCACGGTCGAATCGTCTCGGCCGCGAGCGCATGGCCGGCGGCGGTCCAGTGTGGATCCATCCGGAAACTCAGGGCGTGCTGCCCCGCCATCACCGCCTCGCGGAACGTCGCCGTCAGATCGAGCAGCGGCACGTGGTCGTCCACGGCCCAGCGGCTGAGCCGGCGTTGGAATTCGGTGTTCTCCGTCAGCCACTCGGGACGAATGTGTACGCCCGCCGCACGCCAGACGTTCCCGTACGCCGGGTCGTACTGGAACGCAATCGGCGCGAACACAGCGGCAACCCAGAGATGTCTCGTCCGGGCCTGGCGGACAAGCTCGGTCAGCACGCCCGCCATCGCATTCCACCGCTGCCGTGCGACAGGCGTGTCGATGTCGAGCGAGTCCGTCCAGGACGCTGGATTCACGAGGCCGGTCCCAAGCATCCACCAGCTGAACTGGTCCGTGCCGATCAATGGCACCAGATCCGGCGGCAGCGACGCCTCCCACGACGCGATGCGCTCTGACGAGATCCCTTTGCTTCTCGCGAGGTCCTTGAGCGCATCGACGGTGTTCTCCGGATGCCGGCGATGGTACTGTTCGAGCAGGCCGCGGCCGATCAGGTACGCGTGCGGCCAGATAGTGTGGGCGACACGCCGTAGAGTGGATCGCTCGGCATCGGGCGGGATGTACCACAGTCCGCGGCGGACCATGTCGTACGCCCGAGGATCGGTGTCCGATACGTCGTTCGCATGCAGCACGATCAGAACGCCGTCCGGATGATAGCGAAGGCCAACGTCCAAAAACACGCGGCCGTACTGCAGCGGACCGGTGCCCGTCAGTCCGCAGTTGATGAAGTCCACTTGGCGCGACGGCGTCGAGAAGGCTCTTTCGAGTCTAGCCGCGAAAGTCGATGGCTCCTCGACTCCGAACCCCTCCGCGTACGAATCACCCAGTACGAGCATGCGGTATTCGGCCGTCGAGGCCCTCTCGAGCGGAAGTTCCCCGTACCGGATCCCGAGACTGTTCGTCCTGAAACGGTAGGTGAACTCTACGTTGCGGCGAATCTCGTCGTGATTTGGACCATAGGCGACCGGCGGCGACCAGTCGGCAGGATAGCCGAGCGCACCGATCGCGCGATCGCAAGCGATCGAGGTCGCGAGCGCCATGCCGCAGGCAATCGAGATTTTCGCGGCCGTTGTCATCGTGTCAGCGCCACGCTGCTCTCAGGCGCCTCGCCGCGCGCTTGAACGCGCGATCTCGCGCCGGCTGTCGCAGAATTCGAACGGCCTCGTTCTCCAGCAGATCCGCCATCGCACCAGGCCCGGCGTGTTCACGGTAGGCAACGGCCACATCGAGCGCGAAGCCAATCTGACCATCCAGGACGGCAAACACCCACAGCAGCGGCAGGTCATGCGGACCGCTTCGAGCTACCACCCACTCGATCGTCCGCAGGTAGCGAGCTTCGACCCAGGCGGGCGTTCCCCTCACGCCCGTCTCGATCGTGACGGGCGTGACGTCCGCGTGCCGCGGCTCGATGGCCCGCAGAGTCGAGCGCCGCATTCGCACCGCCTGGCCGATCCGCACGTTGGACAGCCAAAAGCCCTGCCTGACGACCGTGCGGTGGGAATCGACGAAAAGATCTTCGCCCTCGTACGCATCGATCAGGCCCGGCTCCAGATCGAGCGCCAACACGCGGTCACGCACGTCGTCCCGAAGGCTCTGAAAGATCCGAAGATCAGTGCCTTGCGAGTCGATCTTCAGCCAGTCGATGCACGGCCACGCGCGCCTCGCCAGCTCGTCGTCGAGCGTCGTCGCCGGCACGTGTTTTTCCGCTTTGACCTCGAACAGCGGCGAAAAGAAATACTCGGCGAGCGACGCGGGGTCGGGCCGGAGCGTGCTCGAACATTGCGCCGCCTCCGTCAGGTACAACACGATGTCGCCCGCAGCGAGGTCCGCGACGACCGCGTGCGTTGACACAACGGACTCCTGAAACTGTGCCCGGCGGTCTCCCGAGGCGCGAGGGTCGGCGTCGAACGCGAGATAACAGCACCACGGCGCGATCGTGCGCCAGACGGGGGGGGCGCCATCCGCCGATCCGACATCGACCAGCAGTGGTCGGCGCGCCCGTTGCGACAATACGCGGCCGAAGACGTTTTCGGCCGCCGTCATCTCAGGCCGATTCCTGCTTTTCGCAGAGGAACGTCCGCGACGCCGTCGGCTCGCCGAGAATCGGCGCGAGATCGTATGGCACGCTCTCAAACCGCTGGCGCACGACGAAGCCGCTCGCCCTGAATTGCTCGAGCAGTTCAACCTCGTTAAACACGACCTCCACGACGCCCACACCGTAGGCGAGCTTCGTCAGCGTCGTCGTGTGCCTGCACCGCAGAACCGGCACGGAATGAAAGACGGCCCAGCGGCGCGTCACGCGCCGGCACTCGTCAATCGCGGAGGCGTAGTCGAGCACGTGCATGAGAACCGTTCCGGAGATCACGACGTCACAGGCCCCGTCGGTGACCGGGAGCCTCGCCGCGTCACCTGCGGCGAAGCGCATCCGCGGATACCGTCGGGCGCCAGCAGTCACCATTGTCGAGGAATAGTCGATGCCGACGTAACGGACCGGCCGGTCCAGCAGACGTTCGAGGACCTCGCCGTTCCACCCGGTGGCGCACCCGACTTCAATCACCCGAGGGTCGGCGACACCGGCCGCCCGCACCGCTTCCGCGAGCGCGATAAAGTCCTGTCGCGGCGCACCCGCACGCAGTCGGTCGAGCAGCGGCTCGAACGCCCGCTGCTGACGTGCCATGATCGCCGGACGCCGCCACCCGAGCCGGATATTGTCGGGAAGGCGACCCTCCACGACGCGATAGCCGGACGAGATTGGGGGGTCTGCCCCGATGCGGCGCACTAGCCGGCCGAGCACATGGCGGACAGCCAGAGCGCGCTCGCCCAAGGTCACGCTCAGAGATGCCGCTGAAAGATCGCGGCGAGTTCTCGACTGCGATGCGCGTAGGTGTGCTCGGCCAACGTGCGCGCTTGACCACGTTCTGCGACGACGCGCCGCTCGTCCTCGTGTGCGAGAAAGTGTTCCACGAGCTCCGCGCACTCCTCGGGCGATCGGTACGCGATCACTTCAGTGCCGACATCGAACATCTCGTGGAGGTTCTCCTTCCAATCCGTCACGAGCAGCGTGCCGGCGCCGGTGGCCTCGAAGAGCCGCATGTTGTTCGCGAACGAGGCCGCGATGCCGATGTGACAGTTGATCGTGATCCGCGAGTCGGCGAGGATCCTGTACATTGCGATGCCCCACGCGGCGTTCGGGCACCGTCGGCGCATCAGCGAAATGTCGGCAAGCGCCGGATCCGCAGGTCCCCAGATGCGAAGATCGCAGCGATCGGCAACCGCCTCGAGCAGCCGCGTCCGCGTCTCATGCGCGCGCGAGAGGCTGCCGACGAACGACACGTCGACCCTTCTCGCCTCCGTCCGGATGCGCTCCAAGATCGACGGCTCGAACGCGAAATGGTTCAGCTCGCTCGGCACGCCGAGGCTGCGAAAATGCTCGACGAAATTCGGGAGCGACGACACCAACAGGTCGTATCCGGCCAGATCGTCGTCACATGGCGGCGGCGACGCGAGCTGCCCGGCAAGGAGTCTCACCCTGGGCTTGAATCGTCGCAGAAACCGGGTGCTCACGACGCCGACAGCGGTATTGAATACGATATCGGGGCGAAACGATTCGATCTGCGCCTCAAGCACGCGCCAGCGGCTGTCGTCGGGCCGGTCGAGCACGTCGAGCGCCGGCTTCATTGCGGCCTTGAGATGTCGCAGCGGCGTGCGTGCCGCCGCGCCGCGGGCGCGCCGTGCCAAGTGCAGCAACGAGGCCTCGAGGCTGGCCCGACCGGAGGACACTCCGTGTTCCCCGGCCCAAGCAGCCTGCATCACCGTGTTGTTCGCGTGGACGTCGGCGGCATCCCACCCGAGCGCACGAAAGTGCGACGAATAGAAGTCGGCGACGCCGAACAAGCTCTCGGCCCGCGCCTGCAGTTGCGCGGCATAGCTGGTCTCGGCCAGCCCCGGATTGGATGCGTACAACCAGTCGATGAACTCGGGATAGTCCGTGTTCACGATCAGGATCCGAGGGGCGGAGGCGATCATCGTTCGACTAAGTCGATACGCCCGCTTCGATGAGATCGCAGATCGCGTGAAGAATCGTTCGATGGACTTCCTGCGTCCGCGCAGTTTCGCGGCTCGGGACGTTGATGTGAATGTCGGCCGCCGGTCCGATCGACCCACCGTCGAAACCCGTCAAGGCGATGCACTTCAAACCCAGGCTCCTCGCCGCGTCGACAGCGCACTGCACGTTTTTCGACCGACCGCTCGTGGATATGGCAAGCAGGACATCGTTACACGCTGCGAGCGCGTGGATTTGCCGCGCAAAGACATCATCGTACGAGAAGTCGTTCGCGATGCTCGTGAGAATGCTGGTGTCAGCGGTCAGCGCGATTGCCGCGAGCGGAGGACGCTCTGCCCGAAACCGTCCAACCAGCTCAGCTGCGACGTGCTGCGCGTCGAGGGCACTGCCGCCGTTGCCGCATACGAGCAACTTCCCCCGTCCTGCGATCGCCGCCGTCACCAGACGCGCAGCATCGACAACCGGCCCGAGATCGCCAGCGGACACCCTTCGATGGAGATCGATCGTTTCTTCAAACACGCGCGAGACGCGCTTTGATTGATCGTCCATGTAACCGAGCCCTATCGTTCGCGTCGACACCGATCCGGGCCGCGCAGGCTACGCGTCCGGTGACCGAATGCTCGCGTACTCGCCGTAGCGCGGGTGGTAATACTTCGCGTAATAGTAGCGATGGCGATCGAGACGTACACGCGTCAGCACGCCGCCGATGACGCGTGCATTGACGTTCGACAATTGCTCGAGCGCGCGCCTGGCGATCTGCCGGCTGACGCGCTCGGCGCCCACGACGAAGATGATGCCGGTAGAGTCGTCTGCGAGCACGCAGGCGTCGGTCACCGGCATCACGGGAGGCGCGTCGAGCAGCACCCAGTCGAAATGATCGGCGAAAGCGGCGATCACCTTCTTGAAGCGCTGGGACGCGAGCAGTTCGGGAGGATTCGGCGGCCGATGGCCAGACGGCAGAATCCACAGATTCGGCACACCCGATTCCTGCACGCCCTCCTTCGCCTGGATATCGCCGACGAGTAGATTCGACAGGCCCGGCTCGCGCGTCAGCGTGAACAGCTCGTGCAACGTCGGCCGACGCATGTCTGCATCGATCAGGAGCACGCGCTCCCCGGCCTGGGCGATCGCCACGGCCAGATTGCTCGCCAGGATCGTCTTGCCTTCGCTCAGCCCGGCGCTCGTGACCGCAATCGCCTTCACTGCCCCGTCGGCCGACGAGTAGAGCACGTTGGTCCGGATGCTGCGCACCGCTTCGAGAAAGGCCGACGGCACAGATCCGGTGATGATCGGCCGCTCGTCTTCTTTCCGCCTGATGACCTCAGGCACGAATCCGAGCAGCGGCAGACGTAGCTGGGTCTTGATCTCGTCCGGCGTCTTGATGCGGCTGTCGAGGTACTCGAACCCGAACGCCAGGCCGAATGCCAGCACGACACCCGCGAAACAGGCAAGCAGCATGTTCTGCTGCACGTTCGGCGAGATCGGCGACGCCGGCACTTCGGCCGGATCGAGGACGCGAATCTCGCTCGGGCGGATGTCCTTCTCGATGTTCGTCTCGCGTGCGCGCTGGACGAGCATGTCGTACATCTGCCGGCTGCTCTCCGCATCGCGCTCGAGAATGCCAAGCTGGACGCCCTTGCGGTTCTGTCCGAGCGCCACGGCTTTCTGCTGCTCGACAGCCGCGTCGGTGCTCTTCTCCGCGTTCTCGGCCGCGACAACGTCATCGCGCATCGCGTCGAGCGTGCGATCGATCTCGAGCTGCAGTTTGCCCTGCGCGGCCTGGATTTCGGCTGCATTGCGCAGCATCTCCGGATGCTGATCGCGGAGCTTCTCGGCCATTACGGCGCGCTGCTGCTGGAGCCGATCGATGTCCGCGCGAAGCTGCTGCCCCACGGACGATGCCATCAGCTGCGGCAGGCGCAGCATGGACGAGGTGTCCGCGCGAAGCGCACGCGCCTTGTTGAGCGCCGCCTCCTTCTCCAGGCGATCCTCATGCGTGCGCATCTGCGCGGCCGACAGCTCGTTCAGCTTCGCGATCGCTGGATCCTCCGCGCCCGCGGCGGCGATGATGCCATTCTGATCGCGGAACAGCTGCAGTGCGCGATCGGCGGCATCGACCTTTTCCCTCTGCTCCTTCATCCGCGCGGCGAGCCAGTCGTTGACTTCGTTGACTGCACTGACGTGCGACTGCAGGTTCTCGTCGATGTACTGCTTCGCGAGTCCGTTGGCGATGCGTGCGGCCAGGACCGGATCGGCGGATCGATACCTCAGATCCAGCACGCCCTTGGTGGCCGACGACACCGACAGCCCGGCCAGAAACCCACTGATTTGCCCGTTTTCCGCCGCGGACGCATCCAGCATCAGTGGAGTCGGCGCAGGCTCGATCGGCAGCCCCCAGCTCGCGAGGCGCGATTTCACATCGCTCCACATGGCCCGTATGCCGGTCGGTCTCATTGCCGGAATCGACGACGGGATCTGGGGCGCTTGCAGCGGTCGCAGCAGCCCCAACGTCTTCATGGTCTCTTTGGCCAACCAGCGGCTCTGCAGCACGGCAATCTGCGCGTCGATCGACCGGTCCTGCTCAACGACGTCTTCGATCTTCAGGATGTTGATGCGCTCAGGTTCGACGAGCACGCGGGTCCGCGCCTCGTACACGGGCACGATGTTGTACGTATGGATAGCCGTGCCGACGACGATGAGGATGAACACGGTCGTGACGATCCAGCGCCACTTGTGGAGCACACGAAGCGCGTAGAAGGGATCGAATCCCTGGCCGACCGGTGCATCGACGTCCTCGGGCTGGAAGCCGAATTCGGAGCCCTCATGACCGGCGGGTGAGGTCACCCGGCGCGGCTGCGCGCGTCCGACATCGACGTCCGGGTTTGGAAGAGGCAAATCGTCAGACATTCAGAAGTACCTTTCGGGCACGATGATTGTGTCGCCCGGCCGCACCGGATCCTCGAGTCTGGACTTGACTGTGGTCTGCTTCCCGTTGACGAGACGAATGACGCGCACGCGACCCAGCGCCGCGCGTTCCGTCGGACCGCCCGCGAGCGCAAGCGCCTGCAGCAAGGTCGTGTTCTCCGGCACGGAATACGCGCCTGGCATCCTGACCTGCCCAGAGACGAAGATGCGGTTCGGGTCGAATCGCGGCACGAAGATGGTGTCTCCGTCGCGCAGGACGACATTGCGCGATAGGCGGCCGCTTTCGATGTCTTGTTCGAACTCGCGGAGGTTGACGCGTATGACCGTGACGTCCTTGTCGTCGGGCAAGGCCGGCGCGCGCGCGTGCTTGGGCCGCAGGATCATCGCCTCGGACGCGTTGCCGTACCCGGCGCGCGCGAGGATCTCCACGATCGTGGTGTCCGGCGTGAGTGGGTACATCCCCGGCGCCGTCACGCCGCCGAAGACAAACACGCGCTGGCTGCGCTCGAGTTCGACGTGCACCTGCGGGTTGTTGAAGAAACTCTCGGCGAGCCCCTTCTGAATGTCAGCGGCGAATTGATCGGCCGTCAGACCCGCCGCCTGCACGCGGCCAAGGAGAGGAAGGGTGACGCGCCCGTCGCTCTCGACCGTGTACTTCTTCGAGAGATCGGGCTGGTCGACGACCGTGACCTGGACAACGTCCTGCGCGCGCAGCTTGTCGGGTGACTGCGCGACGAGCACAGCCGTCAGCGCTGTCACCGCTGTGAAGACGGCCGCAGCTGCCGCCATCCACCTGCGCCAGTCGCGTCTGCGTATGCTCATTGCGTGGCGTTGAGCCGCGCGACACCGTATGTCACGTTTGCCGTCAGCATCAGCGTGTTGTAGTTCCTGCCCTGCAGGAAGTCTGCAAACCGTTGCAGGTATGTGACGTCGATCCCCGTCCGTACCGGACCCGTGCGCACACCGATGTCGAGCACGTGCCGGAAGCTGGTTTCGTAGCCGTCCGTCGGATGACCTGTGACGAAGTTGGGACTCTTGTAATCCCAGCGTTCGAGATAGGACTCCGCCAGCACGTCGTATCTCCGAAGAAATCCCTGCTGCACCGACGCACCGAGCCGATCGACGAGCGCAAAGGCAAACTGTTCGTGATACGTGTCGCTCGTGGAGCGCGAAACCGTCGCGCCAATCCGCGTCCGCTCCGCTGGAGTGTAGAACACGTCGACGTCGCCGATCAGGCCGCGCAGATCCGGGTTGCCGGGATCCCGGCTGAGGTACTGCATGTAGCCGACGCGGGCTTCGCCCGAGAGCAGACCGCCGGCGTGCCAGAGCGCGCCGCCGGTGAATTCATTCGCATCCGCGTCCCGGCGCGGGTTGATGTCGAAGCGATGCGTCGAGACGGCCGCAGAGCCGGTGATCGTCGTAAACGGCGTCAGAATCCAGTTGGTGGTCAGCGTGGCGGCCTGTACGCGCTCCGTCAGCGTGTCCGCGAGATCGACGCCAAGATACACGAACGGCGCGGTGAACCACTGGTCGAAGTTGCTGAAACCCACTTCGAACGACATGCGCTGCCACGGCCGCACGAGCACGCTCGCTTCGACGCTCTGGTAGATCCGCGGTACGCGCGCGTCGATCTCAGAGTCGGGACGATCGTTGGTGATGTTGGTGTTGCCGGCCAGATGAAAACGGATGCGTCGGCTAGGGTCGATGTCGAGCGTCGCGCTGCCCGTACGGTTGACGGCCCGTTGACTCGCGTAATCCTTGAAGTACACGAACTCGAGCGCGCCTGTGACCGTCGCCCGGACAGGCTTGACGTCGAAGATCAGGTCCGCGGCAGGACCTCCCGAGGTCACGAAATCGCTGACTGGCTGGCCGGCGCTGTTGAAGACATTCGAATCAACCCCGACTTCGGTCAACGCGGCGCTCGGAACGAAGGAAACCGGCCCGAAGCGAATCGCATGTACCTCGCGATCGCTGATGTCGGGACGGCCGAATGTCGGCCAGGGCATCGAGTACCCTCGCGGCACGTACAGCGTGTCGCCCGGCTGCAGCACGTCTTCGAGTCCGGCCCCTAACGATCGCTGTTCCTCGCCCTGGACACGCAGAATCTGCATCCCACGCAGTGAGGCCCGGCGCGTCGCGCCGCCGGCGAGCGTCAGCGCCTGCAGAACGGTCGTGCCTTCGAGAATCGAGTACGCCCCTGGCCGATCGACCTCTCCCGACACGTGCACGACATCGGCTGTCCCTTTGGTGACGTACACCGTGTCGCCTTCACTCAAAATGACATTGCGCGACAGCCGGCCCTTCGAGGTCTCTTTTTCGAGCTGTGCGAGACTAACGCGGATGACTTCCGCGTTTCTGTCCCCGATCGCGATCGGCCCCCTGGCGTTCCTCGATCGCAGCACGAGTATGTCGGGCGTACCCACGTACCCGGAACGCGCCAGAAGCTCGAGCAGCGTGGTGTCGTCCGGAAGCGAAAACTCGCCCGGGGTCTTGACGTCGCCGAACAAAAACACTCGGTTCAAGTGCACGATCTCGACGTGCACGTCCGGCCGCACGAAATATGTCGCCAGGCGCCGCTGAAGCTCGCTGGCAATCTGCGAGGCTGTCCTGCCAGCGGCGGCGACGCGGCCGACGAGGGGCATCGTGACGGTGCCGTCCGCGCCAACGATGTACGTCTTGCTCTCGTCCGGCTGATCGACGACGAGCACCCGGACTGCGTCGTTGACTTCGATTGTCCGACCGGCAGGTTGTGCCAAGGCACTTCTGGTGAAGACCTGCAGCACGATGCACAGACAGAAGGCGAGGCGTGCGGCCGGGAGCCGCACCGTATCCGCGTGACCGCGTCGGCGTATCAATGAGACGGGCTGGCCGATCCACCGCCGCCGCCACCGCCACCGCCGCCGCCAGGTGGCGTCGGCGTCGGTGTGGGACTCGGCGTCGGCGTCGGCACAGGGGTCGGCGTCGGAGTAGGCGTCGGTGTTGGCGTGGGCGTCGGAGTGGGTGTCGGCGTCGGCGTGGGTGCGGGACTTGGCGCGGGGCTGGGCGAGGGAGAGGGACTCGATCCGCCCTGGGTCGCGACGACCCCCGCGACTCCAGCCGCGGCCGCAGCACCGGCCACCGAGAGCGCCGTCGTCAGACCGATGCCGGTCGCCGCAGCGCCGCCGGCGGCCGCTGCAGCTCCGGCGGCGGCGGCACCAGCGACGGTAAGCCCGGTCGCGGCCGCACTCGCCGCGACGCCGACGCCGGTGACCGTTGCACCCGCCGTGACCGAGACGGCCGTGCTCGTGCCGACGATCTGTCCGGTCGCGTTCACGACTTCGACCGCGTATTGCCCGGGGTTGATGCCGATGAAGCTGAACTGCCCGACGGCGTTGCTGGTGGTCGTGCCGGCGAGCTGTCCGGTCGCGAGATTGCGCAGCTGCACGGTGACGTTGACCAGCGACTGCCCGGTTGACGCGCTGGCGCTGCCGCTTAGCGACGCGACGGCCTGCGCCTGCGCGGCGCCCGCGGCGAGCACGAGCCCGGCCCCCGGCCACGCCATCGACGCCGCCAACGCGAGCGTCGTCACGCCGCGGAGTCGCATGCGCATTCTCATCGTGACCTCATCGATCCGGCAGACGGCTTACAACCCGGCGCCGGACCCGTACGTCACCGCGAACCCGTACTGCAGACCGTTGTAGGCACGCTCGGCAACCGCGGACTGACGCCTCGTCTGATCGACGTTGAAGCCGATGCGCGTGTCGCGTCCGAGGTGATACCCAATCCCGCCGCCGTACAGCGTCACCCGATCGAGGCGATCCGCGACCGGCACCGCGGCGCCGATGCGATCGCGATATTCCAGTCGCTGCAGCCCTCCGCGCGCGACGATGTCGATGGGCCCGAAGAGCTGCTGGCTGATCGTCCCGGTCAGGCCGGTCTGCACGTAGTACGGCTGGTTGATGTCGTACGAGTACTGCACGTCGCGCGCGGCCGTGACGTCGAACTTGGTGACGCCCAGGAGCACGTAGTCGAGATTGACGGCCATCGTCATTCCCGCGAACGCCGGGAGATCGGGCGAGTCGGGCTTGAAATCGCGATAGCCGAACATCGCGCTGCCTTTGATCAGCGCGGCGGGGTCGAACGAGATCGAGCCGTTGATCTCGCGTGATTTCGAATTGCGCAGCGGGTCGAGCTCAAACCGATCCTCGTCGAGCACGGCCGAAATCGACACCGACGTCAGGGGCGTCAACTGGTGGCGCAGCGCCACCGATCCCACCGTGTCCGTGTCGTTCAACTCGCCGCTCAGGTTCACGCCGAGGAACGTCGCTCCCGGATCGTAGTCCGTCGTCGTCCGCTGGCCCTGGACGCCGATGAACGTCTTCGACAACAGTCGGAGCTCGGCCTGCGCGCCGTACGACGTCGCCGTGTGCAGCGCGCGCGCGTCGATTTCGTAGCCGACCCGCTCCCGGGAATTCACGTGGGTCCATGTCGGGGTGACCGTCAGCCGCGCCAGCGGGACGATCCACTTCACGGTGTACGTGTTGTTGGCGGAACGCTCGCTGGCGTACTGCTGGTACCAGACGAGATCCTCGCTGATGGTGCTCTGCACCCAGCTCGGGCCGAGCCGAAGCCAGAGATCCGTCGCGGGCGTCAACGTCATCGTGAAGTCCGACTTGGGATTCGTCGCGTCGTTGAAGACGTTGGTGTCGGTGCCCGCGTTGCCGAGAGACAGCGAGGGGTTGATGTAGAGCGGCCCGATGCGCATCTGCACGTTGGCCGGCGGCTCGCCGGTCGCCGTCTGGGCGGTCGCCGCCGCCGCGGTGCCGACCGCGAAGAGCGCCACAAGAACAGTCAGTCGAAACCCGCTACTTTGAGACATATCGGTCTACGCGCAGCGATCGCAGCTTGCGGTACAAATTGGTCCGTTGAATGCCGAGCGCCTTCGCCGCGTCGCTGATGCGTCCCCGGTGCTGTTCGAGGATGTGCGCGATGTACTCGCGCTCGAATCGCGCGCGCGCCTGACGCAGCGTGCCGCGCTCGACGAACGCCGCCGATCCGCCGTCGAGCTTGACGTGCGCGAGGACGTCTTCGAGGCCGATCGCCCGTCCGGCGGCCAGCCCCGCGACAACCGCCTCGATCGTCGAGCGCAGCTCGACGGCGTTGCCGCGCCACGGCAGCGCCGTCATCAACGACAGCGCGGGACGCGACAGCGCCTTCATCGGAAGATTCCGCGCCCGGCAGATCTCGCGAAGGAAATAGTTGGCGAGCGCCGCGATGTCCTCGCGGCGGTTCCGCAACGGCGGCATTTCGATGCGGATGACGGACAGGCGGCGGAACAGCTCTTCGCGCACGCGGCCCTCGGCGACCGCCGCGTCGATGCCGGGATCGACGCCCGCCATGGGACGCACGTCCACGCCGATCGTCGCGCCGGTCTCGGCGAGCGTCGCCTCGCGGTCGCGCAAAACGCGGCCGAGGCGGCTCTGCACGCGCGTGGGCGCGTCGGCGACGTTCTTCAGGTACAGCGTGCCGCCGATCGCCGCATAGAGCGTGCTGTGTACGCTGAGTTGTTCGAGACCGTGCCCGCTCTCGGTCGATCCGCTGGCCGGGCGCGTGCGCGTGGCGGCGGCGCCGAACATCTCCATCTCGAGCGCGGCGCCCTCGAACGCCGCACAATCGACGCTGACGAACGACGCCGCGCCGGCCTGTGCCGCGTGAATCGCGCGCGCGACGACCTGCCGGCCGGTGCCGTCCTCGCCGCGAATCGTGACGCCCGCCCGCATTGCCGCGGCGCGCGACATCACCGCCGTCACGTCGCGCATCGAGGCCGACTGTCCGTAGAGCGGCGCGTCGGCGACGCCGCCCACCGACTGCGGACGGATCGATCCGCTGTCGAGCCGGGTTTCGCGCGCGATCGCACTCGCGACGCGGCGCGGCGCGGGCGGCCGGGCGAAGACGTCCGCCGCGCCCGTGAGCACGGCTTCGGTCGTCAGATCGGGATGCCGCGCGTCGGCGACCGCGAACAGGAGGAGGCCGGCGCGCTGCTCCCGCAGTTCGCGGGCGATCTGCAGCGCCGCCACGCCGCGCGAGAGATCGATGACGACAGGCAGATCGCCTCGACGCTGCAGCTCGTCCACGGCGGCCGAGGCGCTGTCGGCCCAGACGATCGACAAGTCCGCGCCGGCCAGCAGCTGCTCGGTGTCGTGACGTTCGGCGGTGGGGCAGCCGATGTAGAGGAGCGATGTCATCGCGACGACCGTGCGGCGCGCGGCGCCGGCGCGTTGACGGGCACGAACGTGCCGGTGCCTTGCGGATCGACTTCGAGACGCACGCTCCCGTCGGCGCCGTAGATCAGCCGGCGATCGGGGGTGCCGCGATGCAGCGTGTCGAACGCGACCGAGGCGAGCCGCTCGCCGTCATAGGTGTCCCATTTGTCGAAGCGGCCGTCGCCGTCCGAGTCTTCTTCGTCGCGCACGAGCACGCCTTTCTCGTAGTACTCGACACGATCGATTTTCCCGTTGCGCCGCGTCGAGATCTCGACTCGCGCGACGCCACCGCTGGCATCCGGATATGACCAGGCGTCGGCGACGCCGTCCTGCGCGCGCGAAACACCGACCTTCTCCAGCGTCTGATCGGGGCCGTAGTATTCCCAGCGATCGATCTTGCCGTCCTCGTTGCGATCGATCTCGATACGCAGGATGCGCGTGCCGTCCATGTAGCTGAAGGTGTCGAATTTGCCGTCGCCGTCCGAGTCGTAGCGGAGGAGTGACAGCCGGCCGGTTTTCTTGTCGTAGGTGGGCTCAATCGTCTTCGTCGGCCCCGCCTCACGATGGCACGCGGCTGCGCACAGCAGCGCAAGACAGAATGCGGTCAATCGACCGAGACTTGTGTATGTTTTCTGTTGAATGGCCAAGTTGAACGAAGCTTCGCCCTGTGAGTCACAGTGCCGGCCACGCGTACACATTGAGTAATGTGGGAGCGGCGGCCTGCGGCGAGGATGCCGGAGTTATCGGTCGGAACGGAGAGCAGATTGTAGCTAGCGCGACAGTAGTGTCAAGAAAAATACAGCCCAGTCCAGAAAAGATACAAACTGTGCCGCCAGCGCACACTGGCTACGCGCGGACGGCCGACGGGGCGAAGAAGAATGTCGAGATGATGTCGCGAAGCTGCGCCAGCGACTCCGCGGCGTTGATTGCGGTCCGCAGATGCGACCCGTTTTCCAGGCCCTTGGTGTACCAGGAGCCGAGCGCCCGAATCTTGTTGACGACCCAGCGGTCGTGGCTCGCGGCGCGGCTGTCGTCCACGCGTTCGTGGAGCAGCAGCTCGATGTAGTCGAGGAGGAACTGCCCGCGCGCCTCGGACGAGATCGTCCGCGGCGCCCGGCCGGCCGCGAGATCGGCGGCCTGCGACAGAATCCACGGATTTCTGAGGACGCCTCGGCCCACGAGCACCCCTTCGACGCCGAGGCGCAGACGCGCCATCACGTCTTCCGCCTCGAGGCAGTCGCCGCTGCCGAACACGGGAATGGAAAGGGCGCTCGCGATCTCCGCGACCAGGGTCCAGTCGGCCGACCCGGTGTAGCTCTGCGCAGCCGTGCGGCCGTGGACGGTGACGGCGGCCGCGCCGGCGTCGTCGACCAGGCGCGCGAGCCGCGGCGCGTTGCGCTCCTCGTCGTTCCCGCCGGCGCGCATCTTGACGGTGACCGGTATCTTCACGGCCTTCGTCATCGCCGCCACGACCGACGCGGCATGCTCCGGCTCGCGCATCAGGCTGCAGCCGGCATTGTGCTTCGCGATCTTCGGGACGGGGCAGCCCATGTTGACGTCCACGATGTCGGCGCCCATGCCTTCGACAATCTGGGCGGCCTCGGCCATCTTCGCCGGGTCGCCCCCGAAGATCTGAATCGCAATCGGCTGCTCTTCTTTCGTGTACTCGGCGTACTCGAGCGTCCGGTCGATGCCGCGGACGAGGCCCTCCGAGCTCACCATCTCGGTCACCACGAGGCCGCAGCCGCCGTGACGCTTGACGAGACGGCGGAACGCGGTGTCCGTCATGCCCGCCATCGGGGCAATGACAAACGGCGACTCGAGCGCGACCGATCCGATGTCCATCCCCGTAGTTTAGGGCGTTTCACAACCGCGCGGCATGCCGGGCGACCGGATCAAGAGAGCGGACGCCTGCCGCCGCCGGCCTGGCTGGCATGCTGCGGCCAACAGACGCACGGCGCAACGACCTGGCAGCGCGGCGCATCGGGCCGGCACACCCGTCCGGTCTCGTGCGCCGCGCTGCCGGTCCGCGGCACCGCGTTGCCGGTCTGCGGCGCCGCGCTGCCGGTCTGCGGCACCGAGCTGCCGGTCTGCGGTACCGCGTTGCCGGTGTGCGGCGCCACGCTGCCGGTCTGCGGCGCCATGTTGCCAATCTCCGGCGCCGCGCTGCCGTCAGGCGCGCACATCGACCACGCAGCCCCGATGTCACAATATGTCATGCGCCGCGTCTGGCTCTGGCTGCCTCCGATCGTCTACATGATCGCGATCTTTTACGTCTCGTCCGAATCGCAGCCGCTGCCAATCGTTACCGCGCATGTCTGGGACAAGCTGCTTCATCTCACGGAATATGCCGGACTCGGGCTGCTGTGGTGCCGCGCGCTGCGGCGCGAGGGGTGCGGCTGGCCGAGCGCGATTCTCCTGGCGGCGCTGGCTTCGACGCTCTACGGCGCGACCGACGAATGGCACCAGAGCTTCGTGCCGCTCCGCGACTCGAGCGTCCGCGACTGGCTGGCGGATCTGATCGGAAGCACGCTCGGCGCGCTGCTCTTCGCCGCGACCGGGTTGTGAAAACGCCCGTCGCGTCGCGCGAGCTTGCGGGCATAATGTGGGCGAGTGGCGCCCTCACTCGTGTCGCACGAAGACGTCCGTCGCATCGGCGATAGGGTCGCCGCCGCGCCCGACCTCCCGGCGGCCCTCGACGACCTGGCCCTCGAGACGGGACGCGCGTTCGCCGCCCGCGTCTGCATCCTGCGGCACACGGATCGTGGCTGGGCGCTCGCCGCCCAGACGAACGGCGGCCTCGGGCTCGCGCTCCAGGATCTCACCCTCGTCCTCGACGGCTTGCCGGCGATCGATCCCGCCGCGCCGCTAGACCTCTCGCCCTACGGCATCGGCACGTGGACGGCTGTGGCGCTGGCGGTGCGCGACGCGCGCTGGCTGATGCTCATCGAAGGCGACGTGACGGGCCTCGCGGCGACCTCCTCGCTGGCCGCGATGGTGCCGCTGGCCCTGCACGAGGCGCGGGCGCGCGCGCAGCAGCGGCGCGCCGATCGCGGCGTCATGGCCGGCTATGCGTTCACCCGCCGACTGAGCCGGGCGCGGACACTCGACGCCGTCTGCCGGGCGATTGTCACGCACGTGGCCGACGCCGCTCGCGCTGATCGCGTCAGCGTCGCCATCGGTCAACCGGACACAGAACAGCTCCGCGTCGTCGCCGCGTGCGGTGACGGCGCAGCCGCGCTGCCGGGCGTCAGCGTCGAAGCAGGCGCGTGGGTCATGGGCCATGTCTATGCGTCGCGACGCCCCGTGGTCGTACCCGATCTGGCGCACCTGCCGGGCCGATGGCGCGCCGCGGGCACGTACCGCACGACGTCGTTCGTGTCGCTGCCGCTCATCGCCGGCGGCAACGTGGTAGGTGTCCTGAACGTCACGGACAGGCGCGATCGGACACCCCTCGATCGCCGGGATCTTCGTCTCCTGCGATCGATCAGCGCGACGGCGGCGCTGGGGATCCAGGCGGTCCTCACCAGCACCGAAGCGGAGCGGCTCGCGCGCATCGCCTCGGTTGACAACCTGACGACGCTCTTCAACCGACCGTATTTCGAGACGCGCCTCAATCAGGAGATGGAGCGGGCCAAACGCAGCGCGAGCGCGCTGACGGTGCTCCTGGCCGACATCGACGGGTTCAAGACCGTGAACGACACGTACGGTCATCAGAGGGGCGACAGCGTGCTGCGCGCCGTCGGCGACACGCTGCGTTCCGCGGTCCGCGTGTTCGACATCTGCGCCCGCTACGGCGGCGACGAGTTCGCGATCCTGATGCCGAGCGGCGGGCGCGCGAGCGCGCTCGCCTGCGCCCTCGCGTTCGCCGAGCGCATTCGCCATCGCGTGAGCGCCGCCGCCGCGCCGCTGGCCGACGGCGCGCCGGTCACGCTCAGTATCGGCCTGGCGCTGCTCGAACCGGGCGACAGCCCGGATTCGTTCATCCGCCGCGCCGACGAAGCCCTCTATGCGGCGAAGGCCGCGGGCAAGGATCGCGTGCACCTCAGCGTGTCGCCCACCAACGTGCTGCGACTGCCGTTGTTCAACTCTGGGCAGGGCACGGCGTCATGACGAGCGACTACGTCCTCATCGCGGACGACGACCAGGCGCGCGTCGCCACGTGCCTGGACGTGTTCGGCACGATCGCCGCCGACATCCAGGTGGCCGGCACGACGCGCGACGCCCTCGCGTTTCTCGCGCGGCGCGGGACGCCGCGCGTGCTGGTGCTCAACGCGACGCTGCCGCAGGACGGCGCGTTCGCGGTCTGCGACGCGCTGCCGTCCCGCGATCGCGCCTGCGTGCCGGTGGTGCTCTGGACGGCGTCGCGGGCGACGCGCGAGCTGGCGCGTGTCCGGCTCAGCGGCATGACCAC
>CAZOIK010000480.1:0-5374 GCA_964579765.1 uncultured Bifidobacteriaceae bacterium
GAGATTGATCTTCGACTTGACGCCCGCGAGCAGCCTGGCCAGCCGCCGCGCGTCTTCAGGCGAGTCGTTCACGCCCGCAAGCAGCACGTACTCGAACGTGATCCGGCTGCGCTTCGAGAGCGGAAAGCGCTTGCACGCCGCGATGATCTCGGCGATGCCGTGCTTTCTGTTCAGCGGCACGAGCTCGCCGCGCAGTGCGTCGGTCGGCGCGTGCAGCGAGATCGCGAGATTGGGCATGAGCGGTTCGCGCGCCAGCTTCTCGAGCGCGGGAAGCAGTCCGACGGTGGACAGCGTCACGCGCCGCGGCGACATCGCGAAGCCGTGCTCGTCGTGCAGGATCCGCAGCGCGCGCATCGTCTCGTCGTAGTTGTGGAGCGGCTCGCCCATGCCCATGAGGACGATGTTGAACGGCGTGTCGAGCATGTCGAGGGCGCCGGCGAGCACGCGCACCTGCCCGGCGATCTCGCCGGCCGTCAGATTCCGCACGAGGCCCATCTTGCCGGTCAGGCAGAAGGCGCAGGCCATCGCGCAGCCGACCTGCGTCGAGATGCAGAAGGTCATCGACGGCGTGTCGGGGATGAACACCGACTCGATCTGGCGGCCGTCGTGCAGCTCGAGCAGAAACTTCTCCGTCCCGTCCGACGACCGCTCGCGCGCCAGCAGCCTCGGCGTCGTGACGGTGAACTCGCGGGCGAGCGTCGCGCGCAAATCGCGTGACAGGTCGGTCATCGCGGCGGGATCGACGACGCCGCGTTTGTAGATCCAGCGGAAAACCTGACGCGCGTGAAAACGCTGGCAGCCGCGCGCTTCGAGGGCAGACTCGAGCTCGGGACGTTCGAGATTGGCGAGGTCGAGCGGCTGGGCGGTCACGGTATCTTCCCCGTTTCCAAGAACTTGCTGAAATTCCAATTGTACCGCGCTTGTCTCGCGACGGCCGCCATGCTACAATGTGCACGGTTCGTTAAGTTCTTCTCTCTAAAGGCTTTGCGGCACCTTTTCTGGCCGCTGCGAGCGCTCCATCTTGTCGAATCCGGCGATTGTCAGAGATGTTCTCGATAACGGTCTCCGTCTTCTCACCGAGAGGATGACGCAGGTCCGTTCGGTCAGCATCGGCGTCTGGCTGACGCGCGGGTCGCGTCACGAAACCGCCGAGCGCGGCGGCATCGCGCACTTCGTCGAGCACATGCTCTTCAAGGGCACGACGAGCCGGTCGGCGGAGGACATCGCGCAGGCGATCGACTCGATTGGCGGCCAGCTCGACGCGTTTACCGCGAAGGAGTACGCGAGCTACTACATCAAGGTCCTCGACGAGCATCTGCCGCTCGCGATGGACATCCTCTCCGACATCGTCCGCAACCCGGCGTTCACGCCCGAGGACATCGAGCGCGAGAAGAAGGTGGTCGTCGAAGAGATCAAGATGGTCGAGGACACGCCCGACGACCTCGTGCACGAGCTGTTCACGCAGGGCTTCTGGGAGAACCACGCGCTCGGCCGCCCCATTCTCGGCACCCGCGAGACCGTCGAGTCGTTCACGTCCGATCTGCTCCGGTCGTACTTCAGGGACGCCTACACGCCGAAGAACCTGATCGTCTCGGCCGTCGGCAATCTCGAGCATGCGCGCGTCCGCTCGCTGGTGGAGGAGAAGTTCGGCTCGCTCGTGCAGGTCGGCGAACCGCTGCGCGAGCAGGCGCCTCGCGTCGTGCCGAAGACGCTGATCCGCAACAAGGAGCTCGAGCAGAGCCATCTCTGCGTGGGCGTGGACAGCTACCCGCAAAAGCACGAGGACCGTTACGCGAGCTACGTGCTGAACACGCTGCTCGGCGGGTCGATGAGCTCGCGGCTGTTCCAGAACGTCCGCGAGAAGCGCGGTCTCGCGTATGCGGTGTTCAGCGGGCTCAGCGCCTATCGCGACGCCGGATCCTTCACCGTCTACGCGGGCTGCGCGAACGACGCGGTCGGCCAGGTGATCGATCTCGTCGTCGAAGAGCTCCGCACGGTGAAGCAGACGACGGTGCCCCAGGCGGAACTGCAGCGTTCGAAGGATCACCTGAAGGGCAGCCTCATGTTGAGCCTCGAGAGCACGTCGAGCCGCATGTCGCACCTCGCGCGCCAGGAGATCTACTTCGACCGGCAGTTCGGACTCGACGAGACGCTCGCGGGCATCGAGAAGGTCACCGCGGCCGACGTGCAACGCGTCGCCGCCGACCTGTTCCGGAACGGATCGCTCGCGGCGACGGTGCTCGGCAACGTGAACGGGCTCGAAATCCCGAAGGCACGGCTGGAACTCGGATGATCGCGCGCTACACGCACCCCGAGATGGGGCGGATCTGGAGCGACCAGCGGCGGTACGAAACCTGGCTGCTGGTCGAAACCGCGGCGGCCGAAGCGATGGCGGCCGTCGGGCTGGTGCCGGCGGACGCCGCCCGCGACATCCGCGAACGCGGCGGCTTCGACATCGCACGCATCGAAGACATCGAGCAGACGACGCAGCACGACGTCATCGCGTTCACGACGGCGGTGGCCGAGAAGGTCGGTCCGTCGGCGCGGTGGCTGCACTTCGGCATGACCTCGTCCGACGCGATCGACACCGCGCAGGCGCTGCAGATGCGCGATGCCTGCGATCTGATTCTCAACGACCTGGAGAAGCTCGGCGACACGATACGCGAGCGGGCGCTCGAGCACCGGCGGACGCCGATGATCGGACGCACGCACGGCGTGCACGCCGAGCCGATGACGTTCGGCCTGAAGCTGGCGCTCTGGTACGCGGAACTGCAGCGCGACGTCGAGCGCGTGCGCCGCGCGCGCGCCGCGATTGCCGTCGGCAAGATTTCAGGAGCGGTCGGGACGTACGCGCACCTGCCGCCCTCGATCGAAGCCGACGTCTGCCGGCGGCTCGGTCTCGAACCCGTGCTGGTGGCCTCGCAGGTCGTGCAGCGCGATCGCCACGCCGAGCTGATGTCGGCGCTCGCGATCACGGCGGCGTCGCTCGAGAAGTTCGCGCTCGAGATCCGCGGTCTGCAGAAGACCGAGATCGGCGAGGTCGAGGAGCCGTTCGCGAAGGGACAGAAGGGCTCGTCGGCGATGCCGCACAAGCGGAATCCCATCGGCTGCGAACAGGTCGTCGGCCTGGCCCGGCTCATTCGCGGGAACTGTCAGGCGGCGTTCGAGAACATCGCGCTCTGGCACGAGCGCGACATCTCGCACTCGTCGGTCGAGCGGGTCATTCTGCCCGACAGCTTCATCGCGCTCGATCACATGCTGCGGCGCTTCACGCGGATCGTCGCCGGGATGGTCGTGTACCCGGAGCGCATGCGCGAGAACCTCAACCGGTCGCGCGGCGTGGTGTTCTCGGGCACGGTGCTGCTCGAACTCGCGAAGAAGGGCGTCTCGCGCGAGCAGGCGTACGAGTGGGTGCAGCGCAATGCGATGCTCTCGTTCGCCGAGCAGCGCGATTTCAAGGGGCTGCTCGAATCCGACACCGACATCACCCGGGTGCTGTCCAGGGCCGAGATCGAGCGGGCGTTCGATCTCGGCGAGCAGTTCCGGCACGTGGACCACATTTTCGAACGGGTGTTCCAGCCCGTGTCCGCGAGGGCCTGAGGAGGAGAGAACGTTGCGCGCACGCGTGTTCGTGACGCTCAAGCCGTCCGTGTTCGACCCGCAGGGCAAGACGATTGCCGACGCGCTGCACTCGCTCGGCTACGGCGGCGTCGAGGACGTCCGGCAGGGCAAGTACTTCGAGCTCGACCTGGCGACCACCGAGGCGGCGCAGGCGAAGAAGCTGGCGGCCGAGGTCGCCGACAAGCTGCTCGCGAATCCCGTCATCGAGAGCTACCGCATCGAGGTGGAGTGATGAAGTTCGGCATTGTGGTGTTCCCGGGCAGCAACTGCGACCACGACGCCTATCACGCCACGAAGCACGTCCTCGGCCAGGATGCCGAGTTCCTGTGGCACAAGGACACGGATCTCAAGGGCGCCGACGTGCTGATCCTGCCCGGCGGCTTTTCGTACGGCGACTATCTCAGGACTGGCGCCATCGCGCGCTTCTCGCCGATCATGCGCGAAGTGCGGCAGTTCGCGGCGAAGGGCGGGCCGGTGCTCGGCATCTGCAACGGCTTTCAAATCCTGCTCGAGGCCGGGCTCATTCCCGGCGCGATGCTGCGGAACCGCAGCGTGAAGTTCGTCTGCGCGCACGTGCACATCCGCGTCGAGCAGACGGACACGCCGTTCACGTGCGCCGCGCGCCGCGGCCAGGTGCTGAAGATTCCCATCGCGCACGGCGAAGGCAACTACTTCGCGACGCCCGACGTGCTCGCGACGCTCGAAGCGAATCGGCAGGTGATCTTCCGCTACACGACCGCCGAGGGCGAGGTGACCGACGCGGCCAACCCCAACGGGTCGGCGGCCTCGATCGCCGGTCTCTGCAACGATGCGCGCAACGTGGTCGGCCTCATGCCGCATCCCGAGCGCGCGTGTGAACCGTCGCTCGGCAGCGCGGACGGCCTCGTGATTCTCGAGTCGGCCGTGCAGGCGGTGGCGTCCGGGGCGCTGGTGGCTCGCGCATGATCGACGCCGCAGTGCTCGAACGGCACGGCCTCAAGCCCGACGAGTACGAACGGATCGTCGCGTTCATGGGACGCGAGCCGAACCTGACCGAGCTCGGCATCTTCTCGGTCATGTGGTCGGAGCACTGCAGCTACAAGAGCTCGCGCGTGCATCTGAAGACGCTGCCGACCGAGGGCCCGCAGGTCCTGCAGGGCCCGGGTGAGAACGCGGGCGCGGTGGACATCGGCGACGGGCTCGCCGCCGTCTTCAAGATCGAGTCGCACAACCATCCGTCGTTCATCGAGCCCTATCAGGGCGCGGCGACCGGTGTCGGCGGCATCATCCGCGACATCTTCACGATGGGCGCGCGGCCGATCGCGCTGCTCAACTCGCTGCGGTTCGGGTCGCTCGACGAGCCGAAGACGCGCCGGCTGCTCGAAGGCGTCGTCGCCGGCATCGCCGGCTACGGCAACAGCATCGGCATCCCGACGGTCGGCGGCGAAATCGCGTTCGAGCCGTCGTACGCCGGCAACCCGCTCGTCAACGTCTTCTGTCTCGGCGTCGCGAAGGCGTCGGAGATCGTCAAAGGCGTGGCCTCCGGCGCGGGCAACGCGGTCTACTACGGCGGGGCGAAGACCGGACGCGACGGCATCCACGGGGCGACGATGGCGTCGGCGGAGTTCGACGACAAGTCCGCGGAGAAGCGCCCGGCCGTGCAGGTCGGCGACCCGTTCATGGAGAAGCTGCTCCTCGAGGCGTGTCTCGAGGTGATGAAGACCGACACGCTCGTCGGCATCCAGGACATGGGCGCTGCCGGGCTGACGTGCTC
>CAZOIK010000481.1:0-3812 GCA_964579765.1 uncultured Bifidobacteriaceae bacterium
GGGAGCGTACGGGAGGGATCGTCGCCGCCTTCGCTCTCGTCCCACCAGAGGAGGATCGCGCCGTGGTCCTGGTACGCCTCGGACGACATGAGCAGCGGCACGATGCGCGAGAGGAAGTTGTCGCCTTCCGCGATGTTCGCGCGGTCGTCGCTGACGCCGCCGTAGCCGGCGCTCAGGTGGTTGTGCTGATCGTTGTTCTGGTCGGGCGTGATCCAGTTGTAGTCGGCCACCCGGTCGTTCTGCAGATCGAGTGCGAGCTGCTGCAGCGGCGCGTACTGCAGGCGCAGCGGGTTCGAGGTCGTCGTGTTGCAGCCGCCGTTGGTGTCGGTGAAGAAGAGCATCGGGTTGTGCTTGGCCGCGTAGTTGTACTGCGCCGAGTAGTTGTAGCTGTTGATGCCGCCCGCCCACGAGCCGCTGAAGCTGAACAGCGGGACCGTCCACGCGCTCTTCGGGAGCGGCGTGTTGGTCGTGTCGACATCGGTATCTTCCTGGTACGACCTCCACGACTTGTGCGCCTTCGTCAGGAACGCGCTCAGATGCTGGTCGGTCGTCTGCACGGTGTCGGGCGTGCAGTCGTTCAAGTACGGGTTGTGGTCGTTGAACACGCCGAGGTTGTCGCCGGCCTCGGCCCAGATGTAGTTCGGCTCCGACGGGTGCACGCCGACGGCGGAGTTGATGTAGTTGGTGGCGTAGGCCACCTGACCGCTGATGCCGGACGTGCCATTGACGAGGCTGTTGATGAACGGCGCGTACTCGTTCATGAAGACCGGCTGGGGCGAGGTCTGCGTCGACGGCTGCGTCCAGTTGTGGTTCTCCATCGCGACGACGAAGATCTTCTTGATCCGGCCGTCGTGCCCGCGATCGCCGTCGCGATCCCAATCGCGGTCGGCGTGCGCCGTGAGCCCGCCCAGCGCCAGCGCGCCGGCGAGGCCGAGCGCGCATAGGGACAGCGTGCGTTTCCTGTTCGACATGGAATGCCTCCTGTTTCCAACCCGCGGCGTCGGATGAGCGCCGCATGGCTACGGTGGCAGGTGGCGTTAACGTCGCTGTATCGACGGCGTGATCGCTGCAACAACTTTTTCCGGGCACACGCCCGCGCTACACACAGCCGTTCGCATGCGTCGTCGCGACTTCCTGAGAACCGTGCTGACGTCGAGCGCGTCCGCCTGCCTCGCCTCCGCCGCGGGCGCGCGCGCGCTCGCGGCCGGCGTTTGCCGCGCACGTGGACGGGTTCACGACGACGCCGAACATCCTGCGCGCCGACACCGTCGCGCAGATGGACGTCGCGATCGACAACCTCGTCTGGGACATGCTGCGCCAGGTCAACGACTGGGGCGGGGGTGGGCGCTAGGTCGGTCCTCGGTGCTTAGTGCTTGGTGCCTGGTCCGTCCTTGGTCCTGGTCCGGCGGGCGTGCGCAACCGGTTCATCGGTGGAAGGCGCGGGCGGACAGTCGATAGAGCACGTGCCGCGAGAGCGGATGGCCGGACGCGATGTGCGGGTGCTCGAAGTCGTCGGCCGGGTCGTGCGTCATGCCGAGTTTCTCCATGACGCGCCGCGAGCGGACGTTGCCGGCGGCGGTGAATGCCACGATCTCGTCGAGGCCGAGCGTCTCGAAGCCGAACGCGAGCGCGGCCCGCGAGCCTTCCGTCGCGTACCCGCGGCCCCAGTGATCGAACGCGAGCCGATAGCCGAGTTCGACGCAGGGCGTGAAGTGCGCGTCGAAGGCCGGCACGGCGAGGCCGATGAAGCCGATGAACGGCGCGCCGCCGGCGACCTCGACGGCCCAGAGCCCGAACCCGTGCCGGTCGAAATGCTCGCGGCCGCGACGCATGGACTCGGCCGTCTCCTGACGCGTCAGCACGGACGGAAAGAACTCCCGAACGCGCGGATCGGCGTTCAGCGCGGCGAACGGCTCCAGATCGTCCTCCCGCCATTCCCGCAGCCGGAGCCGCTCCGTCGTCAGCACGGCCCGATTCTATGCCTCCGCCCCGCTCCGACCAGCGACTGGCGACTGGCGACTGGCGACTGGGGACTGGAGACTGGAGACTGGAGACTGTAGAATCCGCCCTCATGAAACTCTTCACCTTCGCCCTCACGGCGTGCCTCGTCGCGGCGTCCTCGTTCGCCGAAGTGACCGGCGTTGACGTCGTCTCCCGCAGCGACGTGCCGGGCTACAACTACGAGCAGATCATCGCGAAGGTCCACTTCGCCGTGGACCCGGCGAACCCGCGCGACGCGGTCATCGCCGACGTGGACAGGGCGCCGCGCAACGCGCAGGGGCGCGTGGAGTTCACGGCCGACCTGCTGACGCTGCGGCCGAAGAGCGGCGGCAACGGCATCGCCTTCGTTGACGTCGTCAACCGCGGGAATACGACGGCGTTCCGGCTGAACCGCACCGCGGGCGCCGATCACGTCGGCGACGGGTTCCTGCTGAAGCAGGGGTTCACGATCATCTGCATCGGCTGGGAGTTCGACGTGCGCGCGCGCGCCGGCGTCATCCGCATCGACGTGCCTTCGGCGACCGACAACGGCGCGCCGATCTCGGGCGTCGTCCATGCCGCGTTCACGCCGGACCGCCGCGAGGCCAGTGTCACCGTCGGCGACTCGGCGGCGTACGCGCCTGCGGATGTGAACGACGCGAAGGCCACGCTGACCGTGCAGGACGGACAGGCGCCGACGTTCGTGGCGATTCCGCGCGGCGACTGGACGCTGTCGCACAAGGACGGCGCGCTCGTCGTGACGATGGCCAAAGGGTTCGAGCCGGGGCGCAACTACGAGGTGAGCTACACGGCGAGCAATCCGCCGATCAGCGGGCTCGGCCTCGCCGCGGTCCGCGACATCACGTCACACGCGAAGTACTCCGCGCAGCAGGGCGTCAAGTACGCGATCGGCTTCGGCGTCTCGCAGAGCGGGCGCTTTCTGCGCACGTTCCTCTACGACGGCATGAACACGGACGAGCAGGGTCGCCAGGTGTTCGACGGCGTCATCGCCCACATCGCCGGCGGCGCGCGCCTCGACGTCAACCGGCGCTGGGCGACGCCGACCGGCCTCGGCACCTATTCGGCGACGGCGTTTCCGTTCGCCGACATGGCGCAGCGCGATCCGGTCAGCGGCGTCACCGACGGCCTGCTCGACAACGCGCGTGCGCGCATGAACCAGCCGAAGATCTTCTACACGAACACGGACGTCGAGTACTGGGGCGGCGGGCGCTCGGCGGCGCTCATCCACACGACGGCAGACGGATTGAAGGACATCGCGCTGCCGGCGAACGTGCGCGTCTACCTCTTCGCCGGCAACCAGCATGGGCCGTCGGCGTTTCCGCCGCCGTCCGGGCAAGGCCAGCAGAAGGCGAACCCGACCGACTACTGGTGGAACATGCGCGCGCTCACCGTCGCGATGGCGAAGTGGGTGAGCGAGGGCACGGCGCCGCCGCCGAGCCGGTATCCGCGGCTCGCCGACGGGACGCTGGTGAAGGCGTCGGCTGTCGCGTTTCCGGCGATCCCCGGCGTGCAGTCGCCGAAGACGCTGACCGCCGGCTTCCGCATGCCCGCCGATCTCGCGCCCGGCGTGCCGGCGGCCGGCGCGGCGCTGCCGTTCCTCGTGCCGCAGGTCGATGCCGACGGCAACGACCGCGCGGGCATTCATCTGCCCGAAGTGTCCGTCCCGCTCGCGACGTACACGGGCTGGAACTTCCGGAGCGAGAAGCTCGGCGGCACGCGGCAGCTCGTGCCGCTGCTCGGCTCGTACATCCCGTTCGCGCAGACGAAGGCGGAGCGGACGGCTGCGCACGATCCTCGTCCGTCGATCGCCG
>CAZOIK010000482.1:0-5029 GCA_964579765.1 uncultured Bifidobacteriaceae bacterium
CGTCGAGAAGGCGCGCGAGGGCAAGACCGTCGCGCGGCTGAAGTGGGGCGATCCGTTCGTGTTCGACACCGGCGGCGCCGAGGGGCTTTTCCTGCACGAACAGCGCGTGCGGTTCGAGGTCGTACCCGGCGTGCCCGTGTGCATGGCCGCGCCGTCGTACTCGGGCGTGCCCATCAGCTACTCGGGCGGCGGCGACACCATCACGCTCATCCGCGGATACGAAGACGGCAGGGCGGAGCGCGACATCGACGTGGACTGGACGAGCGTGTCGCGCCTCGACGGCACGCTCGTCTGCTACGCGGGGCCCACACAGCTGCCGCGCGTCGTGCGCTCGCTCCTCTCGCACGGCCGCGCGCCCGAGGAACCGGCGGCGGTGATTTTCGACGGCACGCTGCCGACGCAGCGCACGCTCGACGGGACGCTGAAGGATCTGGCCGACGCGCTGGAGAAGGCGGCCGACGCCAGACCTGGCGTGCTGATTGTCGGGCGCGTCGCGGCGCTGCGGGGCCATCTGCGGTGGTACGACGAGCGGCCGCTCTTCGGCAAGCGCATCCTCGTCACGCGGCCGCGCGAGCAGGCCGCCGAATTCGCCGACGCGCTCGAGGCGATGGGCGCCGAGGTCGTCGAAGCGGCGATGCTGCGCATCGCGCCGCCCGACGACTTCGGTCCTCTCGACGACGCCTGCGCGAACGCCTCGGCGTTTGCCTGGATCGTGTTCTCCAGCACCAACGCCGTGGACGCGTTCATGGGACGCCTGCTGCGCGCGGCCGACGTCCGGGCGCTCGGCGGCGTGAAGCTCTGCGCGGTCGGCCCGGCGACAGCCGAGCGGCTGGCGCGCTACGGGCTGAAGCCCGACGTCGTCCCCGCCGAGTACCGCGCGGAGTCGCTTGTGCAGGCGATGACGGCGACCGCCGATCTCGCGGGGGCGAGAGTGCTGCTGCCGCACGCCGACATCGGCCGCGAGGTCGTGCCGGAGGAGCTGCGAAAGCACGGCGCGAACGTCACGGAAGTCGTCGCGTACCGCACGGTCGCGACCGACGCCGAACGCGAGGGCGATCCCGACATCTACCGGATGCTGCTCGAGCGCAAGCTCGACGTGGTGACGTTCACCAGCCCGTCGGCCGTGCGAAACCTGGTGAAGCTGCTCGGCGCCGAACCGGCCGCCGACCTGCTGAGGACGACGGTCGTCGCGTCGATCGGGCCGGTCACGGCGGAAGCCGCGGCGCAGTGCGGCATCAGGACGGCGATCGTGCCGGAGAAGTACACCGTGCCCGCGCTGGTGGCCGCGATCGTAAAATACTTCGAAGCCGCCGTATGAACCCCACGCAGACGCGTCAGTCGCTGAAGCTCACCCGTCGTCATCGCCGGCTGCGGCGCACCGAGGCCATGCGCGCGCTGGTGCGCGAGACGCGCCTGTCGGCGGACATGTTCATGCTGCCGCTCTTCGTCTGCGAGGGCCAGGGCGTGCGGCGCGAAGTGAGCTCGATGCCCGGCGTGTTCAACCTGTCGGTGGACGAAGCCGTTCGCGAGGTCGAGGCGGCGCGCGCGGAAGGCATCCGATCCGTGCTGCTCTTCGGGCTGCCCGATCACAAAGACAGCGTCGGATCGGCGTCCTACGATCCGAACGCGCCGGTCCAGTCGGCCGTGCGCGCGATCAAGGACGCGGCGCCCGACGTGCTGGTCGCCACCGACGTGTGCCTGTGCGAGTACACCGACCACGGGCACTGCGGCATCGTCGTCGGCAACGAGGTGGTGAACGATCCCACGGTCGAGCAGCTCGTGCGCGCTGCCGTCTCGCACGCCGCGGCCGGGGCGGACATCGTCGCGCCGTCGGACATGATGGACGGCCGCGTCGGCGCCATCCGGGCGGCGCTCGACGAGCACGGCTACGAGAACACGGCCGTGATGGCGTACGCGGCGAAGTACTGGTCTGCGTTCTACGGGCCGTTCCGCGACGCCGCCGACTCGGCGCCGAAGTTCGGCGACCGCGCGTCGTATCAGATGGACCCCGCCAACGCCGACGAGGCGATGCGCGAAGTCGCCCAGGACATCGAGGAAGGCGCCGATATCGTCATGGTCAAGCCGGCGCTGCCCTATCTCGACGTCCTCACGCGCGTGAAGACGACGTTCGGCTATCCGACGGCGGCGTATCACGTGAGCGGCGAGTACTCGATGCTCAAAGCCGCCGCGCGCAACGGCTGGCTCGACGAGACGCGCGCGATGCTCGAGTGCCTGACGGCGATTCGCCGCGCCGGCGCCGACATCATCATCACGTACTACGCCCGCGACGCCGCCCGCGCGATTTCGTAGCATCCACCCTAGGGATCTGCACGACTGGTCCCTTGCCCCGGCGTCCTGCATAATCAGCGTTTCTGCAACCGGAAAGGAGACGCCGATGCCCACCGCGTGGAATCTGTCAGGAACTTATGCGGAAGCCTGCACGTGCGACGCCGCGTGCCCGTGCATCATGTTGAGCGATCCGACCGAAGGGGACTGCACGGCCCTCGTCGGCTGGCACATCGACAAAGGTCGCTTCGGCGACGTCTCGCTCGACGGCCTCAACGTCGCCGTCGGCGTGCACACGCCGGGCAACATGGTGCAGAAGGACTGGACCGCCGTGCTCTATCTCGACGAGCGGGCGAACGACACGCAGCGCGACGCGCTCACGCAGATCTTCGCCGGCAAGGCGGGCGGCCATCCCGCGCGCATCGCCGAGCACATCGCGAAGGTCGCCGGCGTCGAAGTGGTCCCCATCGCGTTCGAATCGGACGGCAAGAGCGGCCGCATGAAAGTCGGCCGCGTCGGGGAAGCCGAATGGCAGCCGATTGCCGGACAAGGCGGAGGCACGGTGACCATCCAGGGCAACCCGCTCGCCATCTCCCCGGGCCACGCCGCCGTCGTCGGCCGCGCGAGCCACGCGCGCCTGAACGATCACGGCATCTCGTTCGAGGCGTCCGGCCGTCAGGCCATGGTCGCGCCCTTCACGTACGCGTCATGACGGTGGTCGCGCCGAGCCGCGCGATCGCGGCGCAGCGCGCGATCCTCGTCGGCGGCATGGCGCTGGCGACGACGGCGTCGTGGATCTACGTCGTCCACGCCGGCGGCCACGCGCTGCACCACGCCTCGCCGACGGCGCCGGCGCCGGCCGCCGTCCTGATGTGGATCGCGATGATGCTCGGCATGATGCTGCCGGCCGCGGCGCCCATGTGCCTGACGTTCGTGCGCCTCGTCGCGCGCGATGCAGGCAGCCACTGGCCGCGCATCGCGGCGTTCGTCGGCGCGTACATCGCGCTGTGGATCGGCGTGAGTGCGCTCGCCGGCTGGACCCAGCACCAGACGGCGGCGTCGGAGCTGTTCGTGCACCTCTCGACAGGCGTGCGCTCCGCGGCGACGGGCGCCCTGCTCGTCGCGGCCGGCGCCTATCAGTTCAGTCCGCTGAAGCACGCGTGCCTGCGTCGCTGCCGGACGCCGCTCGGCTTCCTGCTCACGGAGTGGCGCCCTGGTGCGTCCGGAGCCCTGACGCTCGGCCTGCTCCACGGCCGCGACTGCATCGTCTGCTGCTGGGCGATGATCGTCCTCATGTTCGCGGTCGGCACGATGAGCCTGCTGTGGATGGCGGCGTTCACGCTCCTGATGCTCGCCGAGAAATGCGCGCCCGGCGGACATCTCGTCGGACGCATCTCCGGCGCCGTGTTCGTCCTCTGGGGTGCCGCCCTGCTCCTTCGTACGTAGCGACCGCGTCTTCTGATAACGTGGACGCCCGCGTATGCGTACAGACAAATCGAAGAAGCTGTTCGCGCGCGCCCAGCGGCTGCTGCCGGGCGGCGTGGACAGCCCCGTCCGCGCGTTCAAGTCGGTCGGCGGATCGCCGCTCTTCATCAGGCGCGCGTCGGGCGCGACGCTCGTGGACGTGGACGGCAACAAGTACATCGACTACGTGATGTCGTGGGGCCCGTTGATTCACGGACATGCCCCGAAGGGCCTGACGCGCGCGATTGCGCGCGCGGCGAAGGACGGCACCAGCTTCGGCGCGCCGAGCCCGCTCGAGGTTGCGCTCGCCGAGCGTGTCGTGACGTTGATGCCGTCGATCGAGCGAATCCGCTTCGTCAACTCGGGCACCGAAGCCGCGATGAGCGCGCTGCGCGTCGCGCGCGCGGCGACGAAGCGCAATCGCGTGATCAAGTTCCAGGGCTGCTATCACGGTCATGCCGACGCGTTTCTCGTGCAGGCGGGATCCGGCGCGCTGACCTTCGGTACGCCCGACAGCCCCGGCGTGACGCCTGGCGCATCGTCCGACACGCTGGTCGCCTCGTACAACGACCTCGGATCGGTGCACGCGCTCTTCGACGCGAACCCGCAGCAGATCGCGGCGGTGATCGTCGAGCCGATTGCGGGCAACATGGGGATCGTCCCGCCGGCCGCCGGGTTTCTGCAGGGGCTGCGCGAGGCGTGCGACGCGAATGGCGCGCTGCTGATTTTCGACGAGGTGATCTCCGGCTTCCGCGCCTCCGCCGGCGGCGCGCAGCAGACGACGGGAGTGCGCCCCGACCTGACGTGTCTCGGCAAGATCATCGGCGGCGGCCTGCCGGTCGGCGCGTACGGCGGCCGGGCGGATCTGATGTCGCTCGTCTCGCCGTCGGGTCCGGTCTATCAGGCCGGCACGCTGTCGGGGAATCCGCTCGCCATGACAGCGGGCATCTGGTGTCTCGATCAGCTCTCGCCGACGCTCTATCGGCATCTCGCCGCGCTCGGCGCGCGCCTGGCCGGCGGGCTCGCGGACGCGGCACGCGCTGCGGGCGTCGCGCTGCAGGTGAACGCCGTCGGGTCGGTGCTCACGCCGTTCTTCACCGATCGGCCGGTGCGCGATTACGCCAGCGCCACGAGCGCGAACACGGCGCAGTACGCGTCGTTCTTCAGAGGGATGCTAGGGCGTGGCGTGTATTCGCCGCCGTCGCAGTTCGTGGCGTGGTTTCTGTCCGCGGCGCAGACGGCGAAGGACGTCGAGATGACGATCGCGTCCGCGAGGGCG
>CAZOIK010000483.1:0-14058 GCA_964579765.1 uncultured Bifidobacteriaceae bacterium
GGCAATTGCGACCGTGCTGATCGCGAGCCCGTCCAGGCCGTCGGTGAGGTTCACGGCATTCGACCACGCGACGAGGACGAAGATCGCGAACAGCGGGTACGCGTAGCCGAGATCGGGGATGAGCCGCTTGAAGAACGGGAAGATCAACCGCGTGTTGTAGAGACCGTGGTTCCGCAGCACGAGCAACGCGATGCCGACAGCAGCGCCGACAAGAATCTGGTTCGCCATCTTGTAGCGCGGCAGCAGGCCGTGATGCGACTTGCGGACGATCTTCAGGTAGTCGTCGGCGAACCCGATGGCGCCGTACGCCGCGGTCGTGAGCACGGCGATCCACACGTCAGGATTTGTCAGGTTCGCCCACAGCAGCGTGGGCACGAGCGTCGCCGTCAGGATCAGCAGCCCGCCCATGGTCGGTGTGCCGGCCTTCGCACGGTGCGACTCGGGCCCTTCCTGGCGGATCACCTGGCCGATCTGGAATTCGCGCAGCTTGCGCACGAGCCACGGGCCGAGCAGCAGGCTCAGCGCGAGCGCGCTCAGGCTCGCCATCGCCGTGCGCACGGTGATGTACCGGAAGACGTTCAGCAGCGACCACTCGGTATGGAGCAGGTCGTAGAGGAGGTAATACAGCATCAGGCGAACTCCGCCTTCAGCCGTTCGACGATCAGGTCGGTACGGATGCCGCGCGAACCCTTCACCAGCACCAGGTCGCCGTCGTTGACGTACGACGCGATCGCATCGGCCGCGTGCTCGCTCGTCGCGAAGTGGCGCACGTGCGTCGGATTCATTCCCGCCGCCACAGCGGCAGCCGCCATCGCCCTCGCCGGATCGCCGCCAATCGCGACGAGCTCGTCGAGCGTCGCGGCGGCCGCCGCGCGCCCGACGTCCTCGTGCAGCGCGGCCGCCCGATCGCCAAGCTCGAGCATCTCGCCAAGCACGGCGACCCGCCGCCCGCGCGCAGCGCTCGTCCGCACCACATCGATCGCACGGCGTGTGGCTGTCGGGTTCGCGTTGTAGCTGTCGTCGATAACGACCACGCCCCGGCCCAGGCGCACGACGTCGCCGCGATGATGCGCGGGGGTGAGTGTCGCCGCGCGCGACGCCATGACCGCGAGCGGCACCTCGAACTGAACCCCGACCGCGGTTGCCGCCAGGATATTCGCGAGATTGCCTTGTCCGATCAGCGGCGTCCTCAGATCGAAGCTGCCGCCCGGGGTGTTCACGGTCGCCGCCGTTCCGTCGATGCCGCGATCGACCACCCGCGCGGCGCGGACATCGGCAGGCCGATCGATCCCGAAGGTGACGACCCGGCCGGCGAAGGATCGCGCCCGTGCCATCACACGGTCGTCATCGGCGTTGGCCACCAGCACCGCATCCGGCGCGGCCCCTTCGAGGATTTCGGACTTGGCGTCGGCGATCGCGTCAATCGAGGCGAAGAAGCCGAGGTGCGCCTCGCCGACGTTCGTCCAGACGCGCACGTCGGGCTCGGCGATCCGCACGAGCGTGCTGATCTCGCCGGCGTGGTTCATGCCGAGCTCGACTACCGCGACGTCCGGCCGGGTGGTCAGCTCCATCAGCGAGAGCGGCAGGCCGATGTGGTTGTTCAAATTGCCGCGATTCCGAATCACTCGATATTTGGCCCCGAGAAACTCCGCCGTCACTTCTTTCGTGGTCGTCTTGCCGGCGCTGCCGGTAATCGCCACGACCTTCGTGCCCGATGCCCGCCGCGTCGCGTGCGCCAGCGTCTGCAACGCCGCGACGGTTTCGTCCACTTCGATCACCGCCGCGCCGGCGAGCCCCGGATCCGAGCCGCGCCCGCGCGGCACCACCACGCCCGCTGCCCCGGCCTTGACGGCCGCGGCCGCAAAATCCGCGCCGTCGAATCGGTCGCCGCGGATGCCGATGTACAGCTCGCCGCGTCGCAGCGTGCGCGTGTCGATCGACACCCCCGAGAACCCCGCGTCGGGCCCGCCGCTCGCGACGATCGTCCCTGCCATGGCGGCGGCGACCCAGTCGGCCGTCAGCCGGATGTCTGACGCCATGACCGGGCGCTACACGACGCCCGAGTTCGTCCGCCTGCGGCCCAGCAGCTCGCGCGCCACCGCCGCGTCGTCGAACGGCACGTGCTCGTTTCCGAGAATCTGGTACTTCTCGTGTCCTTTCCCTGCGATCAACACCAGGTCGCCGGGTCGCGCGACGTCGATCGCCTTCGCGATGGCCGTCCGCCGATCAACGATCGCGAAGACGGCAATGTCGCTCTTCCGCGTGTCGGCGGTGATGCCGCGCTGAATCTCCTCGATGATGCGCGCGGGATCTTCATGACGCGGGTTGTCGGACGTAATGACGAGCACGTCGGACAAGCGGCTCGCCACGGCGCCCATCAGCGGCCGCTTCGTCCGATCGCGGTCGCCGCCGCACCCGAACACCGTGATGACGCGGCCTCGCGCGAGCGGGCGCGCGGTCTCGAGCAGGTTCCGCAGCGCGTCGTCGGTATGTGCGTAGTCCACGACCACCGTGACGGCGTCGCGCGGACTCGAGACAACCTCGAACCGTCCCGGCACGGCGTCGAGGGTCTGCAGGCCTTTCTCAATCGCGTCGAACGGCAGATCCAGCGCGACGCCCGTCGAGACCGCCGCAAGAATGTTGTAGACGTTCGGCCGCCCCACCAGCTTCGAGCGGGCCTGCAGCGTGCCGCGCGGCGTGCGGATGTCGAACGACAGACCGTCCATCGAAAACGATAGCGGCCCGGGCGTGATGTCGGCCGCACGGTTGATCGCGTACGTCACCGGCCTGGGACTCGCCTCGACGATGGCTGCGCCCCTGGGATCGTCCATGTTGATCAGCGCCGGCGCGGTCGGGGGCAGCATCTCGAACAGGCGCCGCTTCGCCTGGAAGTACGTCTCCATGTCGTGATGGAAGTCGAGGTGATCGCGCGTGAGGTTCGTGAACACGCCCGCCGAGAACGTCATCGCATCCACGCGGCGCTGCGCGAGCGCATGCGACGAGACTTCCATTGCGCAGGCCGCGCATCCCTTGTCGGCCATCTCACGCAACAGCGCCTGGACGTCCGGCGCCTCTGGGGTCGTGTGCGCCGACGCGCGCACGTCGCTCCCGATGCGATGCGCGACGGTGCCGATGACGCCGCACTTCATGCCGTCGGCCTCGAAGATCGAGGCGACCAGATGCGCCGTCGTCGTCTTGCCGTTGGTGCCCGTGATCCCGACGACGCGCATGCGTTCACTGGGATGGCCGTAGAAGTCGGCGGCAAGCTCGGCCATCGCCAGGCGTGCGTCGGCGACCTGCAACAGCGGCACGCCAAGATCGGCCAGCGGTTGCTCGGCGACGACCGCAATCGCGCCACGCCGCACAGCGTCGCGCGCAAACTGCGCGCCGTCCGCGTGCACGCCCTTCAGCGCGACGAACACCTGTCCCGGCAACACGGTGCGTGAGTCGTACGCGATGCCGGAGATCGGCGGCTGCTGTCCGGCGCCCGTCCCGACGGTCCGCTGAACGTCCGCGAGTTTCATGGGCGCGCCTGTTCCTGCAGCGCGGCGGCCGTGCGCGCAAGTGTCACGCGGCCTGCGCTGACGGTGTCGAGCGGGGCGCCGGCGGGCGGATCCTGCGCGACGACAACGCCACTGCCGTCGATGTGCGCACTGAGGCCGAGTCGCATCAGGGTGCGCAGCGCTTCGCGCGCGCTCAAGCCGCGAAGATCCGGCATCGTCCCCGGCGGACCGTCCGAGACGAAGCTCACCGTCGGCGACTCGCCGCCCTGCGACACCGACGCACTCGGCGTGCGCACGGCGTCATTCGCACCGTCGTCGTGGCGTGCCACCAGCACGGGCGGCAGCGGGTTGATCGTCGGTCCGACGCCGAGGTAGCGCAGCGTCGCTTCTGCGATGCGCTTGAACACGGGCCCCGACACCGGACCGCCGGTGGTCGGGCCGTTGTGCGGAGAATCGGTGACGACGATGATCGCCACCGCGGGGTTCCGCGACGGCACGAACCCTACGAACGACGCGTTATACGCCGTCGTCGAATACGTGCCGTTGACGAGCTTGGCGGCCGTTCCGGTTTTGCCCGCGACGGTGAAGCCGGGCATCTGCGCCATCGTCGCGGTTCCGCGTTCCACGACGCCTTCCATGATTCCAGTGAGGGCGGCGGCCGTGTCCGGGCTCACCACGCGTCGCACGACCTTCGGACGCGTTTCGTAGCGCCGGCCGTTCTGGTAGATCGCGCGAAGGACGCGCGGCTCCATCATCTCGCCGCCATTGGCGACCGAACTGATCGCGGCGACCATCTGCAGCGGCGTCACGGCGACCTGATAGCCCATCGACACCGATGCGAGGGCGCTCTCGGTCCACTTCGACGGATTCCAGACGATGCCCGAGCTCTCGCTTGGAAAGTCCGGCGACACGGGATGTCCGAAGCCGTACAGCGACACGTACCGGCTCAGCCGCTCCGTGCCGACTTTGAATCCGATCTTGATCGCGCCGACGTTGCTCGATTTCACGATGACGTCGGTGAACGACAGCGTGTGGTAGTTGTGGTGGCTGGCCTCCGTGATCGGCTTGGCCCGTCCCGGGATCTTGATGATGCCGGGATCCGTGTCGATCAGCGAGTCGATCGGCATGACGTGCTCTTCGAGCGCCGCCGAGGCCGTCACGACCTTGAATGTCGAACCCGGCTCGTAGAGATCCTGCACCGCCCGGTTGCGGCGATCGACGTCATCGAACTCGCGATACGCGTTCGGGTTGAACGTCGGCTCGTTCGCCATCGCCAGAATCTCGCCCGTATGCGGATTCATGATGATGGCCGTGCCCCCGATCGCCCTGTTCTCGACGACACCCGCGTGCAGCTCGCGTTCGGCGACGTGCTGCAGGTACTCGTCGATCGTCAGCTCGACGGTGGATCCGGTCGTCGGCGGGCGCTCGAAGCGCGCGAACGCACGATTCCGCGCGTCTGTCTGCACGAGCACCGTGCCCGCCTTGCCGCGAATCTGCCGGTCGTAGGTGAACTCGACGCCGTTCAACCCGCGGTTGTCCACGCCGACGTATCCGAGCAGATGGGCGGCGAGCTCCTTGTTCGGGTAGAAACGGCGATCCTCTTTGATCGAGCCGATACCTGCCAGATTCAGCGCGGCCACGCGTTTGGCCTGCTCCGGCGAGACCTCCCGGCGCACGTACGCGAACTGACGGTTCTTGCCGAGCCGCTCGACGAGCGACTCGCGTTCCTTCGGCGTGCAGTCCCCGAATGCCGTGCAGAGCTCGGCGACCACCGCCTTCGGATCGTCAATTGCGGACGGGACGGCGTAGATCGAGTCGGCGCTCACGCTGGTCGCGAGCACGCGGCCTTTGCGGTCGAGGATGTCGCCGCGTTCGGCGGCCGCATCCATGGTCCGCATCTGCTGACGCGTCGCCCGCGCGACGAGATCGCGGTGCTCGAAGACCTGCAGCACGACGAGTCGCGCCTCGATGCCAACCACCCAGAAGCCGATCAGGGCGGCCGTGATGATCGTCCGCCTGCGAAGGGTCTCGCGCCAGGCGTGGGCAGCAGTGTCTGTCACGGTGTCACCGGCGCGCGACAACAGACGACGCGGGGAGATCGACGGGCACGACGCGTTCGAGGACGATGGCCTCGTCGGGCGTCGGCGCGACCAGGTGCAGACGCGTCGTCGCCAGGGTTTCGATGCGCTGCGGCGAACGAAGCGTTTCGATCTCGAGGCGCAGCTGCCGCGTCATCTCCTCCTCGGCATCCTTCTCTTTCTGAAGCTGTTCGATCCGATAGCCGTTGACCATCAGCTCCATGTGCGGCCACGCGGAGAACAGCCCCAGCAGCACGAGCGCCACCGTCAACCCGACCGACTTCCACAGCTCGCGCTGCCGCGCCTCGTCCACTTCGCGGACGATTGGGTTGTTGCGCACGTCCTTGCGGATCGCGTATTCGAAGGGCTCGGCCATTAGCTACGCCAGCTTCTCCGCCGCGCGGAGCTTCGCGCTTCGCGCTCTGGGGTTCACCGTAAGCTCGCCCTCGCCGGGCACGACGGGCTTCTTCGTCAGCACTTTCAATGCCGCATCCGCCCGCTTCTCCAGCGCGCGCAGCGTATGTTTGACAATGCGATCTTCGAGCGAATGAAACGTGATCACGACCAGGCGCGCGCCGGCCCGCAGGCGCCGCGCCGCCGCCTCGAGGAATGTGTCCAGCCCGTCGAGCTCGTGATTGACCCAGATTCGGATCGCCTGGAACGTTCGCGTCGCGGGATCGATGCGCTGATAACCGCGCGTCGGGACGGCGCGACGGACGATCGTCGCGAGCCTCGCCGTCGTCTCGATGGGGGCGTGGCGCCGCGCCTCGACTATGGCCCGAGCGATGCGGCGCGAGAAGCGCTCTTCGCCGTAGGCGTAGATCGTGTCCGCGAGGTCGCGCTCCGGCGTGACAGCAATGAGCTCGGCCGCCGTTTCACCGCGGCTGCGGTCCATCCGCATGTCGAGCGGCTCGTCACGCTGGAAGCTGAACCCGCGGCCCGGCTCGTCGAGCTGCATCGACGAGACGCCGAGATCGGCGAGCGCGCCGTCCACGAGCGCAACGTGGAGACCGTCAAGTACGCCGTCGATCGCCCGATAGTCCGAATGGACGAGGTCTACCCGTCCGTCCCACGGCTCGAGCCGCACTCGCGCCTGCGCGAGCGCGTCCTGGTCGCGATCGATGCCGATCACCCGCGTCGCTCCTGCCTCGAGCATGGCGCGCGCGTGCCCCCCGAGACCGACGGTGCAGTCGAGGTAGACGCCGCCGCGGCCAGGATTGAGAAACTGCATCGCTTCGGCCGTCAACACCGGGACGTGCGCGGCCGTCATATGCCGAACTCCGCCAGCGCGCGCGCGTCGTCGTCGGTGAACGGTTCGCGCTGCATCTTCGCGACAAACCGATCGTGATTCCAGATGTCGAGGTAGTTGACCTGGCCGAGCACATCGACCTCGCCGTTCATCGTGGCGGCCTCGCGCAAACGCAGCGGAATCATCACGCGCCCCTGTGCGTCCAGCTCTGCGTCCGCTCCGAAGTAGTTGATCCGGTCGAGGTAGCGCAGCTTCGACGGATGTGCTGACGGCATCGCGGCGAGCTTCTGTTCGATGTCGAGCCAGACCGGCATCGGATAGATGCGGACGTACTCGCCCGTGAGGCTCGTGAGAAAGAGCTCGCGGCCGTGCGTCTGCTCGACGAGACGGCGAAAGGCGTTCGGAACCTTGAGCCTTCCTTTGTCATCGATGCGCGCTGACGTACTACCCCTGAGCACCGGAGACTACTCCACTCTGATCCACAAAAATCCACGACGATGTTAGGAGGGCGCCCACCTGAAGTCAACCGCAAAATATTGTATGTTCAATAAGTTACGCCAAATTTTCGCCTTTTAATCGCCCCTGCGGTCGTACACCCCAGGCGAGGCCGAGTTAGCCCAACTCCTGCGTGTTAGGATGCGAGGTTCAACCCATGCTGCGTGCGGCGCTTATCGGATTCGGACAGACCGGAAAGACCACTCTCTTTCAGCTCATGACCAGCGCTCGCGAGCCGACGCGAGTCGCCCACGGCAAGACGGAGGCGACGATCGGCATCTCGAAGGTGCCGGACGCGCGCCTCGATCGCCTGACAGCGATGTACAACCCGAAGAAACGCGTGCCGGCGACGATTGAATTCTCCGATCTGGCGACGCCGGTTCGCGCGGGCGGCGCATCGGCCCTCGTCGACGTGGCTGCCTACAAGAACGCCGATGCGCTCGTCCACGTCGTCCGCGCCTTCAACGACCCGGCGGTGCCGCATCCAGCCGGATCCGTCAACCCGGCGCGTGACGCGCAAGCGATGGAGGACGAGCTGATTCTCGCGGACCTGGGCCTCACGGAACGGCGGCTCGAACGCGTCGAGAAGGATCTGAAGAAAGGCAAGTCGCCCGAACTCGAACGCGAACGCGACGTGTTGAACGCGTGCCGTGCGGCGCTCGAGGACGGGCGTCCGCTCCGATCGCTCAACCTCCAGGGCGATGATCTGAAGCGGTTGCGCGGCTTTCAGTTTCTCTCCGCTAAACCGCTGCTGGTCGTGGTCAACCTCGACGAGTCGCAGGTCACGGGCGGCGATGCGGCCGCCGCGGTCGAGCATGCGGCCGAACGCGCCGGCCTTTCGGAATTCCTTTCGCGGGGCTCGACGGCCGCCGTCGCCGTGTGCGCAAAAATCGAGCTCGAGATCGCGCAGCTCGATACGGCCGACGCTGCGGCGTTTCTGGCGGACCTCGGCCTGAAGGAATCGGGGCTCGATCGGGTGATCCGCGCGAGCTACGACCTGCTCGGCTACATCTCGTTCTTTACCGTCGGCGAAGACGAATGCCGCGCGTGGTCGATCCCGCGCAACCTGACCGCGCCGCTGGCGGCGGGCGAAATCCACAGCGACATCCAGCGCGGCTTCATCCGCGCCGAAGTCGTCAGCTACGACGCGCTCATCCAGCGCGGCTCGATGGCCGCCTGCCGCGATCACGGCGAGGTCAGGCTCGAAGGCAAGGACTACATCGTCGGCGACGGCGACATCGTCAACTTCCGCCACGCGACATGATCAGGACCGTCGTCGTCTGCGAGGCGCAGGTCCCGTTCGTGCACGGCGGCGCGGAGCTGCACGTGCGCGGGCTCGTCGATAACCTCCGACGGCGCGGCTTCACGGCCGAGCGCGTGTCCGTGCCGTTCAAGTGGTACCCCAAGGACGAGCTGCTCGCCCAAATCGCGGCCTGGCGGATGGTGGACGTCAGTGAAGCGAATCATCAGCCGATCGACCTCGCGATCGGCACGAAGTTCCCGACGTACTTCGTCCGCCATCCGAAGAAGATCACGTGGCTGTTCCATCAGTACCGCGCGGTCTACGATCTCTGCGGCACGCCCTACAGCGAGTTCGCCGACGTCGAGGGCGACGTCGGCCTGCGCGATCGGCTGATCGAGCTCGACACCGCGTCGCTTCGCGAATCGCGGGCGCTCTTTACGAACGCCCGCAACACTGCCGCGCGTCTCCTGAAGTACAACGGCCTCAGCGCCCAAGCGCTCTACCATCCACCGCCGCTCGCCGGCAGACTCAGAGCCGGGCCGCGCGGCGACTACTTCCTGTCCACCGGGCGTCTGGAAGGCAACAAGCGCGTCGATCTGATCATTCGCGCTCTGGCGCACGTGGACCGGCGTTGGCGCCTCGTCGTCGTCGGAGACGGACCGCTGCGCTACGATCTCGAGGCCCTCGCGTCGCGTCTCGGTCTGTCTCCCCGCGTCACGTTCACAGGGCGGATTGACGATGCGCAGCTCGTCGATCTGTATGCCGGCGCGGCAGCGGTCGTGTTCCCGCCCTTCGACGAAGACTACGGCTACGTCACGCTCGAGGCGTTCCTCTCGCGCAAACCCGTGATTACGACGAGCGACGCCGGCGGCCCGCTCGAGTTCGTCACCGACGGTGTCACCGGCCTCGTTACAGCACCGGATGCCGAGCAGCTGGGCGGAGCGATGTCGGCGATCGCCGCGGATGCCGGAGCCGCCGCGGCGATGGGACAGGCCGGCTACGAGCGTGCCCACAGCATCTCGTGGGACGATGCCATCGACGCGCTCATCGGCGCCGCCGAACGATGACCGAGCGCGTCTCGATCGTCGTGCCCGCCTACAACGAAGGCGCGTCGATCGAGGCGCTCGTCGCCGGCTTGCGCGCCGCGGCATCGTGGCACGAAATCATCGTGGTCGACGACGGCTCGAGCGACGGGACGAGTCGATACGCGGCTGAGGCCGGCGCCCGTGTCGTGCGCCATCCGTACAACAAGGGCAACGGCGCGGCCGTCAAGACGGGCATTCGCAACGCCAGCGGCGAATTCGTGCTGATCCTCGATGCCGACGGGCAGCATCGGCCCGCCGACGCGACGCGCCTCGTGGCGAAGCTCGCCGAGTACGAATTGGTCGTCGGCGCACGTTCCTCCGCCACGCAGGCCAGCGTCGCGCGCCGGCTCGGCAACGGTGCCCTGAACGCGATCGCGAGCTACCTGACCGAACGGCACATTCCGGACTTGACGTCGGGATTCCGCGCCGCCCGTCGCGAGCACCTGCTCGAGTTCCTGCACCTGCTCCCGAACGGATTCTCGACGCCGACAACGACGACACTCGCCTTCATCAAAGCCGGCTACAGCGTCTGGTTCGAGCCCATCGACGCGAGCGTTCGTATGGGGCGCTCAAACATCCGCTTCGGTCCCGACGGCGTGCAGTTCCTCGTCATCCTGCTGAAGGTCGTGACGATGTTCAGCCCGATGCGGATCTTTTTGCCGCTTGCGACAACCTCGTTTGCCATCGGGGGCGCGTATGCTGCCTGGACCATCGTCACCCAGGCTCACGTGACCAACTCGTCGGTGCTCCTGATCCTGCTGAGCGTGATGATCTTCCTCATCGGCTTGGTGTCGGAGCAGATTGCGTCGCTGCGCTTCGAGAGGCACGACTGATGGCTGCCTCCGACGCTGCGGCGCCGGCGGCGCTGGTCGTCGTCCCGACGTACAACGAACGCGAGAACTTGCCGCTGCTGCTCGACGGACTGCTCCGGCACGCAAACGTCCGCGTGCTGATCGTCGACGACGGTTCGCCGGACGGCACCGGCGCGATCGCCGACGACTGGTCGTCGCGACATCCAGATCGTGTGAGCGTCATGCACCGCACGCAGAACCGCGGGCTCGGACGGTCCTATGTCGATGGCCTCAAGCGGGCGCTCCAGGAGCCGGCCGCCGTCATCTGCCAGATGGACGCCGACCTCTCACACGATCCAGCGCAATTGCCGGCGCTCATCGCCGGCACGGCCCGCGGCGACGTCGTCATCGGGTCGCGCTACGTACCCGGCGGACGGGTCGTCAACTGGCCGCTGCGGCGGAAGCTGCTCAGCCGATTCGCCAACGTCTACGTACGGACGGTGGCGCGGCTGCGCGCACGCGACTGCACCAGCGGCTATCGCTGCTGGCGGCGCGAGGCGCTCGCCTCGCTGCCGCTCGATCGGTTCATCTCCGACGGCTATTCGTTCCTCGTCGAAATGCTGTACGTCGCCTCGAGACGCGGTCACCGCGTCGTCGAGGTCCCCATCACGTTCGTCGAACGCCGTCTCGGCCAGTCGAAGCTCTCGCGCGCCGTGCTGATCGAGTCGGCAATGGCGCCTTGGCGGCTAATCAAGCGCGACGCCTGAATCGTGCTAGGCTTTTTAGAAACACCTTACAAATGACAGTCCAGCCGCCCTCCGGCTCGCCCCCGAGCCTGAGCGTCTTCTTTCCCGCGTACAACGACAGCGGCACCATTGCCAGCATGGTGATCCGCGCGGTGGCGGCCGCGTCGGCGCTGACGCCGGATTACGAGGTCATCGTCGTCAACGACGGCAGCGGGGACGCGACGGCGGAGATCGCGGACGAGCTCGTGCGAACGTACGCGCCGCACGTGCGCGCCATTCACCATCAGAAGAACCGCGGGTACGGCGGCGCGCTTCAGACCGGCGTGCGATCCGCGACGAAGGACTTGATCTTCTATACCGACGGCGACGCCCAGTACGATCCCGCGGAACTGACGCTCCTCTGGCAGGCGCTGACGGCAGAGACCGACGTCGTCAACGGCTACAAGATCAGCCGGTCCGATCCGCTGCATCGCATCGTCATTGGCCGGCTGTATCACCACATCGTCTCGGTCATGTTCGGCCTGACGCTACGCGACGTCGATTGCGACTTCCGACTGATGCGGCGATCGATCTTCGACCGCGTGGAGCTGCGGCAGACGAGCGGTGTCATCTGCCTGGAGATGATGAAGAAGATCCAGGATGCCGGCTTCCACGTCGTGGAGGTGCCGGTGCACCACTACCATCGCGCGTTCGGCAAGTCGCAGTTCTTCAACGTCCCCAGAATTGCCAAGACCGCCGTCGGCGTGCTGCGGCTGTGGGTCGAGCTCGTCCTACGGCGGCAGCATCGCCGCGCGCACGCGGCGGAAGTGGCCGCGCGCCGCCCGTGACCACCGGACATCTCCAGTTTTACCAGGGCCGCCGCGTCATGGTCACCGGCGGCCTCGGGTTCATCGGCAGCAACCTGGCGCGCCGCCTCGTCGATCTCGGCGCGCACGTGCTGCTCGTCGATTCGCTCATCCCTGCCTACGGCGGCAACCTGTTCAACATCGACGGCATCGCCGATCGCGTCCAGGTCAACGTCGCCGACATCCGCCAGCAGAGCACGATGAACTATCTCGTGCAGGATCGCGCGGTCATCTTCAACCTGGCCGGCCAGGTGAGTCACATCGACAGCATCCGCGATCCGTACACGGATCTCGACGTCAACTGTCGCAGCCAACTCACGATCCTCGAAGCGTGCCGCAATCACAATCCGTCGGTGAAAGTGGTGTACGCCGGGACCCGACAGGTGTACGGCAAGCCTGACTCGCTGCCGGTCACCGAGGCCCACCTCGTGCGGCCAACAGACGTCAACGGCATCAACAAGGCCGCCGGCGAGTACTACCATCTCGTCTACAACAACGTTTTCGGCGTGCGCGCCTGCTCGCTGCGGCTCACGAACGTGTACGGCCCGCGGCAGTTGATCAAACACAATCGCCAGGGTTTCATCGGCTGGTTCATTCGCCTGGCGATTGAGGGCAAGACGATTCAACTGTACGGCGACGGCTCGCAGCTGCGCGACCTCGTCTACGTGGACGACGCAGTGGACGCGTTTCTGCGCGCGGGAGCCTCCGATGCGTGCAACGGCGACGTGTTCAACGTCGGCGGTCTCACGCCGATCAGCCTGAAGGATCTGGCCTCGCTGCTTGTGCGCCTGGCAGGCGGCGGCGGTGTCGCGTGCGTGCCGTGGCCGGCCGACAAGAAAGCCATCGACATCGGCAGCTTCTATGCCGACTCGAGCAAACTCCAGCGCGCGATCGGCTGGACGGCGAAGGTCGGCCTCGAGGACGGCCTCCGACGCGCGATCGACTTCTACCGCGCCAACCTCCCCCATTACGTCGACGACATCGACGATATGGCAGGGGCCCTGCCGTGACCGCCGCGCGAATCCCGTTCGCGTCGCTCGCGCCCGGCGACGATGGACCGGCGATTCAGGCGGCGATCGACCGCGTCGTCCGCAGCGGGTGGTTCGTGCTCGGTCCGGAAGTCGCTGCATTCGAGGAGGAATTCGCGGCGGCGATGGGGGCCCCCTACGCCGTCGGCGTCGGCAGCGGCACGGACGCCATCGCGCTCACGCTGCGCGCGCTCGACATCGGTCCAGGTGATGAAGTCATCACGGCGCCGCTCTCGGCCGCGTACACGGCGCTCGCGATCATGATGGCCGGCGCACGGCCGGTGTTTGCCGACATCGATCCGGTGCGGCTGACGATCGACCCGGTGTGCGTCGAGCGGGCGATCACGGCGCGCACGCGCGCCATCGTGCCGGTCCATCTGTACGGCCAAGCGGCTGACATGGATCGGCTTGAGCGGATCGCGGCCTCACGCGGGCTGACGATCGTCGAGGACTGCTGCCAGGCGCACCTCGCCACAGCGTCGGGCCGACCCGTCGGCACGATCGGCGCGGCCGGCGCGTTCAGCTTCTATCCGACGAAAAACCTCGGCGCGCTTGGCGACGGCGGCGCGGTGATCACGCGTGACGCGGATCTCGCGCGCACGCTGCGCGCGCTGCGCAACGGCGGGCAACGCGATCGCTATCACCACGAACGCTTCGGCGTGAACTCGCGACTCGACGAGATCCAGGCCGCCGTCCTCCGCGCACGCCTGCCACGGCTGGCCGACTCGACCGCCCGCAGGCGACGGCTGGCCGCGGCTTACCGCGAGGCGCTGGCCGGCGCCCCGGTCGAAGTGCCACGGGAATGCGACCCCGGCCCCGTGTATCATCTATTTGTCGTTCGCAGCCGGGCACGTGCCGCACTCCAGACGCACCTCGCCGGCTGCGGCATCGAGACGCTCATTCACTATCCCGTGACTATTCCACGCCAGCCCGCGTTCACCAGCCTCATCCCGACGGACTGTCCCGTCGCCGCGCGCGTCTGCGACGAGATCCTG
>CAZOIK010000484.1:0-6754 GCA_964579765.1 uncultured Bifidobacteriaceae bacterium
GATGCCCGCCACCATCGACGTCAGGTCGTCCACGCGCGGGCGGAACGCCTGATCGACGACGGCGTCGAAGGCCGGCGTCGGATCGGTCAGCTCGCGGTGCATCAGCCGCGAAATCCACGCCGGCGTGCCCGTGCCGAGCGCCCGGCACATCGACACCTTGATGTACTCGCGGAGCCGCTCGTCCGGCGCGAGCCCCTCGCCCGCCGCGCGCGCGGCGTCGGTCGGCGCGCGCATCGTCTCGATCGCCAGCTGCAGGACCTCGCGGTAGAGCCCGGTCTTGTCGCCGAAGTGGTAGTTGACCGCGGCGACGTTCGCCCGGGCCGCGCGGCAGATGTCGCGCACGGTCACCTTCTTGAACCCGCGATCGGCGAACAGCTGCGCCGCCGCTTTCAGGAGCCGGTCACGCGTCTCGAGATCGCGCTGCTTCACGGCGTCACAGCGTCCGCTTGAAGAGCGAGGTCGCCGCGGTCATGAAGATGACGGAGAACCCCACGAGGAACAGGATGTCGTAGCCGATGGCGCCGAACCCCGTGTTCTTGAGCACCAGGCTCTTGAACGCGTGGACGGCGTAGGTGAAGGGATCCACCGCCGCAATCCACTTCATCCACGTCGGGAACCCCTGCTGGGGATATATGGCGCCGCTCGGAAAGTACAGCAGGGTGTTGAGCACGCCGAAAATCGCGCGCGGCGTCAGCGGATCGGTCACGCGCACCATGATGAGGAACATCATGCTGATGAGCGCGAACGCCGTGATGCAGATGACGACGAACATCCGCAGCATGCGCATCGGATCGAACGGCATCGGGATGCCGGCGATCAGGCTGCCCACCACCATGATCGACACGCCGGCCAGCACGGCTTTGATCGTGCCGGACAGGTTGAAGCCCGCGACGAGCTCGAGCTTGGAGATCGGCGTCACCAGGTACCCCTCGTGGAGCCCGCGCGCCTTGTCGTCGATGAAGATGATGCCGCCGCCGATCATCACCATCATGAAGATCGACATGACGATGATGCCCGGGAGCAGGTACTGGACGTACGGGACGTACGGGTACACCTCGACGACGTCCAGATTGGGCATCGGCGAGATCCGGTCGAGCGCGACGCGCGGGCTGAACCCGCTCAGCATGCTGTCGGCCGCGCCGACGAGCGTCGCCGAGACGAAGTTGTCGGTGTTGTCCTCGATGAGCGCGACGTGCGGGTCGTCCTTCGTCAGCACGCGCCGCGAGAAGTCGGGCGGAATCGTCAGAACCCCGTTGATCACGCCGTTGCGCAGATCCGTGATCGCCTGCCCCTGATCGGAGTACTGCACGGTGTCGAACGTCTGCGCGCCGCCCGACACGGCCGACGCGAGCTCGCGCACGCGCACCGCCGGCACGCCGCCGTCCTGATCGACGACGCCGACCTTCAGGTGCTTGACGTTGCCGCCGAACGCGTAGCCCAGCACGACGAGCTGCACGAGCGGAAACACCATCGAGATGACGATGAGCACGGGGCTGCGGCGGAAGCGCCGCAGCTCGCGTTCGACGATGGCCCAGGTGCGATGCATGGTTACCTCCGCATCATGAAGGCCGAGTCCTGCGGATTGGCCTCCTGCAGCGCGTCGCGCAGATCCCGCCCCGTGTAGTGCACGAAGACGTCGTCGAGCGTCGTGCTGGCGACCGACAGCGACTGCACCGTGATGCCGGCCGCCGACGCCGCGTCGAGCAGCGCCATCGTCGTCGCCGGCCCGTTGGTCGTCGAGATCCGGAAGACGTGATCGTGGCCGTTGACGCTCTCGACCGCGGGCAGCGCCTTCAGGCGGTCCTCCCACGCGGGCGGCGCGGCGCTGAAGCTGACCTCGAGGACGTTGTTGCTGGGAACCGACATCTTCAGCTTGAGCGGCGAGTCGAGCGCCTTGAGCTCGCCGTGATCGACGATGGCGATGCGGTCGCAGAGCTTGTCGGCTTCGTCCATGTAGTGCGTGGTGATGAGAATCGTGAGCTGCCGCTCCGCCTTGATCCGCTGCAGCATCTCCCAGACGTTCACGCGCGAGACGGGATCGAGCCCCGTCGTCGGCTCGTCGAGGATGAAGATGCGCGGCTCGTGCACCAGCCCGCGCGCGATCTCCACGCGCCGCCGCATGCCGCCCGAGAGGTTCTTCACCTGCGCGTCGCGCCACTGCGTCAGCTCGACGAACTCGAGGAGCTGCGAGATGAGGCGATCGCGCTTCTCGCGCGGCACGCCGTAGAGCTTCGCGAAGATGAGCAGGTTTTCCTCGACGCTGAGCTCGAGGTCCGTCGTCAGCGCCTGCGGGATGACGCCGATCGACTCGCGGACGCCGTTCGGGTTTTTGACGACGTCGAAGCCGTTGAGAATCGCCGTGCCCGAGGTCGGCAGCAGCAGCGTGCACATGATGCGGATGAGCGTGGACTTGCCGGCCCCGTTGGGCCCGAGCAGGCCGAAGATCTCGCCCTCCGCCACGTCGAACGTGATGCCCTTGACGGCTTCGAAGTCGCCGTATTTCTTGACGATGTTCCTGACGTCGATGGCGCCCATGATTCCTTCAAGGCCTGCGCTACTTCAGCGGCAGCAGGACGTAGGCCGTCATCCCGACGGCGAGGCGGCGATCGTGGTTGTCGGCGCGCAAGCGGATCTCGAACGTCTTGATGTCGCGCTTGGTCCGGCTGACGTCGCGCTGCGTCGCGAAGGACGCGTCCACGCCGCGGAAGAACACCGTGCCCTCGCGCGTCTCGCCCGAAGGCAGGCGGATGGTCATCTTGTCGCCGATCCGGATGCGATCGATGTACGTCTCCTCGACGTCGGCGCGAATCCAGAGGTCGTCGGGGTTGATCAACGTCACGATCGGCTGCCCGGCCGTGACGACCTCGCCGACCCGCACCGCGCGGACGTCCACGATGCCGTTGATGGGCGCGCGCACTTCGGCATAGGCCAGCCGGACCTCCGCCTTGGTGCGCTGCGCGTTCGCCGCCTTCTGCTGCTGCTGCATCGTCTGCAGCTGGCTGCGGCGGACGGCCACCTGCTCGGCGTTGGCGTGCGCGAGCGCGAGCGCCGATCGCTGCGCCTCGACCTGCTTCTTGAGCGAGTCGAGCTTCGCCTGCGCCGCGTCGTATGTGGTGCGCGCCTGGTCGAGCGCCTGCGGCGAATCGACGCCCTTTTGCGCGAGGTTGCGCGTGCGGTCGAAGACGAGCTTCGCGTTCTCGAGATCCGCCGTGGCGGCCATCTGCTGCGCCTCGGTGGCGGCGAGATTCGACTCGGCCTGCTTGTTCTGATCGCCCGTCTGCCGCTCTTCGAAGCGCAGCGCGGCCTCGCTCTCCTGCACCTGCGACACGAGGCCCTCGGCGCTGTGCGTGTAATACGCCGTGTCGGCCTGCAGCTCGTCGGGCCGGATCGTCGCGACGAGCTCGCCCGGGGTCACCGTGTCGCCCTCGTCCACTTTCAGCTCGGCGATTTGTCCCGAAATCTGCGGGCTGACGATGACGTCGTTGGTGGTGACGATGCCGGTCAGCGTGAGCTCGCTCGGCGGCCGGCCCATGTAGTAGTAGGCCGCAGAGCCGAGGCCGGCGAGGACGACGAGCAGCAGGAGGAGTCGGAGGCGTTTCATCTCAAACAACTGTATAAAACAACTGTTTGACATCTGTCAATGTGTATACTTAACTCGTTTTGTTTCGCGATCTTCCGCCGCGGGCTCGGTGGTACATCCTGGCCGTCATCGCGGCGGGCGCGCTGACCTTCGCCACGCTCGTCCCGCGCGCGACCTTCACGCCGATCCTCCCGCTGCTCTTCCTCGTCGTCCTCTCGTCGCTGACGTCGGCGTTCAAAGTGCAGTTTCCGATCGCGAGCGGCTCGAACATGTCGGTGTCGTACGTCGTGGACATCGCCGCGCTGATTCTGCGCGGCCCGCACGCGACGATGATCGTCGGCGCGGCGAGCGGATGGACGCAATCGACGTTCAACCAGCCGAAGTCGCGGCCGAACCCGCCCTATCGGACGCTGTTCAACATGTCCACGCTGGTGCTGACGGCGCAGGCGTCCGGCCAGGTGTACCAGCGGCTCGGCGGCACGCCGTCCACGCTCGCCGTCCTCAGCACCGTCGTGCCGCTCGCCGGCATGGCGCTGACGTATTTCTTCTTCAACACCGTGCTGATTGCGGTGGCCATCGCGCTGTCTACGAACCAGAGCGCGTTCCGGATCTGGAAGACCGAGCTGGCGTCGAGCCTTCCGAGCTACGTGCTCGGGGCGGCGGCGGCGGCCATCGTGCTCGCGGTGACGGAGACCTCGGGTGTCTGGTTCGCCGTGCTGCTGCTGCTCGCGCCGCTCTATCTGACCTACAAGGTCTACCGCACCGGCGCCGACGTCGAAGCCAAGCAGGGCGCCATTCTCGAAGCCGCGAGCGACGCCATCATCACCATGGATCCGCAGCTCGCGATCCGCGAGTTCAACCCCGCCGCCGAGAAGATGTTCGGCTACGGACGCATGGACATCCTCGGGCGCAACGTCGAGCTGCTGCTCCCGCCGTCGGGGCGCGCGGCCGGCATCGACGCGCTCACGCAGTATTTCTCGACCGGCGGCGGCCCGCTGGCGGAGCGTCAGCTCGAGCTCGCCGCCGTCCGCGCGGACGGCTCGGAGTTCCCCGTCGAGTTGACGGTGGCGCGCGTGGGCACCGGCGGCTCACGCGCGATGACAGGATTTATCCGCGACATCACCGAGCGCCGCCAGCTCGAAGAGCAGCTCCGCCAGTCGCAGAAGCTCGAAGCCATCGGCCGGCTCGCCAGCGGCGTCGCGCACGACGTCAACAACGTGCTGATGAGCATCATGGGGTCCGCCGACCTGCTGCTGATGGACGCGAAGGAAGGCGATCCGGTCCACACGGAGACCTCCGAGATCAAGCTGTCGGTGCAGCGCGGCGCGAGCCTGACCCGCCAGCTGCTCGCGTTCAGCCGCCGCCAGGCGACGCAGCCGAAGCTCTTCGCGCTGCGGGACGCGACGGCCAACATGGAGACGATGTTGCGGCGGCTCATCGGGCCTGAGATCGAGCTGCAAATCAAGCCGACCTCCGACGTGATGGTGACGGCCGACCCGGCACAGATCGAGCAGGTCATTTTGAATCTGTGCGTCAACGCGCGGGACGCGATGCCCCAGGGCGGACGCCTGACGGTGACGGTTGACGAGGTGGATCTGAACGAGTGGGCCGCCGGTCTCCTCGGCGAAGAAGCCAAGCCCGGGCGCTACGCGCGGCTGAGCGTCGCCGACACCGGCACCGGCATGGACGAGGCCACGCGCGCGAAGCTCTTCGAGCCGTTCTTCACGACGAAGGAGCAAGGCAAGGGCACGGGCCTCGGCTTGTCGATTGTCTACGGGATTGTGAAGCAGAGCAGCGGGCATATTACAGTGGCGAGCGAACCCGGCCGCGGCGCGACGTTTCTCATCTATCTTCCTGTCGCGCTTGCTGTCGCGGCACAACCGGAGGTGGCGACTGCCTAAGAATCGATCAGTGCTTGATCATCCTCTCATCCGTCGATATACGCGACTGGTTCGCGCCGATCTCTCCGCGACTTACTCCCGCGATCTCCACAAGTGGCTCATCGTCGCGCCAATCATCGGGGTCGTCACCGGCCTCGTCATCACGCTCATCGCGAAAGTCATCCTGATCTGGATGTGGCCGAGAGTGCTCCAGTCGTATCTCGCGCATCCGGCGGTGATGATTCCGGGGCTCGTGGCGGCGTTCACCCTGGCCGGCCTCATCATGCAGTACGCCACGCCCGATCCGGACGAACACTCGACCGAGGAAATCATCCGGTCCTATCACGAGCACCAAGGCCACATTCAGATGAAGCCGTTCGTGCCGAAGCTGCTCGCGGCGGCCGCGACGGTCGGCTTCGGCGGCAGCGCGGCGCTCGAAGGACCGAGCATCTACGGCGGCGGCGCGCTCGGCTCGTGGCTGTGGTCGCACCTGCGCCACGTGCGCCGGTTCAAGCTCGAGCCTCGCGATCGCCGCATCATGCTCATCAGCGGCGCGGCCGCCGGCATGGCGGCCGTCTTCCGGGCGCCGCTCACCGGCCTCGTGTTCGCGCTCGAGATGCCGTACAAGGACGACCTCGCGCACGAAGCGCTGCTGCCGTCGCTCATCGCGTCGGTCGTCGCGTACATCACGCTCGCGTCGTTCCTCGGCGCGCAGCCCATCTTCGACTTCCTCAGCGGCACGACGTTCTCGGGCCGCGACCTGTTCTGGTGCGCGCTCCTCGGCATCGGGTGCGGTCTGATTGCGATGACGTTCTGCATCACGTTCAGGCGGATGCGCGGCTTCGTCGTCGGCCTGCAGGTGCCCCACTGGGTGAAGATGGCGGCCGGCGGCGCGCTCACGGGCGTGTGCGGCCTGATCTTCCTCGCGATCTTCGGCGGCCAGCTCGTGCCGATCGGCGCCAACTACGAGGCCGTGCCCGACATCCTGCTCCACGCGCACTCGTCCGCCTATCTGCTGAGTTTCGCCGTCCTGAAGCTCGCGGCGACGCTCTTCACGCTCGGCGTCGGCGGTGTCAGCGCGATGTTCGTCCCGCTGTTCCTCACCGGCGGCATCCTCGGCGTGTCGTTCGCGCAGTCGGTCGTGCACAGCCCGATGGTCGATCTGTATGCGGCCGTCGGCATGGCGGCGTTCATCGCCGGCTGCTACAAGACGCCGTTGACCGCGGTCGTGTTCGTCGCCGAGGCCACGGGCGGGCACGCCTACATCATCCCGTCGCTCATCGGCGCCGCCATC
>CAZOIK010000485.1:0-5092 GCA_964579765.1 uncultured Bifidobacteriaceae bacterium
CACACTGGCGCTGGGGCTCACCTGGCCGCGGGCGCCTTTCTCCAGTTGCGACAAACAAGCCGGGGCCCTTCGCGCGCGCGTCGGGCACCAGCGGAACGATTCGGACCTCGTCGAACCCCGCCTCCTCGAAGATCCGCGCGACGTGATCTTCGGCGAAGCCGAGCCACACGTGGCCCATCTGCTGCCGGTAGCTGTCGCGATCGTGCGGCAGCATGTCAACGAGGAGGACGCGTCCGCCCGGCTTCAGCACGCGGGCGACCTCGCCGAGCGCCCGCTCGGGCTCGGGCACGTAGTGGAGCACGAGCATCAGCGTCGCGGCATCGAGCCGCGCGTCGTCGATCGGCAGCGCTTCGAGATCGCCGCGGCGCAGCTCCACGTTGTCGAACGGCTGCAGCCGCCTGCGCGCCGCCTGCAGCATCTGCGCGGACGCATCGACGGCGATGACATGGTGGACAAACGGCGCCAGTGTCGCGCTCGTCTCGCCGGTGCCGCAGCCCAGGTCGCCGAGCACCCAGTCGGCATGCGCGAACGCGGCCATCGCGCCGAGGTGGAATCGCTCGCCGTACAGCTCGTCGCGCAGGCGATCCCACTGTCCCGCCGACGAGGAGAAGAACTCCTGCGACTTGGTGCGGCGGTCGGCGAGCGTCGCCTGCAGGCGCCGCTGGTCCTGCGCGGCGGCCGGCGTGGGACCGACCTGGTCGCGCACGAGCGACCACAGCCGACGCGTGGGCGCGTCGAGCTCCGCACGCGTCATCGTATAGAGGTGGCTCGGGCCGTCCGCGCGCGCCGACACCCAGCCGCTGTCGGCCAGCGCCTTCAGGTGCCGGCTCACGGTCGATTGCGGCAGCTGGGTGATCCCGCACAGCTCCGACACCGTCAACTCGTGGCGATCGAGGAGCAGCAGCAAACGGCTGCGCGTCGTGTCCGCCAGCGACGCGAGCTGGTCCAGGATGGCGGGGGCGCTCTTACTCATCCGGTAAAGTTTATATCCGTCAATCCGGATGAAAGGATATCACACTCAGTCGAGGCGTGAGAAATCGAACGACGCGGACGCCACTGGCTTGCCCTGCAGCACGACGGCGACCGTCCGGATACCCCCGCGGATGGTGCCCGCGGGCACGTTCGCCTCGAGGTGAGCGCCGACAAGCGAGGTCAGCGTTCGCCCGTCGCGGGCCTTAAAGGGCACCGAGTAGTCCGGCGTCAGTTGGGTGTCGATGCCGGCCCCGTCGATCGTCAGGGCATAGGGCGGCGGTTCGACGAACGCGTTCAGCGGATTGAAGCGGATGACCGCGTGGAACGTGGTGATGCCACGAAAGGGAGCGAGCGCCTCCTCGGCGGCGCGCACGCCCCGCGTGAACATCCAGTCGCCGCGCAGCACATGATCTTCGCAGATCATTACCAGGCGCCGAAACGGCGTGACGATCTCAATCCGGGTGACCGCCGGATCGCTCAGCTCGACGACGTAGTGGGCGTGAAACTGCTGGCGTTCGCTGTCGCGCGCGCGAGCGATCGACTGCGCGCGCTCGATCTCGGCCGCGCTCATCGAGACGACGAGCGCGACGAGACACACGAGGCGCATGGCCTACAGTGTACAGCCGGTCTGCTCAGTCTTTGGGCAAGGCAGGCCGCGTGAGGACCGCTGCCGCATTGCCCGCAGCCCGATAGTCGGCCAGCGCACGCGCGACCTCGTCACGAGCGTCGCGCTGAGCGCGCGCCTGCAGAGCGGCATTGATGGCGCGCAAAGCAGGCTCACCCGCGTACCGCTCCAGCAAGGCCTCTGTGCTAAGCGTGATCAGCTGCCCCGTGGTGAAGGCGGCGTACGGCTGCATGAGGGGATTGTTGATCGGCGGAAACAGCCGCTGCTGCTGTTCGTACGTGTAAATGCCTCCGGCGACGATCGGGCCCGGCGTTTCGAACTCAATCTTCGACAGCATCTCTTCGAATTGCTGCTGCTCGGTTACGTCCACATGGAAGGTCGGCTGGCTGGTGACGTCGAGGCCTTTCAGCGGGGCTGGGGGGCCGGGCTGTGCCACGCCGTCGCGGATCTTCTGCATCGAGACCGGCAGATCCAATGAGGAGCCGTTCGTCTGTGCCCACGCGGGTGCCGTCATCACCAGAGCCAGTCCCATCGTCAGCAGGCGCGCCCGCACAACCGTGACTCCTGCCAAATTAGGGTGCACGACTCGCGCAACGCCTAAAATCGGCGCGTGCCCGAATTGCCCGACGTAACGCTGTACGTCGAAGCGCTCGCCGCCAGAGTTGTGGGTCAGAGACTCACGCGCGTGGACCTCAGAAGCGCGTTTGTCCTTCGGTCCGTCACTCCACCGATTGCCGAGCTCATCGGCAAGTGCGTTGTGGATGTACGCCGCCTCGGCAAGCGGATTGTCGTCGTGTTCGAGGATGAGCTGTCCCTCGTCGTTCACCTGATGATTGCGGGCCGCCTACGATGGCGGGCACCCGGAGAGAAGCCGGGCGTCGGTGGCAAGACGCTGCTGGCGGCGTTCGTGTTCCCGGCAGGAACCCTCCTGCTGACAGAGGCCAGCTCGAAGAAGCGAGCGTCTCTCCAGGTCGTCAAAGGCGACGCGCCGCTCACCGCGCTCGATCCCGGCGGCGTCGAGCCGCTCCGCGTGTCGCTTGAGGAGTTTGCGGTGGCCTTGACCGCGGAGAACCATACCGTCAAGCGCGCCCTTACAGACCCGCATCTGTTCAGCGGCATCGGCAACGCGTACTCGGATGAGATACTCCACGCCGCGCGGCTGTCGCCGCTGAGGCTGACGCAGGCAATGAGCAGCCAGGAGATCGCGCGCCTGTACGACGCGACTCGCGCGACGCTGCTGGTGTGGATCGATCACTTGCGCCGTGAACTACGGGGCGGTTTCCCCGAGACGGTGACGGCTTTTCACGAAGCCATGGCCGTCCACGGCCGCTTCAAGCGTCCATGCCCCGACTGCGGCTCGCTCGTGCAGCGCATCGTCTACGCGAAGAACGAGTGCAACTATTGCGCGTGCTGCCAGACTGGCGGCCGCATCCTCGCCGATCGTTCGCTCTCGCGTCTGCTGAAGGACGACTGGCCACGCACGCTGTAGCAAAACGGTCCAAATCAGCCTTTCATCCCTCAATCGTTGCCGTCATGAGTGCACGTACGCAATCGCAGCGAGTACATCATGTCATGCATTAGAAGTACTCTGTATGACTAACAGGTACTTTGATTGCTCAATTGTGAGAACTATGTCTCGTAACTGAGCATAGGCATGTTTTTGGCCGTATTTATTAGTCTGTTTCCAATATTGTCAATATTGAGACACAGTCGAGTGTCTCTTAACGAGGCAGCAACTGTCATGTTCGAGATCGAGCGATCTCGATGCGATGTATCTCAGTAAGTTACTGATACAAAGGTTCTTATTTGCTCTAGCTGGCCTCTCTGAAGAGCTGGCCGTGTTCTTGCTGAAAGGGAACACGCAATGATTTTCCATTCTCCGTCTACCACCCGACGCAAAGCAGTCTGGGGCCCCAAGCGGACCCTCGCTGCCGCGTTCACATTAATGCTGGCATTCGGTGCGAGCGCCTTCGCGGCGCCCGGCGGCAAGCAGCACATGCGCGCCGGCGCATCCGTGCGCGCCGGCAAGCCGAATTCCAACGCCAGGGGCTACAAGCTCGACAAAGAGCTGACGCGCCGCTCGCTTGCCCTTGGAGCGCCGAACGCGAAGACGCGCGTCATCGTCGAACTGCAGCCGGGGGCCGAAGTGCCGCCTGCCTTTCGCGCGTATATGCGGCGCAACGGCAAGCTCGGCATCATCAACGGCCAGGTGCTCGACCTGCCAAATCGGCTGATCGCCCAGCTCGCGCTACATCCGAACGTCTTCCGGCTTCACTTCGACCGGCCGATTTCGGGTGCGAACTACCGCACCGCGCTCACGACCGGCACGCGCGTGGTGCAGAAGATGCTCGGGCTTACCGGGGCCGGCGTTGGCGTCGCGGTCATCGACTCAGGTATCACTAGTTGGCACGACGACCTGACGACGAAGTCCGGCACGACCACGTCCTATCCCTACGGCAATCAGCGCGTCGCCGCCTTCGTCGATTTCGTGAACGGGCAGACAGTGCCGTACGACGATCTCGGCCACGGCACGCACGTCGCGGGCATCATCGCGGGCAACGGCACCGACTCGAAAGGCCAGAAAGCGGGCAGCGCGCCCGACGCGACGCTCGTGTCGCTCAAGGTGCTCGACCAGAACGGCGGCGGCACGATCGCGAACATCATCCAGGCGCTCGACTGGGTTTACGAGAATCACACGCAGTACAACATCCGCGTCGTCAACATGTCAGTTGGCGCCCAGATTCACGAGTCGTACTGGACCGATCCGCTGACGCTTGCGGCCAAGCGCGTCGTCGATGCCGGCGTCGTGGTCGTCGCGGCGGCGGGCAACTGGGGCAAGGACAGCAACGGCAACCCGCTCTGGGGCGGCATCGCGGCGCCCGGCAACGCGCCGTGGGTCATCACGGTGGGCGCGTCGAGCACCAACGGAACGCCGAATCGCGGTGACGACACGATGGCGACGTTCAGCTCGCGCGGCCCGACCTATCTCGACTGGGGCGCGAAGCCGGATCTTGTCGCGCCTGGCGCCGGGACAGTGTCGCTCTCCGCGCCTGGTAGCACGTTCTACAACACGCGCTCGTCCGCGCTCCTGCCGGGCACCGACGGGACGATGGAATATCTGAGCCTCAGCGGCACAAGCATGGCGGCGCCCGTGGTCAGCGGAGTCGTGGCCCAGATGCTGCAGGCCAATCCGACGCTGACGCCGAATGGCGTCAAGGCGATTCTCGAGTACACCGCGCAAGAGTATCCGGGCTACAAGCCGCTCGAGCAGGGCGCCGGTTTCCTGAACGCGATTGGCGCCGTGCGTCTCGCGCGCTTCTATGCGACCGCGCAGCCGGGCCAGCCGATGCCCGTCCAGAAGATGTGGAGCAAGCACATCATCTGGGGCAACCACCGCGTCGGCGGCGGCGTGCTCGATCCGCGCGCGAACGCTTTCACGGTCGGCACGAACTGGGGCGTCTCGAAGACCGACGATGGCGACAACATCGTGTGGGG
>CAZOIK010000486.1:0-8563 GCA_964579765.1 uncultured Bifidobacteriaceae bacterium
GGCGAGTTCGCGATTGTGCTCGCACAGGTCGGTCTCGTGCGCGGGGCTTTCACGAGCGATCTTTACGCGGTCGTCCTCAACACCGCGATCGCGACGATGGCGCTGACGCCGATTGTCTCTGGCACCACGCCGTGGTTTTACGCCCGCGTGCGCGGGGAGGAGAGCCGCGAGGCGCTGCAGACGATGAACTTTCCGGAGACGGGGCTCGCGGGCCACGTCGTGATTGCGGGCGCCGGGCGAGTCGGCCGCACGATTGCCGACGCGCTCGTCGAGACGCGTCTGCCGTTCGTGCTGATCGAGATCGACGATTGGCGCGCGCAGCAGGCCCGCGCCGCGGGCCTGGCGGTGGTCTACGGCGACGCGACGCAGCCAGTCGTGCTCGCGGCCGCGCATCTGCCACGAGCGCGCAGCCTGCTCGTGACCGTGCCGACGTACACCGACGTGCGCGCGATCGTGCGGGCGGCCCGGCATCTCCGCCCCGATCTGCCGATCGTCGCGCGGGCGGACGGCCCCGACGCAGTCCACGACCTCTACGCGCTCGGTGTCAACGACGTCACGTCGCCGGAGGTCGAGGCCGCCATCGAGATGACGCGCGACGCGCTTATCCGCCTCGACGTTCCGCCCGACACGATCCGGCGCGTGACGACCGCCATCCGCCGCGGGCGCGACCGAGGCGCCTAGCCTTTCCGCTTCCGGCGCCGGCCGGCCTCAGGCTTTTCTTGACGCGGTGCCTGCGACTCGACGGCCTCGACCGGCGCGACGGCCACCTCCGATGCCTGTTCGCTTTGCGCCTGCGCGCGTCGGTGCGACTGCCACGACATGGCGCCAAGGACAAGGACAACGGCGAAGAGCGCAGGGAGGAGGCCCGCGGCCGCGGCGCGAGCGGAGCGATCGCGAACGAAGTACGACGGGACGATCGAAACGCTGCCGACCGGAACGTTCGGAGGCGGGCAGGATTCCGCACCCCGGCACGACGGCCGAGGCATCGTCGAAGCGCGGCTGCCGCACGGACGCCGCGATGTGGGCCGAGGTCGCCCGGGCGTCGAGATCGGCGTCGCTCGAGCTCGAGTGCGACAGCGCCGCGAGAGTCCGCTGACGAACGTCGCGCGGCGCCGCGCCGGCCCGCACGGACGCGTCGGCCGTGAACGTGGCCAGGGCAACGATGAGGACGAAGGCGAACGGCTTCGACAGCCTCGACATTGATCTATCAGCGATCCGTGGCGGCTGGTTCACGCAGCTGCTGCAACACATCGCGCACCTGCGCATCGGTGTCGCGCATCGACCCGTCCGTGTGGATGACGAAGTCCGCACGCGCGGCTTTGTCCGCCGTAGGCAGCTGCGCCGCGAGGATCTGCTCTGCCCGCGTTTCCGTGAGCCCGCGCGCGCGCAGCCGCTCGAGCTGTGTGGCCTCGCTGCACGCCGTGACGATCACGCGGTCGAACGCCGCCGCGCGGCCAGACTCATACAGCAGCGGGATTTCGACGACGGCGAGCGCGGCGCCCGTCTTCTCGAACGCGCGCGCGGCGGCCTCGATGGCGCGATAGACGCCCGGGTGGACGATGGCTTCGAGCTCGCGGCGGGCGGCCTCGTCGGCGAACACGACGGCTCCAAGCGCCGCACGATCCACCGATCCGTCCGCAGCGATGACGTCGCGTCCGAATCGCGCGGCGATGGCCGCGGTCGCCTCCGTCCCCGCCGCCGTCACGCCGTGCGCGAGATCGTCGGCGACGAGACACGGGACACCGGCGCGACTGAACTGTTCGAGCACGTAGCTCTTGCCCGTCCCCGCGCCGCCGGTCAGGGCTACCCGCAGCATGGAGACAAAGTCGCCCGGCTAAAGCAGGACGCTACATTGTGCATTCGGCGCCCGCGGCCAGCCGCGCGCGCGAGCGCGCGGCTCAGCGTCAGTTCGCGGCGGGGGTGGGGCCCCGCCGCCAGTGGAAAAAAGTCAGGCCCCACACGTGAGACTACGCCAGCCCGGTTCGCGCCTGGGCGGCGCGCAGCGTGTTCCGCAGCAGCAACGCAATCGTGAGCGGGCCGACGCCGCCGGGCACCGGCGTCATGGCGCCGGCGACCTCCGCGACGTTCGGGTGCACGTCGCCGACGATCATCGACCCGCGCTTCTCGAAGGCCGCGAGGCGCGCCGCATCGCCGGGAAACATCTTCTCTACCGCTGCCGTGCTGTCCAGCCGGTTGATGCCGACGTCGATCACCGTTGCGCCCGGCCTGACAAACGCCTGCGTCACGAACCCGGGCCGGCCGATCGCGGCGACGAGAATGTCGGCCTCGGCGCACAGCTTCGGCAGATCCTTCGTCTTCGAATGCGCGATCGTGACGGTCGCCGAGCGGTGCAGCAGCAGCAGCGCCATCGGCTTGCCGACGATGTCGCTCCGGCCGATGACGACGGCACGCGCGCCGGACATCGGAATGCCCGACCGCTCGAGGATTTCGATCACGCCCGACGGGGTGCACGCGACGAGAGTCGCGCGGTTCTGCACGAGGTAGCCGACGTTGGTCGGGTGGAAGCCGTCAACGTCTTTGTCGGCGCGGACGACGTCGAACACGCGCCGCTCCGCGTCGTGGCCCATCGCGTCCGGCAGCGGCGACTGGACGAGAATCCCGTCGTGCTTGTCGCTCTTGTTCAACCGATCGACGACGGCGAGCAGTTCGTCGAGCGACGCCGTCCCGGGCAGCCGGATCAGCTCCGCGAACATGCCGGTCTCACCCGCCGACTTGAGCTTGTTGCGGACGTAGACCTCCGACGCGGGGTTGTCGCCGACGAGCACGATGCCGAGCCCGGGCGGTCGGCCCGCCTTGGCGCTGAAAGCCGCAACCGCGGGCGCCACTTCCGATCGAATCTGTTTGCCTACCGCTACGCCGTCAAGCAGCCGCGCCGCCATGTCCTGCCGCCTCCGTTTCGAGTCGTTTGAGCGATTCGGGCCGGCCGAGGACCACGAGCTTGTCGCCGCCGCCGACAATCACATCAGGTTCGGGGTTGAACTCCATGCGCAGGTCGCGGCGCTGGATGCCGACGACAATCACGCCGAATCGCTGCCGCAGGTTCGAGTCGAGAATCGACCGGTTCGCGAGCGCCGACCGCTCGCCGACGGCGATCTCCTCCATCGCGAGCTCCAGATTATCAGAGCTGGTGGCGAGCTCGACGAAGTCCACGACCGCGGGCCGAAGCGCCGTCTGCGCGATTTGCAGGCCGCCGATCTCGTACGGCGACACCACCCGGTTGGCGCCCGCACGCTTCAGCTTCACCGTCGCGTCCTCCGTCTCCGCGCGGCCGACGATGAACAGATCCGGCCGCATCACGCGCGCGCTCAGCACGGTATACACGTTTTCGGCGTCGGTGCCGACGGCCGCGATGAGACCGCGCGCTCTCGTGATGCCGACGCGCGTCAGCGTGTCCTCGCGGCTCGTATCGGCCTCGACCGCGAGCGCGCCGTCCTTTCGCGCGTGTTCGATCTGCGCCGGATCGCGGTCCACGACGACGAACGGCACCTTCTGCCGCAGCAGCTGCCGCGCGACGACGCGCCCGATGCGCCCGTAGCCGCAGATGATGAAGTGATCGTGGAGCGTGTCGATCATATGCGTGCGCCGATGGCGCTCGATCTGCTTCGGCAGCCCGCCCTCCACGACCGCCGTGACGAGCAGCGAGAACGTGTAGAGCGCCGCCCCGACGCCCGCCACCAGCAGGACGACGGTGAGCACGTGCCCGGCCACGGTGGCCGGCGCGGGCGACTCGACCGTCGTCACCGCCAGGATCGTGCGGTAGAGCGCGTGGCCGAAGCTCCATCCTTCGATCGCGCTGTACGCCGCCGCGGCGCCGACGACGATGACGACGAGGAGCGAGACGGCGAACGCCGGGCCCTGCGCCCGGCTCTTAGCGGCGACGGCTGCCGCCCCCTGCCGCGGCCTCCTGCTTCATACGCGCGCCGAGGACGCTGTGCCGGTAGCCGTACGAGAAATAGATGAGGAACCCGATCGCCATCCACCCGATCAAACGGTACCAATTCTCGACCGGCAGCGAGAACATCAGCAGCAGACAGATCAGGATGCCGAAAATCGGCACCAGCGGATAGAGCGGCACGCGGAACGGACGCTCCGCGTGCGGGTTCGTCTTGCGCATGATCAGCACCGCGGCGCAGACAATCACGAACGCGAGCAGCGTGCCGATGTTCGTCATCTCCGCGAGAATGCGGAGCGGCAGAAAGCCCGCCATCAGCGCGACGAACACGCCGGTCAGGATCGTGGACTTCCAGGGCGTCCGGAACCGCTCGTGGATGTCGCCGAAGAATCCCCGCGGCAGCAGGCCGTCACGCGCCATGGCGAGCAGCACGCGCGGCTGGCTCAGCATCATCACGAGCAGCACGGACGTGATGCCCGCGAGCGCGCCCGCCGCAATCAAGTATTGCGCCGTCGCGAGGCCGTGCACTTTGAAGGCGTCGGACACGGGCGCGTCGACCGAAATCTGCTGGTACGGCACCATGCCGGTCAGGACGGCCGCCATCGCGACGTACAGCACCGTGCACACGAGCAGGCTGACGATGATGCCGAACGGCACGTCGCGTGCGGGATGCTTCGCCTCCTCGGCGTGCGTGGACACGGAATCGAACCCGATGTACGCGAAGAAGATGATCGCCGCGCCGGCAAACATGCCGAGCGGCTCGCCTCCGGCGCCCGTCTGCCCCCACAGCGTCTTGCCGAAGAAGCTGATGCCCGTGTAGCCGTACGGCGCGAAGTTGTCGGTCCAGTTGCGCGTGTCGATGTAGAACGCGCCGACGACGATCACGAAGATCACGATCGCGACCTTGACGACGACGATGGCCGTGTTGAGGCTCGCGCTCTCCTTGATGCCCTTCACGAGGATCCACGTGACGAGCGCGGTGACGACGATCGCCGGCACGTCGAAGTACGCGCCGGTAGACACAATGCGGCCGATGGCCGGATCGTAATCGACCGGCGCCGTCGCAAGGACGTGCGGAATTTTCAAATGGAACAGCTCGATCAGCGCCTGAAAGTACGCGGACCAGCCGTGGGCGACGACGCCCGAGGCGACGGCGTACTCGAGCACCAGATCCCAGCCGATGATCCAGGCGAGCAGCTCGCCGAGCGTGGCGAAGGCGTACGCGTACGCGGAACCGGCGACCGGCGCCATCGACGCGAACTCCGCGTAGCAGAGCGCCGCGAACACGCACGCCGCCCCCGACACGACGAACGACAGGATCAGCGCCGGGCCGGCTTTGTCGTGCGCCGCCTGGCCGGTGAGGATGAAGATGCCCGTGCCGATGACGGCGCCGACGCCGAGTGCGGTGAGCTGCCACGGCCCGAGGACGCGGCGGAGCTGCCGCTCGCCGTGCGCCTCCTCGAGCAGCTGCTTGAGCGGCTTCCTCGCGAACAGATGACTCGCCATCCGCGCGAATTATACCTTGCCGATCGCGGCCAACCGGTCGAGATACTCGCGGACGCGCGCACGCGGATCGCCCGTCTGGAGCAGATCTGAAATGACCGCGACCGAGTCCGCGCCGGCGGCGATGACGTCGGCCGCGCGCTCGATCGTGATGCCGCCAATCGCCACGACCTGCAGGCCGCGTCGATGCGCGCGCGCGGCCGCCTCGCCGACGAGCGCCAGGCCGACGGCGTCGTAGCCGGTGTCTTTCGACGCGGTGCCGAACACGGGACCGACTGCGACGTAATCGACCGGCTGCTTCACGGCCGCGTCGAGCTGCGCCGTCGAGTGCGTCGAGACCCCGACGATGCGGTCCGGGCCGACGAGACGGCGGACCGCCGCCGGCGCCAGATCCTCCTGTCCGACATGCACGCCCGCGGCACCCGCAAGCACCGCGATGTCCGCACGGTCGTTGACGACGATTGCCGCGCCGTAAGGCGCCGCCATCGTCACGAGCTGTTCGGCCGTGTGCAGCAGCCAGTTGCCCGGCCGCTGCTTGGCTCTGAGTTGCAGGAATTTCGCGCCGCCGTCGAGACAGGCCGCCGCCAGCTCGAGCAGATCCCAGTTCGCTCGTCCGGCCGCGTCGTCGTCGAGGATCGCGTTGAGGGGGGAGAGAGGCGCTACACGGCCTCCGCGAACCGGCCCGACGAGGGCCGCGAGGCGAATCGCTCCATGAACGAGGTGCTGAGCTTGCCGGCGGCGAAGTCTTTGTCGGCGAGGATCCGCAGGTGCATCGGGATGCTGGTCTTGATGCCCTCGACGACGGTCATCTCGAGCACTCGGCGCATGCGCGCGATGGCTTCCTGACGGTCACGCCCGTGGACGATGATCTTGGCGATCATCGAGTCGTAGTACGGCGACACGGTGCACTCGGAGTGGGCGAACGTCTCGAAGCGGACGCCGGGCCCGCCCGGCACGCTGAAGGCGTGGATGACGCCCGGCGATGGGACGAACGTGTCGGGGTCTTCGGCGTTGACGCGGCACTCGATCGAGTGCCCGGTGAACGTGACGTCGCTCTGCTTGAACGACAGCCGCTCGCCCGCCGCGATGCGGATCTGCTCTTTCACGATGTCGATGCCCGTCACCATCTCCGTGACCGGGTGTTCGACCTGCAGACGCGTGTTCGCTTCCATGAAGTAGAAGTGCCCGGCGGGATCCATGAGGAACTCGAACGTGCCGGCGTTCGAGTACTGCACGGCCTTGGCGGCGTCGATGACGACGGCGCCCATCTTGCGGCGCATCTTGTCGCTCAACGCGGCTGACGGGGATTCTTCGAGCAGCTTCTGATGGCGGCGCTGGATCGAGCACTCGCGCTCGCCGAGATGGACCACACTGCCGTGCTGATCGCCGAGAATCTGGAACTCGATGTGCCGCGGCGACTCGACGTACTTCTCGATGTAGACGTCGCCCACGCCGAAGGCCGCTTCCGCCTCACGCTGCGCCGTCTTGAAGGCGTGCGGCAGCTCGCCCGCGTTCCGGACGACGCGCATGCCGCGGCCGCCGCCGCCGGCCGTCGCCTTGATGATGACCGGATAGCCGATGTCCTTCGCGGTCTTGAGCGCCTTGTCTTCGCTCTCGATCGGGCCGTCGCTGCCCGGCAGGATCGGCACGCCGGCCTTGCGCATCACGCGGCGCGCGCGCGCCTTGTCGGCCATCAGGCGGATGACCTGCGGATCGGGGCCGATGAACTTGATATGGCAGGCGGCGCAGACTTCCGCGAGATACGCGCTTTCCGACAGGAAGCCGTAGCCCGGATGAATGGCGTCGGCGCCGGTGACTTCGGCGGCGCTGATGACGGCCGGCACGTTCAGGTAGCTGTCGGCGCTGCGCGGCGGACCGATGCAGACGTCCTCGTCCGCGAACTTGACGTGCAGCGAGTTCTCGTCGGCTTCGGAGTAGACGGCGACCGTCTTGATGCCGAGCTCCTTGCACGCGTAGATGATGCGGAGCGCCACTTCCCCGCGGTTCGCGATCAAGATCTTCTTGAACATCACGCCGTCCTGATCGCAAACAGCCGCTCGCCGTACTGCACGGGCTGGCCGCTCTCGACGTAGATGTTGACGATCTCGCCTTCGAACTCGGAGTCGATCTCGTTCATCAGCTTCATCGCTTCGATGATGCAGAGGACCTGGCCCTTCTTCACCGTCGATCCGATTTCGACGAACGAGCTCGCGCCAGGCTCCGGCGAACGATAGAACGTGCCGACAATCGGCGACTTCACCACGGCCAGCTCCACTTCGGCCTCGGCCGCCGCGACCGGCGAGACGGGCGCCGACGAAGGCGCCGCGGCGGCCGGCACGGCCGCCGGGGCCGGCATGCCGCCTGGGGCCGGAGCCGCGACCGGCGCGGGCACCACGATGTCTTTGCGCAGCCGTAAGTGCAGGCCCTCGTGCTCGATTTCGAACTCAGAGAGGCCGTTCTCGCGCATCAGCGCGAGGATTTCTCTCACATCGTCAAGATTCACAGTTCGAGTAGGTCCGTCGTCACGCTCGTGAGCAGTTCCACGCCGTGCCGCGTGACGAGCACGTCGTCTTCGATCCGAACGCCGCCCCAGCCTGGCAGATACGCGCCCGGCTCGATGGTGAAGACCATGCCGGCGGCGACTGCATCGTCTTCAGGTGCTCCCGACGGCTGGCCGGCGTGCGGCCGTGTCACCTTCGGGTCTTCGTGAATGTCGATTCCCAGTCCGTGTCCCGTGCCGTGCCCGAACGCCTCGGCCAGGCCGAGTGCGGCGAGCAGATCGCGAGCTGCCGCGTCGATCGCAAAACGCGACCGCCCCGCCGCTACCGCCTGAATTGCAGAATCGTGCGCTGCCAGGACGGCTGCATAGACCTCGCGGACCCGATCCGACGCCGTGCCGAGTACCACGGTGCGGGTCAGGTCGGAGCAGTATGATCGGTACACCCCCCCAAAGTCCAGCACCACGAGGTCGTTTTCGCTCAGCCTTCGCTCGCCGGGGTGCGCGTGCGGCAGCGCGGCGTTCGGGCCGCCGGCCACAATCGTGTCGAATGCCGGACGTTCGAAGCCGGCCGCGATGATACGGGCGTCAATGGCCAGCGCCACCTCCCGCTCGGTCCGGCCGACCCTGACTTCACTGAACACGCCGTT
>CAZOIK010000487.1:0-4914 GCA_964579765.1 uncultured Bifidobacteriaceae bacterium
CCGTGCTTCTACGGCGTCGACACGCCCCGCCGCGCCGAGCTGATTGCCGCCACGCACACGCTCGAGGAGATCAAGGCGTTCCTCGACGCCGACAGCATCGGCTACTTGAGCCTCGAGGGCCTGATGTCCGCCGTCGGCAACGGCAACACGACGTATTGCAGCTCGTGCTACACCGGTCACTATCCCGTCAGCTTCCCCCGCGACGAAGCGACGTATCTGCAACTCGCGCTGAAGCTCGACAAGGGCGACACCGCGGTCACCAACGTCAAGTAGCGTGGCCGTAGACTACCGCGCGTCTGGCGTTGACATCGACGCCGGCAACGAGACCGTCCGCCGCATCAAGTCGCTGGCCAAGTCCACCTTCACGCCGGGAGTGCTATCGGACATCGGGTCGTTCGGCGGTCTGTTCGGGCTGGATCGCGAGCGCTATCGCGAGCCCGTGCTCGTCTCGAGCGCGGACGGCGTGGGCACGAAGCTGAAAGTGGCGTTCATGACCGGCCGTCACGACACGGTCGGCGCGGATCTCGTCAACCACTGCGTGAACGACATCCTGGTGCAGGGCGCTGAGCCGCTGTTCTTCCTCGACTATCTGGCGACGGGCCGTCTGCTGCCCGATGTCGCCGAGCAGGTGATCGCCGGCGTCGCGCGCGGCTGCCGCGAGAACGGCTGCGCGCTCATCGGCGGCGAGACGGCGGAGATGCCCGGGTTCTACGCCGACGGCGAGTACGACGTCGCCGGGTTCATCGTCGGCGTCGTCGAGAAGACGAAGGTGATTGACGGCCGATCGATTGTCCCGGGCGACGCGCTCATCGGGCTGCCGTCGTCGGGGCTCCACACGAACGGCTATTCGCTGGCCCGCCGCATCATGTTCGATCTCTGCGGGCTCGCGGTGGATTCCGTCGTGCCCGAGCTGGGGACGACGGTCGGCGAGGCGCTGCTCGCTCCGCATCGTTCGTATCGCGCCGCGGTCCGGCCGCTCGTTGACGCGGGCCTGGTCAAGGGCATGGCCCATATCACCGGCGGCGGGATCACCGAGAATCTGCCGCGGACGCTGCCGGACGGATGCTCCGCCGAGGTCGATCGCGGCTCCTGGCGCGTGCCGCCGATCTTCTCGTTCCTGCAGCAGCGCGGCGGCATCGCAGACGACGAGATGCTGCGCGCGTTCAACATGGGCGTGGGGCTCGTGCTCTCGGTTGACGCCGCGGCGCTCGCCGATGCCGTGGCGCGGCTGACGCAGGCAGGAGAGCATCCGATCGCGCTCGGCCGCGTCGTGCCCGGTGGACACGACGTTCGCTACGTGACCCGCGCGTGAGCCGCCGCGTCGCCGTCCTGATTTCCGGGCGCGGCAGCAACCTGCAGTCGATCATCGACGCCATCGCCGACCGGCGGCTCGACGCGACGCTCGCCGTCGTCGTCTCCAACCGTGCGGATGCCGTCGGCCTCACCCGCGCGAAGGACGCAGGCATTGAAGCGCTCTTTCTCTCGCCGACGGCCTATCCCGATCGCGAGGCGTACGACGGCGCGATCGCGCAGCTGCTGCTGGCCCGCGACGTCAACCTTGTCTGTCTTGCCGGCTATATGAGAGTCGTGGGGCCACGGCTGCTCACGGCGTTTCCCAACCGCATCCTGAACATCCATCCGTCGCTGCTGCCGTCGTTTCCCGGGCTGCACGCGCAACGGCAGGCGCTCGAGCACGGCGTGGCCGTCAGCGGGGCGACGGTGCACCTGGTGACCGACGGGCTCGACGACGGTCCGATCGTCCTGCAGGCGGCGGTGCCGGTGCGTTCGGACGACACCGAGGACACGTTGTCGGCGCGCATTCTGAGCGAGGAACACCGGATCTACCCAGAAGCGATTCAGATCGTGCTCGACGGCGGCTGGACCGTCAGCGGACGGCGGTTCGTCAGGCGACCGAGCGGAGCGTAAGGATCGCCACTTCGGGCGGGCAGTTGATCCGGACGGGGACGTATACCGTCCCGAGGCCACGGCTCACGAACATGGTCGTGTTTCCGCGCCGGCCGATGCCGGAGACGACCGGGAACTTCTGGGCGGCGACGGCGCCGACAATCGGCAGGACGACCTGGCCGCCGTGTGTGTGACCCGACAGGACGAACGGCACGTGCAGACCGGCGGCTTCGGTCAGGCGCCGCGGATCGTGCGCGAGCAGCAGGACGGTGCCGGACGCGCCGTGCATCAGCGAGGCGATGTCGGCGTGGCGTTTCGTCCAGAAGCGGATTCCGACGAGGTCGATCGTCTCGTTGTTGACGGGCAGCCGTGTGCGCGCGTCCTTGAGCACGCTGATGTGGCGCGCGACGAGCGCCGCAGGCATGTCGTGGTCGTCGTCGTGGTTGCCGAGGATGGCGAACACGCCGTGCGGCGCGGTGAGCGACGCGAGCGCTTCGGCGGCCGGCTGGACGTATCGGCGGTCCCCCCACGTCACGTAGTCGCCGCCGAGCACGATCACATCCGGACGTTCGCCGTTCAGGCGCGTCACCGCGTGATGCACGTCTTCGGACGAGACCCAGCGGCTGCAGTGGATGTCGGTGAGAAACCCGACGCGCAGTCCGTCGAGCGCGGAGGGCAGACCGGCGACCGGGATCTCCGTGCGCTCGACGTGCAGCTGGTGCCGTTCGTCGAAAAACCCGTACGCGCCGGCGCCGCCGACGCCGGCCGCGGCCGCGACGAGCGTCTTGAGCGCGGCGCGGCGGGTCAGTGCCATCGACTGATATAGTAGCGTTCCGTGAACGTCTTCGACGAATTCCAGTGGCGCGGCATGGTGTACGACGCTACGGAAGGGCTGTCGGAGATTCTGGCGACGCAGTCGGTCACGGCATACATCGGGTTCGATCCCACGGCGTCGAGTCTGCACGTCGGCTCGCTGCTGACGGTGATGGGGCTGGCGCGTCTGCAGCGCTTCGGTCACAACCCGATCGCGATCGTCGGCGGCGGCACGGGGATGATCGGCGATCCGAGCGGCAAGTCGCAGGAGCGCGTGCTGCTGTCGGCCGAGCAGATCGCGCAGAACGTCGTCGGCGTGAAGGTGCAGCTCGAGCGGTATCTCGATTTCAGCGGCGCGCACGCCGCGCGCATCGTGAACAACGCGGACTGGCTCGGCACGATCGATCTCGTGTCGTTCCTTCGAGACGCGGGCAAGCATTTCACCGTCAACTACATGCTGCAGAAAGAGTCGGTGAGCCGCCGGCTCGAGAGCGAGGACGGCATCTCGTACACCGAGTTCAGTTACCTCGTGCTGCAGGCGTACGACTTTCTTCAGCTGTTCGATCGCTACGGGTGCACGCTGCAGATGGGCGGCAGCGATCAGTGGGGCAACATCACGGCCGGCATCGACCTGGTCCGCAAGCTGCGGGCGAAGAAGGCGCACGGGCTCGTGTGGCCGCTGATGAAGACGGCTGCGGGGACGAAGTTCGGGAAGACCGAGGCCGGGACCGTGTGGCTCGACGCGGAGCGGACGTCGCCGTTCGCGTTCTATCAGTTCTGGCTCAACACCGACGACAGCGACGTCCTGCACTATTTGAAGTGCTTCACGTTCCTCGAGCCTGCGGCGATCGCCGAACTCGAGGCCGCGACGCGGAGCTCGCCCGAGAAGCGCGAGGCCCAGCGCGTGCTCGCGCGCGAGGTGACGACGATCGTGCACGGCGCGGAGCATGTGACGCGCGCGGCGCACGCGTCGAGCGTGCTGTTCGGCGAAGACATCGCGACGTTGTCGGCGGAGCAGGTGCTCGCCGTGTTCGGCGACGTGCCGTCGAGCGACGTGCCGTCAACGGCGTTCGAGGGGCACGGCGTGTCGCTCGTCGATCTGCTTGCGGATCCGGCGGTGAAGTTGCTGCCGTCGAAGAGCGAGGCGCGGCGGCTCGTGCAGTCCGGCGGCGTGTATGTGAACAATCGCCGCGCATCGGATCCGCAGATGCGGCTGACGCGCGCGCAGGCGATCGAGGGGAAGTTGTTCGTGCTGCGGAAGGGGCAGAAGCAGAACCACGTCGTCCGCTTGCGATAATTGCGCGGGCGGGTTGACGTACGGCGGGCGGTACGCGATACTCCTTGAACGTTCGGTCCACGGAATCTCTGCCAGAGGCTCTACTCAAAGCAGGCGTTTCAAGACTCGGGCATACACAGACCAGCCTTTCTGACTCGGGCAACCGCGCGTCGCGCGCGGGGTTGACAGGGTCGCTGGGTTCTAGTAACCTTAGAAGGTTCCCCTAAACGCGGTCGAAACCGCAGGACGGGGCCGGCTGCCACGGGCAGACGGACGGTCGGTTCTTTGAAAACTGGATAGTGCGTGCAAGCACACACAGCCCGTCTCGCCGAAGCTGGCGTCAGCCAGCGGAGGCGGACAATGAGTGTCAGCGCGTGGCGTTGCGGAATCGATCGACCGGATCTTCAGTCCGTGTGAAGGCGATCGGTGGCGACCACGACATACAACAACGGATTGAACAACGCAGAGCCAATCGGCCTCGCGTTAATGAGTTGCGTTCTTCGTGGCGTCCGGCTTCGGCCGGGCGTTCGGAGAGCCAGCGAATTTAACATGAGAGTTTGATCCTGGCTCAGAATCAACGCTGGCGGCGTGCCTAACACATGCAAGTCGAACGCGAATGTCCCGCAAGGGACTAGTAGAGTGGCAAACGGGTGAGTAACACGTGGGTGACCTGCCTTCGAGTGGGGGATAACGTCCCGAAAGGGACGCTAATACCGCATGACATCCTGCCTTTCAAGAGGTGGAGATCAAAGCCGGGGATCGCAAGACCTGGCGCTTGGAGAGGGGCCCGCGTCCGATTAGCTAGTTGGTGGGGTAACGGCTCACCAAGGCGACGATCGGTAGCCGGCCTGAGAGGGCGGACGGCCACACTGGGACTGAGACACGGCCCAGACTCCTACGGGAGGCAGCAGTGGGGAATT
>CAZOIK010000488.1:0-3293 GCA_964579765.1 uncultured Bifidobacteriaceae bacterium
CGATGATCGCGACGACGATGAGCAGCTCGATCAGCGTGAAGCCCTTCTCAGTTCGAATCCGCATTGCCCTGTTCTCCTTCAGAATGTTTTCGACGGCGTACTCACCCTCGAGCGTGCCGTGCCCAGCTCATGAGCAACCGCTATGCCATTCGACATAGCGCAGCTAAATCACTGATATCGAACGATTAGTCAGTTGGCTTTACGCTGCAGCCGCTGCCATTCGTTGGCTGGCTGACATTTATTGTCGCTCAAAATCGACAGAGAATGTCACTAGCGAAGGTTGTATTTCTTCACGTAGTAGCGAAACGAGCGGAAGCTCATCCCTAGCAGCTCCGCGGCCTTCACCTGGACGCCGCCAGCCCGTTTGAGCGCCTCGGCCAGGTACCCGCGCTCGATCTGCTGCACGTGGGCCTCGAGATCGAAGCCGGCGGCCGGCAGCGCGCCGTCGGCGACAGCCGCCGCGGCGGCGGCGGCCACCGGGCGCAGCGCCTCGCCGCGCACGGTGCGCGGCCGGCTGTCGAGCAGGATGGCGGGCGTGGACTCGAGCGCCACCGCCCGCTCGATCGTGTTCTCGAGTTCGCGGATGTTGCCCGGCCAGTCGTAGGCCTGCAGCGCCTCGAGCGCCTCGTGCGAGATGCCGCCGATCGCCTTCCCCATCTGCTCGCCATATTTGGCGAGGAAGTGCTCCGCGAGCAGCGGGATGTCCTCGCGCCGATCGCGCAGCGGCGGCAGGTGAATGCCGATGACGTTGATGCGGTAGAAGAGATCCTCGCGGAAGCGGCCGTCGGCCACCAGCTTCGAGAGGTCCTGGTTCGTCGCGGCAATCACGCGGATGTCGGCCTGCATCTCGTCGAGGCCGCCCACGCGCCGGAACTTGCGCTCCTGCAGCACGCGCAGGAGCTTCACCTGCATGACGGCGTTCATCTCGCCGATCTCGTCGAGGAACACCGTCCCGCGCTCGGCGACTTCGATGAGGCCCTTCTTGTTGCTGTCGGCGCCGGTGAACGCGCCGCGCATGTGGCCGAACAGTTCCGACTCGAGCAGCGCCTCCGGCAGCGCGCCGCAGTTGACGGCGACCACGGGCCGGTCGCGGCGCAGCGAATGGTAGTGGATGGCCTGCGCGACGAGCCCCTTGCCGGTGCCCGACTCGCCGGTCAGCAGGATCGTGCTGTTGGTGCGCGCGACGGTCTCGATCATCTTGAAGACGTCGAGCATCGCTTCGCTGCGGCCGATGATGTTGGCGAACTGGTGCGCCAGGCCCAGCGTGCGCTTGAGCAGGACGTTCTCCTGCCGCAGCTGCCGGTTCTCGATCTTCTCGCGCACCTTCATCCGCAGCAGGTCCACGTCGAACGGCTTGCTGAGGTAGTCGCACGCGCCGAGCCGCATGGCCTCGACCGCCGTGTCGGTCGAGGCGAACGCCGTGATCATGATGCCGAGGATGTCCTGATCGATCCGCTTCGCGGCCCGCAGGACGTCCACGCCGCTCAGATCGGGCATCTTGATGTCCGAAATCAGGATGTCCACCGGCTCGCGCTCGAGCGTCGCGATGGCGCTCTTGCCGTTCTCGGCGAGCAGCACTTCGTAGCCTTCGCGCCGCAGCACGATGGCCAGCAGCTCGCGCATCGACCGCTCGTCGTCAACGACGAGGATGCGGGGCGGACGGCGATCGGCGGGAGCCTCGAGCGTTGCGGTCATGTGGTCACCACGGCGCGCGCCGGCAGGTGCACCTCGACGGTCGTGCCCTGCCCGGGCTGCGAGCTGACGTGAATCTCTCCGTTGTAGTCGGTGACGATGCGATGCACGATCGCCAGGCCCAGTCCGCTCCCCTTCACGAAGCGGCCGTGGAACGGCTGGAACAGCCCGTCCAGGTCTTCCGACGGAATCCCGACGCCCTCGTCGCGCACGCGGATCACGACGCCCTCGGAGCCGCCGTCGGACTGCCCTTCGAGCCGGAGGCGGCCGCCGTTCGGCATCGCGCGCAGGCCGTTGGTCGCGAGGTTCCAGACGATCTGCTTGATCTGCCCCTCGTCGGCTTCGTACGCGAGCTCGGTCTCCGGCACGTCCACGTCGATCAGATGCCCGTCGTGCACCTCCTGCGAGTTTCTGCGCAGCAGCGCCGCGTCGTTCAGCGCGCGGCGGACGTCGAACCGCCGGATCGAGAACTTCTGGGGCCGCGCGTACGCGAGAAACGAGCCGATGGTCGTGTTGAGGCGCTCCGACTCCCGCAGCACGATGTCCATCAGCTGCTCCTGCTCGGTGCTGAGCGGCAGCTCGTGGCGCAGAATCTGGATGGAGCCGGACATCGACGCGAGCGGGTTTCTGATCTCGTGGGCGATGCCCGCCGCCATTTCGCCGACGGCGGCGAGGCGCTGCTGCATGCGCGCGTCGCGCTCGAGCTTCTTGAACTCGGTGACGTCCTGGAAGGTGAACAGATACCCGGCGCGCCCGCCCGGCGTCTCGAGGTTCGCGGCGCTCAGGCCGATCTCCATCGGCTGGCCGTCGCGCAGATAGTGCCCCTCCATGCGCCGCCCGCGGCTGCCGCCGAGATCGGCGGTCAGCGCGGACACGGTCTCGGGCGCCAGCTGCAGCACCTCGCCGATCGGGCGGCCCATGACCGACGCAAACGGGCGCCCGGTGATGAGCTCGGCCGCCCGGTTGAACGTCAGCACGTTCCCGTCGCTGTCGGTCGTCGCCAGCCCGCTCGGCAGGCTGTCGATGACGTGCTGGTTGAGCGCCTGCAGGTCGGCGATCTGCGTGGACGCCTGCACGAGCCGCGCGCCCGTCGCCCGCACGCTCTCGGCGAGCGATCCGCTCAGCAACGCGACGGCGAAAAACCCGAACGTGTTCAGCAGGTAGGTGTACTGCGCGACCGAGCGCTGCGGCAGCACCGGCGAGATGAGCCACGGGTCGTGGAGCAGCCCCTCGACGGTCAGATACTGCGCGAGCACGACGCCGCCGTAGAGCACGGCGCTCAGCACCGCGACCAGCAGGCCGCCGCGGCGGAACTGCACGGTCGAGGCGGCGACGATGCCGAGCACATAGAGCGACGAGAAGTAGCTGGTGATGCCGCCGGTGACGTGGATGAACGCCGAGACGAGGATCGCATCGGCGCCCAGCTGGACGTCCGCCAGCCAGGGCAAGCGATCCACGAACCGCAGCGTGACGATGTAGACGACGCTCAGCGCGTAGGTCAGCCCGATCAGGAAGAAGAACGGATCGACCGGAAAGGCCCCCGGCCGGTTCAACTGCACGAGGATCGCCGACCCCAGCAGCAGCGTGCTGACGACGACGCG
>CAZOIK010000489.1:0-6153 GCA_964579765.1 uncultured Bifidobacteriaceae bacterium
GATGACGAGGCGGTTGAGCAAGGCTGACCGCCTAGATTGTGCCAGCTACTTCGACAGCTCGTCGAGCTTCTTGATGACGTCGTCAAACTCGGACGGGTTGACCTTCGCCGCGCCTGGCTCGCCAGGGCGGCTCGCGTAAACATCGCTGCCCGACTTGCCGAACGTCACGCGCTCTTCCTTCTTCCCGTCGTCATACTTCGCGTCCACGACGAGCGCGGGCACGTCGAGGCCGGTCTTGGCCGTGGAGTCCACGAACGACATCGCCCGCAGGCTCTCGACCTTCGCAAGGAAGACGGCCATCTTCTCTTTGTCGGCGTCGGTCTTCGCGCCCTCGCGGCGCCACTTGTCTTCGTCTTCCGGCTTGGCGGCCTTGACCTTGTCGAACGCCACGGTCCTGCCGTCGCGGGTGAACGCGATGTGCGTCGCGTCGTACGCCCGGAACGCGAACAGGTCCTTCTTGCGGTATTCGTCCGGGCCTTTCTTGAAGTCGTCCACGAGCGTCGGGTCCACGGTCATGACGAGCGGGCTCGACGCGTCCTTCGCGTAGACGGAGCCATCGCCCGACTTGCCCCCGAGCATGAGGGTCGCCTTTGCGCTGCCGAGCCCAATCGTGATCTCCGCGGTCGGCTTGTCGAGGCCGTACTTCTTCAGATCGGCGGGCGAGACGTTGTCGGCGACGATCGATTTCATCTGCGCCGACTGCACCTTGCCGACGAGGCCTTCGGCGGCAGCCATGTCGGCCGGCGCCTGCAGCGGCTTGACGAGCTTCCAGTCGCCGTCGCTCTTCGCCAGTTCGAGCGTCTTGTTGTCGGCGGTGACGTCGATGTGATCGACCTTGTCGCGATCGAACTTGACGACCGTCTTGTCGCGCAGGTCGAACGTCGATCGATTGAAAGTCTGTTCCTGGAACGCCGCAATCGTGAAGACGCGCTTTTCGTCGTTGCGTTTGGCGAAGAGGTTCGCGCCGGTCGGCGTCTTCTGTCCGATGAGCAGCTTCTGACCTTTGCCGCCGGCCGTCTTGAAGTCGATTTCGATGCGCGGCGTAGCGAGGCCGTAGTCGTTCAGGCTTGACGGGTTGTCGTCGATGACCCGGGCGCTCTCGAGCTGCGAAAGCGCCGAGGTGATGCCGCTCGCTTCCGAGTCCTGCGCGGCCGCCGAGAGCGGCTGCGCGATCTTCCAGCCGTCCTTGTCTTTCTTCAGTTCTGTCGTGTCGCCAGACTCCGAGTGGACCGTGATGTCGTCAATCTTGTCCGACTGCAGGCCGGCGAAGACCTTCTCGAGTTTCGACGAGGTGTCTTCCGCCGGCTGCTTCCACGTGACGAAGTAGATGTAGGCGAACAGCCCGCCGAGTACGACGAGCAGCCCGATCGTCGTCTTCAGGCCGCGCATTTATCGCCTCCGCCACCACGTGGACACGCCCACGAAGAACACCAGCCCGGGGATGATGAACAGCGACAGCCACGTCACATTGGTCTGCTGCGCCGCGGTCATCGTCAGCCGCCGGTCGTCGGCCTCTTTCGGCCGAATCGAGATCAGGTTTTCCTGCTGCGACAGCCAGCCGATCGTGTTCATGAACAGATCGCGGTTGCCCTGGATGCCGAGTCCGGAGTTGGCGGCAAAGTCCGAATCGCCGTAGACGACGACGCGCGTCTCGGGCTTCGGCGCGTCCGGCGCCGCGCCAGGCGCCGACGGCGCAGGCGCCGAAACCGCGGCGGCCACCGTGATTGGCCCCTGCTTGTCGCCGGTGTCCGCCTTGAACGAGACCTTGCCCGTCGTCAGCAGGCTTTTGACGTCCGACTCGGCCCAGCTGCGCGCGCTCGTCTCGACGATGCCCTGCGCGGTGTGCCCGTTGACGCCGCCCGACACGGGTGTCACCGACCGCGCGAACGGATACGCCGTCAGAAACTTGAACCGCTGCGTGATCGGGTGCGACGGGTAGCTGGCGGCCACGGGGACGGACTGATCGGTGCCGATCAGCTGGCCCATGCCGCTGACGTCAACGACGACGTCGTTACCGACGTCTACGCCCCAGTCGTGCGCGAGCGCAATGAGATTGGTGAGCGGCGGCGCGTCGGCCTTTTCCGGCGGATCGAGCTCGAGCAGCAGCTTGCCCTGTTTGTCGAGATAGTTCTTGAGCGCAGTGATCTCGCCGGGGAAGAAGTCAGTCTTGGGCCCGGCGACGACGACGACCGCCGCATCGTCGGGTACGGATCCCGTCTGCGCGAGCACGAGCTTGTCGGTCGTGTAGTTCTCGTGGGTGAGCGCGTCGGCGATCGCCTTGTAGCCGTCGCGATCGGACGAGGTCGGATCCTTCTCGCCGTGGCCCTGCGTGAAGTACACCTTCTTCGTGGTGCCCTGGACCACCTTGATGATGCCGGTCGTGATGTCCTGCTCCGTATCGGAGGTCACGCGCTCGGTGCGCCCCTTGTACTTGAACAGGATCGTGTTGTACGCCTGCACCTGGTTCTGCGACGCCACCGTCGGCTTCTTGTCCGGATCGACGTATTCGGTCGAGACGTTCTTCGAGGCGTACTCGTATTCCTTCAGTCGGTCCTTGTAGCGCTGGAACTCGCCTTCCTGCGCGAAGACCATGATCTGAAGCGGCGCGTCGAGCTTCTGCAGCACGTTCCGCGTCTGGTCCGAGAGGCTGTACTCCTTGCTCGCGGTCAGATCCCAGCGCTTGTTCTGGCGCGCGCCGATGTAGTTGATCGCGATGAGGATGCCCAGCACGATCGCGACGCTGAGGCCGGTGAGCGCGCCATAGCGGGCCTGCCGGCGCGAGAACAGCTTCGCGATGTCGCGCCACTGCCCGAGGATGTAGACGAGCAGGCAGACCAGACCGGCGTACGCGAAGTAGGTGGCGTACTGATCCTTGGCCGGGTACCCGAAGCGGATGCCGACGGCGGCGAGTACCGCCGCGAATCCAATCCAGCCGATGACGTTGACGATGCGATTCAGCATGGCTCAGCCTCGCCACCGTTCGCTGTCGACCGACTTGGCCGTCAGGAACAAACCGAACGTGATGAAGCTCAGGTAGTAGATCAGATGTGTCGTGTCGATGACGCCCTTACTGAAGTCGTCGAAGTGATCGACGATCGACAGATAGGACGTCAGTTTGTCGCCCACCGGCCCGGTGAAGCTGCCGATCCAGTTGATGACCCAGAGCAGCAGGAAAACCGAGAAGGTCACCGCGCCGGCGACGATCTGGTTCTTCGAGAGGCTCGAGATGAACAGGCCGACGGAGACGAAGCAGCCGCCGAAGAGAATCAGCCCGAGATACGACGTCACAATCGGCTTCCACTCCGGCCGTCCGTAGAGGAACAGCACGGCGAGATGGAACACCGTGATGAGCAGCATCGCGCCGTAGAGCGCCATCGCGCCCAGGAACTTGCCCATGACGATCTCGAAGTCGTTGACGGGCGAGGTCAGCAGCAGCTCGATGGTGCCGGAGCGCTTCTCCTCCGCGTAGGTCCGCATCGTGACCATCGGCAACAAGAAGAGCACGACGACGGTGACGTTCTGCAGCAGCGGCCGAATCAGCTGCTGGTTGACGTTCATCGACTGCGCGCCGCCCATGAGGCCGGCCTGCATGCTCTGGCCGACGAAGTACCGCATGATCGCGATGAAGAAGAACCCGTAAAGCAGCGCCCAGAAGCCCAGCACGATGTAGGCGATCGGCGAGGCGAAGTACGAACGCAGCTCCTTGTGAGCTATCGCCAGGATGTTACGCATCGACGGTTTCTCCCACCGCGGCTCCGCTCGCGGCCGCCGCGCTTTCGTCGGTCGTCAGCGAGAGGAAGATCTCCTCGAGGCTCATGCGCATCGGCCGCAGCTCGAGCAGTCCCCAGCCGTTGGCGACGATCGTCTTGGCGAGATCGCGGCGAATGTCGCGGCCGCTCTCGCTCTCCACCTCGTACCCGACGGCGCCGCCGCGCCGATCCGATTCGCTCACGCGCGTGACGCCCGCCACTCGGCTGAGCGTCGCCGCCGCGTCCGTGCCGAGCGCGTCAACTTGCACGTACATCGTCTCCGACCCGCGCAGCCTCGCCGTCAGGTTGTCTGGCGTATCAACCGCCACGACGCGCCCCTTGTTGATGATGACGACGCGCTGACAGGTCTGGGAGACTTCGGGAAGGATGTGCGTGCTGAGGATGATCGTGTGGCTGCCGGCGAGCTCTTTGATCAGCTGGCGTGTTTCGATGATCTGCTTCGGGTCGAGGCCGGCCGTCGGCTCGTCGAGAATCAGGACGTCGGGGTTGTGGATCAGCGCCTGGGCGAGCCCGACGCGCTGCTTGTACCCCTTCGACAGCTTGCCGCATTGGCGGTTCGCCATGTCGGCGATCCGCGTGCGCTCCATCACGCTCCTGATGCGCTGACTGCGTCCCGCGGCCGCGACGCCTTTGATCTTCGCGACGAACGTCAGGTGCTCGAGGACGCTCATGTCCGGATAGAGCGGCGGCGTCTCGGGCAGGTAGCCGGTGCGGCGCTTGGCTTCAATCGGCTGATCGAAGACGTCGAACCCGGCGACGATCGCTTTGCCCTCGGTTGCCGGCATGTAGCCGGTGAGGATGCGCATCGTCGTCGTCTTGCCGGCGCCGTTGGGGCCGAGGAAGCCGAAGATTTCGCCACGCTCGACCTTGAAGCTGACGTCGTCGACAGCCGTGACCCGCCCGTACCGTTTGGTCAGGTGTTGAACCTCGATCACGTGTGAACCTCTTTTGGATACAATCCAACCGAAAATGCTATCTGAATCATAGGAAAATGTGTAGGGCGTGGCCGCGAGGGCCGCGCATGGAGGCTGCATGTCTGCAACGGTTGGATCGAAGGCGCCGGATTTCACGCTGATGAACGAGAACCGCGAGCCCGTGAGCTTGAGCGCACAAAAGGGGCATCCCGTGGTGCTGGCGTTCTTTCCGGCGGCATTCAGCGGCGTGTGCACGAAGGAGCTCTGCACGTTCCGCGACAGCATGGCGAAACTGAACACCGCCAAGGCGCAGGTCTACGGCATCAGTGTTGACACTTTTTTTACACTCGCCGCGTTCAAAAAGGACCAGAACCTCAATTTCCCCTTGCTGAGCGATTTCAACAAGGACGTCATCCAGGCCTACGGCGCCTTCAATCCGGACATGATCGGGCTGAAGGGCATCGCGAAGCGCGCGACGTTCGTCATCGACAAGGACGGCGTCATCCGGCACGCTGAAGTCCTCGACGACGCCCGCAACGAGCCCAATTACGACAAGGTCTTCGACACCCTCTCGAAGCTGAACTAGCACTCCCCGGATGTAGTGCAGGCCCTCGCCTGCCGGCCACAGCAGACCTGAAGGTCTGCACTACATCTGGTATGCTGAATATATGAGCACTTGCTCATATGTTCATGCGTAAACGGGCTCCGCTCACCGACCGGTCCGCCACCGCCCTCGCCGAGACGTTCAAGGTGCTCGGGGACACGACGCGCGTCCGCATCCTCGACGCGCTCTCGCGGGCGGAACTCTGCGTTCACGAACTCGCCGGGCGCGTCGGCATCAGCGAGTCCGCGGCGTCGCATCAGCTGCGGCTGCTGCGCAGCATGCGCCTGGTCCGTCAGCGCCGGGACGGCCGCCTCGTCTACTACACGCTCGACGACCAGCACATCGTCGGCCTCTTCGTGCAGGGACTCGAGCACGTCGAGGAACGGGGCGCCCGATGACGACCTGCACCGTCTGCCAGCTGCATGCCGAATCGACCTTCCGCATCGAGGGCATGGACTGCCGCGAGGAGGTCGCGCTCATCGAACGGCGGTTCAAGAACCTGCCCGGCCTCGAGGACTTCTCGGCCGATCTGATCGGACAGCGGCTGCACGTGAAGTACGACGCGGCGAAGCTCTCCGCCTCGGCGATCGCGGGCGCGGTCGCGGACGCGGGCATGCGCGCCTGGCTCGAGCACGAGGAGCCGCTCGTGGCGGACGATGCGGCGGGGCGGCGGCGGACGGCGCTCGTGTGGACGTCCGGTGTCACGCTGCTGATCGGTCTCGGGCTGCAGTTCGCGCATGCCGGCCTCTGGCTCGAGCGCGGCGTGTTGAGCGTCGCCATCGTCACCGGCGCGGCGCTGACCGTGCGTAAGGCGATTGCCGCGATCCGCATGCGCCTGCTCGACATCAACGCGCTGATGCTCGTC
>CAZOIK010000490.1:0-14433 GCA_964579765.1 uncultured Bifidobacteriaceae bacterium
CTGCTGCTGCAGTCGCCCGATCTGCTGCTCCTCGACGAGCCGACGAACCATCTCGACGCCGAGTCGGTCGCCTGGCTCGAGCGCTTCCTCAAGGACTATCCGGGCACGGTCGTCGCCGTGACGCACGACCGGTACTTCCTCGACAACGTCGCCGGCTGGATCCTCGAGCTCGATCGCGGCCGCGGCATCCCGTGGGAGGGCAACTACTCGTCGTGGCTGGATCAGAAGCAGAACCGGCTCGCGCAGGAAGAGAAGGCCGAGACCAAGCGTCAGCAGACGCTCGCGCGCGAGCTCGAGTGGATCCGCATGTCGCCGCGGGCGCGGCAGGCGAAGGGAAAAGCGCGGCTCAATCACTATGAGGAGCTGCTGAACGAAGAAGCCGCGAAGAAGATCGAGCAGGCGGAGATCTACATCGCGCCCGGTCCGCGTCTGGGCGACGTCGTCGTCGAGGCGCGGGGGCTGAAGAAGGGCTACGGCGACAACCTGCTCATCGACGGCCTCGACTTCACGCTGCCGCGCGGCGGCATCGTCGGCGTCATCGGGCCGAACGGGGCGGGGAAGACGACGTTGTTCCGGATGATCACGGGCGCGGACACGCCCGATGCGGGGACGTTGAAGATCGGCGAGACGGTGAGCATCGGCTACGTCGATCAGAGCCGCGACGCGCTCGACGGCAACAAGACCGTGTGGGAAGAGATCTCTGGCGGGCACGACGAGATCGAGCTCGGCAAGAAGAAAATCGCGTCGCGCGCCTACGTGTCGTGGTTCAACTTCAAGGGCGCGGGGCAGCAGCGCAAGGTGGGGACGCTCTCGGGCGGCGAACGCAACCGCGTCCACCTGGCGAAGCTGCTGCAGAAGGGCAGCAACCTGCTGCTGCTCGACGAGCCGACCAACGACCTCGACGTGGACACGCTGCGGGCGCTCGAGGAAGCGCTGCTGTCGTACGCGGGTTGCGCCGTCGTCATCAGCCACGACCGCTGGTTCCTCGATCGCATCGCGACGCACATGCTCGCGTTCGAGGGAGACAGCGAGGTCGTGTGGTTCGAGGGCAACTACCAGGACTACGAAGCCGACCGGAAGCGGCGGCTCGGCGCCGAAGCCGACCAGCCGCACCGCATCAAGTACCGGAAGCTGACGCGGACCTAGTGATGCCGGCCCCCTCGAAGGAACTGCAGACGCTCAAAGCGGAGTTCTTTCGCGCGATGGCGCATCCCATGCGCATCCGCATCCTCGAGGTGTTGTCGGAGAAGCGCGAGCAGAGCGTGCAGGCGCTGCAGACGCGGCTCGGCGTCGATCAGCCGATCGTGTCGCAGCAGCTCGCCAAGCTGCGCGCGCACGGCGTCGTCACGAGCCGGAAAGAAGGGACGACGGTCCTCTACGCGCTCGCCGACCCGCACATCGCCGACCTGCTCAAGGTCGCGAAAGACATCCTCAACCGGCGCCTCGCCGGCACGAGGACCCTGCTCACCGAATTACGGCGGCTGGGATAGAGAGACCGTGGAGTCCGCCTGCAGGCGGACGTGCGGCCGGCCGACGCCGGCCTCACATCCAATCAGAACGCCGGAATGCCGAGGAGGCCGGTCGGCTGCGTCGTCGTGGCCGCCGGCGTCGGCGTTGCCGTCGTGATCGGCGCCTGCTGTGACGGCGTGGGCGCGGCCGACGCCTGCCCCGACGGTCCCGCTTCCTGCAGCGCCTCGAAATCCACGAGCGCGAGGTCGTACTGCAGGATCGCGTTGAGCTCGGCCGCCTTGGCCTGCGCGAGATCGCGCTGCGCCTGGATGACGAAGAAGCTCGTGGACAGGCCCACCTCGAACCGCTTCCGCTCGGCGTCGAGCCGCTGATCGGCCAGCTCGCGCGCCGCGCGCGTCGTCGCGATCCGCTTCGCGTTCATCTCGATCTTCCAGCCGGCGTCGCGCACCTGCTGGATGGCGTGCGACTCGGCGCTCTTCAACCGCTCGTCGGCCTGCCGCCGCTCGAGTTTCGCGCGCGCCGCGTTGGCCTCCTCGCTGCTCTGGCCGAGCGGATAGGTGACGCTGACGCCGGCCGTCCACGTCGGGTAGTCGTGCGCGAACAGCTGGTTGAGCACCGTGCCGAAGCTCGTCACGCTGCCCGGGCCGACGATGATGCCGGGAAAGCCCGCGCTCGTGTCGCGGAGAATCTGCGTGCCGCCGAGGCCGCTGGCGAGATAGCTCACGTTCAGCCGGACGTCGGGCAGCTTCTGGTTGTCGGCGAACTTCTGGCTCACCTTCGCGTTCTCGATGTCCTTCTTCGCGCGCGTGAGGTCGGCGCGTGCGTCGAGCGCGTGCGTCACCGCGGCGTTCAGATCCGGCGTCAGCGTCGCGATCGGCGGCTCGTCGATCGGCGCGATCGGCACGTCCCACATCGATCGATCGGTCGGATCGAAGATCAGCACGCGCAGGCGATCTTCGGCCTCCCGGACGGCCGTCTGCGCGATGATCAGCTGCTCTTCGTCCGACGCGACCTCCGCCTGCGCCGACAGCAGGTCGAGCGGCGGCGACTGGCCGACGTCCACTTTCGCCTTGTTCACGCGCTCGAGCTCCTGCGCGAGGTTGAGCGCCGACTGCCGCGCGTCCACGTTCGAAATCGCCGACACCAGGTTCCAGTACGCGCTCTTCACGTCGGCCGTGGTGTGCACCAGGCTCTCGCGCAGCCGCGTGTCCGCGATGTCGCGGTTGATCTGGTTCGTCCTGAGCTGCTGCCGCGCCGGGTCGATGGAGAGGTCGCGCACGAGCGGCTGCGAGACGTTCAGCTGCAGCCCCGACTGCAGCAGCGGGTTGAACAGGTTGATGAAGTTGTTGCTGTCGGTGTGCGTCGTGTTCCACGACACGCTGTACGACGTCCCGAACCACGGCAGCTTCTGGCTCACGCCCGCCGAGGACGTGACGACGTCGTTGCGCGTGGCCGTCGGCAGGAAGAAGCTCGACGGCGGCAGCAGCTGGTTGTTCCGGTTGACGCTCGAGTTGAGCGCCGGCCGGAACGCGCCGGCCGCGGCCGCCACGCGCGTGTCGCTGATCTGCGGGTCGAGGCGATCGGCGCGGAGATCGGGATTCTGGTCGAGCGCCATCTTCACGGCGTCATCGACCGTCAGCCGCAGCGGAGCGGCCGCGGGCGTCTGCGCCGGCGCGGCGGACGCGGCGAGCAGCAACGAGAGCACGGAGAGCGAAATCGTCTTACGCATGGCTATACCTGCGAATGAGCGGGAGCGGGGAGCGCCGGCTCCGCGGTGGAGGGCGCAGGCGTGCGTTTCCAGGCGCGCTGCTGGAGGTCGTCGAACAGCGAGTAGGCGACCGGCGTGACCAGGAGCGTGAGCAGCAGCGCCAGCGACTGGCCGCCGAAGACGACGAAGCCGATGGCGTGGTTGGTGCCGGCGCCCACGCCCTGCGACACGATCAGCGGGATCATGCCGGCGACGAACGCGAACGTCGTCATGAGAATCGGCCGCAGCCGGTCGCGGCTCGCCTGGACGATGGCGTCGCGCGTGGACAGCCCCGTCTCCTTGAGCTGGTTGGCGTGGTCGATCTGCAGGATCGAGTTCTTCTTGACGACGCCGAACAGCACCAGCAGGCCGAGCGCCGAGAGGATGTTCAGCGACTGCCGGAAGATGATGATCGACAGCAGCGCGAACGGCAGCGTCAGCGGCAGCGACAGCAGGATCGTGATCGGGTGCAGCCACGACTCGAACTGGGCCGCGAGAATCAGATACATGAAGACGAGAGAGAGCAGGAACGCGAGCACGAAGTTCTGCGCGGCGCGGCCGAGCTCTTTCGAGCGTCCCGTCATCGCGCCGCGGTACTCCGGCCCGGCCTTCAGGCTCTCGAACTCCGCGACCATCGCGTTCTGCACTTCGGCCTGCGACGCGTTCGGCAGCAGGTTCGCGAAGACCGTCACCTGACGCTGGCGGTTGAGGCGGTTGATGTCCGACGGCGCCGAGCCGGGCGCGAAGTTGGCCACGTTGTCGAGCGACACGGCGCCCAGGCGCGACGAGGGCACGGTGAGCGCCGCCACGGCCTGCTCCGTGCTGCGATCCTGGGCCTGCGCCCGCAAGTGCACCTCGTACTGCTCGCCGCCTTCGTTGTACGTCGTGACCTGATCGCCGCCGACGAGCAGCCGCAGCGCTTCGGCCGCGTCCCCGATCTGCACGCCCATGTCGGCGGCCTTCGGCCGGTCCACGTGCACCGACATCTCGGGCTTGCCGGCGTTCATCGACGTGTCCACGTCCACCACGCCCGGCAGCTTCTTGACACGATCGACGAGCTGCTTGCTGTAGGCGTCGAGCTTGTCGAGGTCGGTGCCGTTGATGATGAACTGGATGTCGGCGTTCTGGCTCCCGCCGCCGCCGATGTTCGCGATCGGCTGCACCGACGTCCGCAGGTTCGCGGCCAGCGGCGGCAGCACGTCGCTTCTGATCTCGCTCATCACCGTGAACTGATCGCGGCGGCGCTGCTCGATCGGCTTCAGGCGGACGTAGATGTTGCCGAGGTTGCGGGTGGCCGCGGGATCGCCGGCCACCTGCACGAGCGTATATGCGACCTCCGGCTCCTTCGCCCTGATCGCGGCCGCGACGCGGTTCGTGATGACTTCCGTGGACTCGAGGCTCGTGCCCTCGGGCGCGCGCAGGTTGATCTCGAACTCCGACTGGTCGTCGTTGTTCAGGAAGTTCTTATCGACGATCTTGAACAGCGGGAAGGTGGACAGCAGCACGCCGACCGCGATCGTCGCGATGACGGCGCGGTGGTTCATCGACCACTCGAGCATGCGCGTGTAGACGAGGTCGACGGCGTGGAAGATTTTCGAGTCCTTCGACGAGTGGCCGCCCGCGCTCTGTTTCTTCACCTTCAGCCAGCGCGCCGACAGCATCGGCGTCAGGGTGAAGCTGACGAGGAGCGAGACCATGATCGCGAACGCCATCGTCAGCCCGAAGCTCTTCATGAAGCGGCCGACGATGCCGCCCATGAAGCCGACCGGCACGAAGATCGCCACGAGCGAGAGCGTCGTCGCGAGCACGGCGAGGCCGATTTCCTTGGTGCCGTCGATCGCGGCCTGGAACTGGTTGTCGTGCTTTTCCTCGATGAACCGGTAGATGTACTCGAGCACGACGATCGCGTCGTCGATGACGATGCCCACCGAGAGCGTGAGCGCGAGCATCGTCATCATGTTGAGCGTGAAGCCCATGTACCAGATGAGGCCGAACGTCGCGACGATCGACGTCGGGATGGCGATGGCGGAGATGATCGTCGAGCGCGCGTCGGCGAGGAAGAGGAAGACCACGAACGCGGCGAGCAGCGAGCCCACGACGAGATGTTCCTCGACGTCGTGGATCGACGCCTCGATGAACTCGGCGCCGTCGCGCACGATGCGCAGCTTGTAGCCGGCCGGAAGCAGCGTGTCGATGACCTTCAGCTGCTCCTTCACGCCGTTGACCACTTCGACCGTGTTGGTGCCCGACTGGCGGCGGACGTTCAGGAGCACCGTGCTGACGCCGTCCACGTTGGCCACCGTGTCGGCGTCGGCCATGCCGTCTTCGACCTCCGCGATGTCGGAGATCTTCACCGGGTGCGTCTGGCTCTCCTTGACGACGATGTCGCCGAACTCGGCGACCGACTGCACGCGGCCGCGCGTGCGCAGCGTGATCGAGCGCGCGCCCTGGTCGATGCGCCCGCCCGGGATCTCGGCGTTCTGCGTGTTGAGCGCGCGCGCCACGTCCGTGACCGTGACGTTGTAGGCGCGCAGGCGATCGGCGTCGAGCCGGATGTTGACCTGCCGCTGGCGCCCGCCGGTGATGAGCACCTGGCCGACGCCGTTGAGGCTCTCGAGCTGGCGGCGCAGCACCTTGTCCGCGTACTCGGTGATGTCGCGCACCGGCTTGTCCGCCGTGAGCGCCAGGCTCAGCACCGGCGCCGCGTCGGGGTCCATGCGATCGACGCGCGGCTGCTGAATCGTCTTGGGCAGCTGCGGCAGCACGCCGTTGACCTTGTCGCGCACCTCCTGCGCGGCGACGTCGATGTCCTTGTCGAGCAGGAAGGTGATGATGACCTGCGACACGCCCTCGGACGAGGACGAGCGCAGCTCGTCGATCCCGCTGATCGTGTTGACCCCTTCCTCGATCTTGTCGGTCACCTCGGTCTCGATCTGCTCGGGCGCGGCGCCCGGCTCGACCGTCGTGATGAGGATGGTCGGCAGGTCGATCTTCGGATAGCGATCGACGCCGAGACGCGTGAACGCGAAGACGCCGACGACCGTCAGCGAGAGGACGAGGACGGTCGCGAAGACCGGCCGCTTGACGCAGAGTTCAGCGAGCCATTGCATGGGCCTACCTCACCTTCACGCCGTCGACGAGCTGGCCGACGTTGGCCGTCGCGACGCGCTCGCCGCTCTTGAGGCCGCTCACGATCTCGACGAGCGGATCCAGGGTCTGCCCGGTGGCGACGACGCGCTCTTCGACGTGATCGCCAGTGACGACGAACACGCGCGCCGTCCCCGAGACGAGGCGGACGGCGGACTGCGGGACGAGCACCGCCATCTCCTTGCCGCTCCGCTCGAGGCGCGCCGTGGCGAACATGCCGGGCTTGAGCTCCGCGTTCGCGTTCGGCACGACGGCTTCCACCGTGAGCGCGCGCTGGTCGGCGCGCAGCGCCGGCGAGACAAAGCGGACCTTGCCCTCGAACATGCGGCCGGGGAACGCGTCCACCGAGAACATCACCGGCTGCCCGACGCCGACGCTCGCGACGAACTGCTCGGGGACGGTCAGCTCGATGCGCAGCGGCGTGATGCGGACGACCTCGGCCACCTTCATGCCGCGCGTCACGTAGTCGCCGGTCGAGACCATGCGCTGCGCGACGAGGCCGGCGAAGGGCGCGCGGACGGTCGTGTCGGCGAGCGCCTTGCGCGCGAGCGTCACGCGCGCGCGCGACGCCTGCAGCGCCTGGTACTGCTGCTCGGCGGCGTTCTTCGCCGATTCGTACTGCTGGCGCGACGCTTCGACCTGCGTCTTGCGCTGGTCGTACTCCGACTGCGAGACGACGCGCTCGGCCAGCAGCTTCTCGATGCGCGCGAACTCGGCCTGGGCGAGCTCGTAGTTGGCGCGCGCGTTCAGCACCTCGGGCACCTTGTTGACGTCGTACGCGCCGGTCGAGGCGAGCGCCAGCCGCGCTTCGATCTGCGCCGCGTTCGCTTCGGCTTCCTTCAGGCTCGCCTCGGTTTCCACCGGCGACAGCTTGATGAGCTCGGCGCCCTGCGCGACGGCCGTGCCGCGCTCGACGGGCGTCTCGACGACGCGGCCGGCCGTTTCGGCGGCGACGTCGGCCTGTTCCTCGGCCGTGAGCGTGCCCGTGACGCGGATGAACCGCGCGATGGGCTGTTCCGTGGCGGCGGCGGGCGAGACGGCGATCGCGAGCGGCGTGGCCTGCTGGTCGCGGGCCTTGGCGTCGCTGGTGCTGCAGCCCGCGGCGGCCAGCGTGCCGAGGGCGAGAGAGACGGCGAGTTGGAAACGACGAGTGCGTGGGCGCATGTGGCGGACGCTCCTAAGACGCTTTCACAGCCGCCGGCGCTTCAGCCGGCTGGCAATCGACGAACGTGGATTCGAGCGCGGCGCCCGACTGCAGGCCGCGAAGGATGACGGCGAGGACGTCGCGGGCGAGCGTGTCGGCGTTTTCGCCGGCGCCGAGGCGATCCGACAGCCGCGTCATCGCCACACCGAGCAGGCCCATCGTCAAGAGCCGGAAGACGACGTTGGCGTCGAGATGCGCGGGAAGCGCGCCCGCGTCGATGCAGGCCTGGATGCGCCCGACCAGGCGCGCTTTCATTTCGCGCGCGAACGCGAAGCGCTCGTACGCCTGGCTGATGCGCGGGACCGAGCGGTCCACGAACATCAGCTCGAAGTACTGCGGCTGCTCCCGGCTGAACTGGTAGAGGCGCCAGAAGAGGGTCGTAATCCGCTCGAGCGGCTCGAGCTTGTCGATCTCGGCGTCAACCGCGGGCGCCTCATCGCGGGCGTGGAGCAGATGAAAGCCCTCCTCCGCGAGCGCATAGAAGATGTCGTCCTTGCTGGGGAAGTAGCCGTAGAGCGCAGCGGGGCTGTACTCGACTTTCTCGGCGATCTTGCGGATCGACACGTTCCGGTAGCCCTCGCTGACGAAGAGCTCGCGGGCCGCATCGAGGATGGCCCGGCGCACGGCTTCCCGGTCCCGCTCCTGACGTTCCTTGATGCCCATAAGCTTGGCATTGTAGTCTGAACAGTGTTCAGCAAGTCAACATCGTTAGATGTCAGAACGATGTTAAAGGCCTGTATCCTCTCAGATCGTGGTCCTGCGTCGCGCGTTCCTGGGGGTATCCACTGTCTGGGTGGCGGCCATTCCGCTGGCCGCGTTTGCCGCCAGCCGCCGCGCCGCGGGCGACGCGGTCTACGGCTTCGCGCTGGCCGTCTACGGCATCGGGCACTTCGTATGTCATCAGCTGCCGGCGCGGTCGTTCCACCTCTGGCACGTCGCGCTGCCGGTCTGCGCGCGCTGCACGGGCATCTACGTCGGCGCGGCGGTCGCCGCGATCGCCTGGCGCGCGACGCCGGCCGCGGCGCTCGAGGCGCGACGTGATCGGACGCGCGTCGATCCGCGTGTCGTGCTGCTCGCCGCGTTCGCGCCGACGGCCGCGACGCTCGTCTTCGAGTGGACGACGGGAACGATGCCGGCGAACTGGATCCGCGCGCTCGCGGGTGTGCCGCTCGGCGTCGCCGTGGCGTGGGCGATCGGGATGGTAAACTAGCCGCCGGTGCGCGCAACGACGGCGGAACGATCCGAACGATCCCAGCCTGGCGGACTGGTGCTGCTGTGCCTGGCGTCGTGGGCGATTCCGGGCCTCGGCCACTTGTGGCTCGGACGGCGGTCGAAGGGCCTGATTTTTCTCGTCGCGCTGCTGCTGATGTTCGCGATCGGCCTCGCGCTCCACGGCCGGATCTTCCCGTTCGACTTCTCCGATCCGCTGGTCGGGCTCGAAGCGGTCGCCGACTTCGGCATCGGCGTCGCCTATTTCCTCGCGGCGCCGCTCGGGTTCGGGCGCGGCGACGTCCGTGCCGTCTCGTACGAGTACGGCAACACCTTTCTGATCGTCGCCGGTCTGATGAACCTGCTCGTCGTCATCGACGCGTACGACGTCGCGCTCGGACGCAAGTAGCATGCACAGTCATCTGGCGATGATGGCGCTCTTCGCGTTCTTCGTCTCGCTCGTCTTCGCGGTGCTCGCCAAGGACACGGCGCGCGAGCAGGCGCGGCTCGGCGGCGTCATGTTCGCCGGCTTCATGCTGGTCGGCATCGTCGTCGCCTGGCTGATGTACCCGTTTCCGCTGCGCTGAGCCGGCCATGCGAACGATTGAAGCGACGCCGGCCGCGGCGCGACTGCGGGTCGCGGTCGTCGTCTCGAAGTACAACGACTTCGTCACCGACCGGCTGCAGACGGGCGCGCTGGCCGCGCTGGCGAAAGCCGGCGTCGCCTCCGACGCCGTCACGCTCGTGAGGGTGCCGGGGGCGTTCGAGATCCCGCTGGCCGCCCAGCAGGCCGCGGCGACACGGCAGTACGACGCGATTGTCTGTCTCGGCTGCCTCATCCGCGGCGCGACGGCGCACTTCGAGTACATCGCGTCGGCGGTGGCGCACGGCATCACGGCCGCCGCGGCGGCGACCGGCGTGCCGATGGCCTTCGGCGTCCTGACGACGAACTCCGTGGAAGAGGCGATCGAGCGGGCGGGCGACGGACCGGCGAACAAGGGATGGGAGGCTGCGGCGGCCGCCGTCGAGATGGCCGCCGTGATCGCGCAGCTTCGGCCGTGAAGAAGGATCCGCGCCACCGCGCGCGCGAAGCGGCGCTGCAGATCCTCTATCAATGGGACGTCGGCCGCGGATCGATCGACGGCGCGATCGGCACGTTCTTCGATCTGCAGTGGGCCGACGCGACGCCGCCGACGCCTGCGCTCCGCGACTTCGCCGCGGCGCTCGCGACCGACACCGTCCGGCGGCTCGAGGAGATCGACGCGCGCATTGCCGAAGCCGCCGAGCACTGGCGGCCCGAGCGGATGGCGGTGATCGATCGGCTGATCCTGCGCCTGGCGGTCTGCGAGTTCCTGCGCGAGCCGGGCACGCCGCCGCCGGTCGTGATCAACGAGGCGCTCGAGCTTGCGCGGACGTTCAGTACGGAGGACGCCGTGAAGTTCATCAACGGCGTGCTCGATGGAATCCGCAAGCACTTGGGAATCTGAGGATTTGAGCCTTTGGCGTCACTCGAGGAGCAGTTAGCACAGCGGCGGGCAAACCTGGACGCGATCGCGGCGCTTGGCGTCGAGATCTACCCGCGGCGGTTCGATCGCACGCACGGCGTGTCGCAGCTGGTGGGCGAGTACGGCGGGCGCACGCACGACGAGCTCGAGGCCGAGCGGATTCAGACCACGACGGGCGGGCGCATTCTCGGCATGCGATCGTTCGGCAAGGCCAACTTCCTGGTCCTGTCCGACGGCCTGCATACGATTCAGGTGTACGTCCGGCAGGACTCGGTGCCCGAGCTCGACTTCAAGGTCTTCAAGCTGCTCGATTTCGGCGACGTGATCGGCGTCGAGGGACGTCTGTTCCGCACGAAGACGAACGAGTTCTCGATCTGGGCGTCGCGTCTCCACTTCCTGGTGAAGTGCCTCGTGCCGCTGCCCGAGAAGTGGCACGGCCTGACCGACGTCGAGATTCGCTATCGCCAGCGGTATCTCGATCTCATCGTCAACCCGGAGGCGCGGCGCGTGTTCGAGACGCGGAGCCGGGTCGTCGCGGCACTCAGGGAGTTCATGACGAAGCGCGGCTATCTCGAAGTCGAGACGCCGATGATGCAGCCGATCCCGGGCGGCGCGCTCGCGCGGCCGTTCACCACGCATCACAACACGCTCGACATGCCGCTCTACCTCCGCATCGCGCCGGAGCTGTACCTGAAGCGCCTCAGCGTCGGCGGCGTCGAGCGGGTGTTCGAGATCAACCGCAACTTCCGGAACGAGGGGATCTCGACGCAGCACAACCCCGAGTTCACGATGATGGAGTTTTACGAGGCCTACGCCGACTACCAGCGGCTGATGACGATGACGGAAGAGATGTTCTCGACGGTCGCGCGGCAGGTGACCGGCGGCGATCAGGTCGTCTACGGCGATCGCACGCTGTCGTTCGCGCCCCCGTTCGCGCGGCTGTCGCTGCGTGAGGCCGCACGTGAGGCCGCATCTGCCAGGCTCGGCCGCGACGTTCCTGCCTCCGATCTGCGCGATCGCGCCGCCGCCGCGGCGCTCGCCGCCGCGCTCCACCTCGAGGTGAAGCCTGGTGACGGCGCCGGCAAGATCACGACGACGATCTTCGAGCACCTGTGCGAAGACCGGCTCGTGCAGCCGACGTTCGTGTACGACTTCCCGACGGAGGTCTCGCCGCTCTCCAAGCAGAAGGCGGACGATCCGGACACCGTCGAGCGCTTCGAGCTGTACGTCAACGGCATGGAGGTCGCCAACGCGTTCAGCGAGCTGAACGACCCGGTGGAGCAGCGGCGCCGTTTCGAGGCGCAGCTCCAGGAGCGCGCGACGGGCGATCTCGAGGCGCACGAGATGGACGAGGACTACGTCCACGCGCTCGAGTACGGCCTGCCGCCGACCGGCGGCGAGGGCGTCGGCATCGATCGCCTGGTGATGCTGCTGACCAACAGCCCGTCGATCCGCGACGTGATTCTGTTCCCGCTGTTGAGGAAGCGTGACTAGCATGACGAGCGCCTGCGGCCAGCCGCGAGCGGGAGCGAGCGGCCCAGCGTCAGTTCGCGGCGGGGGTGGGGCCCCGCCGCCAGTGTGAAAATGGACCTTCCCTTCGAGCTGCAGATCGCGCTGAGATACCTGCTCGCCAAACGGAAGCAGGCGTTCATCTCCGTCATCTCGCTCGTCTCGACGATCGGTGTCACGGTCGGCGTGATGGCCGTCATCATCGCGCTCGCCGTGATGACCGGGCTGCAGCAGACGCTGCGCGACCGCATCCTCGGCAGTCAGCCGCACATCTACGTCTCCAAGCCCGGCGGCATCGAGCACGTGCCGCAGGATCTCGCCGCTGTGCGATCGATTCCGCACGTGACGGCGGTCGCGCCGGCGATTCTCGGCAAGGCGCTGATCAGCAGCGCGCACTACGAAGACTTCATCAGCGTCAAGGGCATCGACCCGGCGCTCGAGCCGGGGATCACCGACATCGCGAGGACGATGCAGCAGGGCAGCCTGGCGGCGCTTGCGCAGGCGACGACCGCGCCCGGCGACGAGGCGGCCATCGACGGCATCGTGCTCGGCAAGGATCTCGCCGAGACACTCGGCGTGAAGCTCGGCGACTCGGTCCGCCTCACGACGCCGGAAGGCCGGCTGTCGCCGTTCGGGATGAGTCCCTCCGTCCGCCGGCTGCGCGTCGTCGGCGTCTTCAGTCTCGGCCTGTACGAATTCGACTCGAGCTACGGCTTCATCGCGCTCGACGTCGCGGAACGGATCTTCGATCGGCCGCGCCCCGACTACATCCAGGTGCACGTGGACGACATCTACGCCGCGCCGAAGATCGCGCGCGAGATTCAGGCGAAGCTGGGCGAGCTGTTCCTGGCGCAGGACTGGGGGCAGTTGAACAAGGCGCTCTTCTCGGCGCTCACGCTCGAGAAGCTCGCCGTCTCGATGGCCATCGGCCTCATTGTCATGGTCGCCGCGCTGAACATCGTCGCGTCGCTGATTCTGCTCGTGATGGAGAAGCACCGCGACATCGCCATCCTCAAGACGATGGGCGCGGGCGCGAAGAGCGTGACGTCGATCTTCATGTTACAGGGCCTGCTGATCGGGGCCATCGGCACGGCGGTCGGCGCGGTGCTCGGCCTCGTGGTCTCGTTCGTTTGCAACAAGTACCAGGTCATCCGCGTGCCGACCGACGTGTACCAGGTCTCGTATCTGCCGTTCATCGTCCTTGCGGCCGACTTCGCGACGGTGGTGGTCGTCGCGGTGTTCATCTGCTTCGTCGCGACGATCTATCCCTCGCGTCAGGCCGCGCGTCTCGATCCCGCGCAGGCGCTGAGGTACGAGTAATGAGAAACCACGAAGACACGAAAGGTAGCGTCTTCGTGTTCTTTGTGTCTTTGTGGTTTCTCCGTGTTGGCGACCGCCCGTGAGTCTCGTCAGCGCGCGGGGCATCGTCAAGAGCTACCACGTCGGCGAGTCGACGCTGACGGTGCTGCGGGATCTCGATCTCGACGTGACGGCCGGCGAAATGGTGGCGATCGTCGGCGCGTCGGGCGTCGGCAAGAGCACGCTGCTGCACGTGCTCGGCGGGCTGGACCACGCGGACGCGGGCCGCGTGGCGATTGGCGGCGCCGACCTGACGGGGATGCCGGATGCCGACCGCGTCGCGTTCAGGAACCGGCGCGTGGGCTTCGTCTTCCAGTTCCATCATCTGCTGCCGGAGTTCTCGGCCGTCGAGAACGCCGAGATGCCGATGCGCATCGCGCGCCTGCCGACGGCCGAGTCGCGTCCGCGCGCCGAAGAACTGCTGCGACGCGTCGGGCTCGGCGAGCGTCTGACACATAAACCCGGCATGTTGTCGGGCGGCGAACAGCAGCGCGTCGCCGTGGCGCGCGCGCTCGTGATGCGTCCGGAGGTGCTGCTCGCGGACGAGCCGACCGGCAATCTGGACGAGCGGACGGCCGACTCGATCCACGAGCTCTTGCGGGAGATGCACGCGGCGTACGGACTGACGTCGATCATCGCGACGCACAATCCGCGACTGGCGGCCGCCTGCGATCGCGTCCTCAGACTCGAATCCGGACGGCTGCAAGATGCCGTATAATGTGGCTAGTTTTCTTGTGACCACAACACTGTCGGCTTTCACCTAGGCAGGCTGGATGTTCGAAAGGTATACCGAACGAGCCCGACGAGTCCTTTTTTTCGCGCGCTATGAGGCCAGCCAGCTCGGCAGCATCTCCATTGAAACCGAGCATCTGCTCCTTGGCTTGATTCGGGAAGGCAAGGGCCTCACCAGCCGCATCTTCGCGCGCTCTCATCTCTCGCTCGAAAACATCCGCAAGGAAATCGAAGGCCGGACGGTGTTTCGCGAGAAGGTGTCGACGTCGGTCGAGATCCCGTTCAGCGCGGAGACCAAGCGCGTGCTGCAGTTCGCCGCCGAAGAGGCGGACCGTCTGCTGCACAACTACATCGGCACGGAGCATCTCCTGCTCGGCATCCTGCGCGAGGAGCGCTCGGTGGCGGCCTCCATCCTCATGGAAAAGGGGATGCGCCTCAACACCGTCCGCGAGGACATCGTCCAGCTGCTCAACGAGAAGACGACGCTGACGCGCGTCAAGGAGACGCCGCTGCTGGCCGAGTTCAGCCGCGACCTCACCGAGTCGGCGATG
>CAZOIK010000491.1:0-3682 GCA_964579765.1 uncultured Bifidobacteriaceae bacterium
GTGGACGACCTGACGTCGATGGTGGCGGGCATCCTCGCGTGCGAGGCCGACGATCCCAGGGTGCCGCCCTGCGTGGCGAGCATCCACGCGCAGTGGATGCTGTTCGTGCCCAACCCGATCGCGTCGCGGCTGCGCGCGAAACTGCAGCTCCGCACCGACGACGTCGCGGCGCTGGCCGAGCACATCACCGTGTTCTCGCTGGCCGGCATCCACGCGCTGGCGGGCAGCCATCTGTAGTGCAGGCCTGCCCGCTGCAGACAGAGCGTCCGCACTACAATAGACGCCGGAGAATGGATTGCCGTTAACGGTAGGCCGGTTCGGGGCAGACAACCCCGACCGCTCGTCCCGCTTCAAGCTCTCGGTCCTCGAACAGCTCGACGAATTCCGCAAGCGCGTCATTCGATCCGCGATTGGCGTCGGCGTGGGCATCGTCGTCGCGTTCGCGTGGATCAACCCGATCGTCGACTTCGTCGTCCGGCCGATCCGGCAGATCCTGCCGCCGGGCAGCAAGCTGATCTACACGGTGCCGGGCGAGGCGTTCTCGGTGTGGATCACGATCGCGATGATCGCCGGCGTCGTGATCGCGTCGCCGTGGATCATGTACCAGGTCTGGCAGCTCATCGCGCCGGCGCTCTACCTCAAAGAGAAGAAGTTCGCGTTCTGGTTCATCCTGATGACGACCGTCGGGTTCGTCGGCGGCGCGGCGTTCAACCACTACGTCGCCTTCAAGATGCTGATGGTCTTCTTCGCCCAGTTCAACTCGTCCACGCTCCAGTTCCTCCCGCGCCTGGACGACGTGCTGGACATGTACATCCGGATGCTGCTGGTGATGGGCGTCGTGTTCCAGATGCCCACGCTGGTGTTCTTCCTCGCCAAGATGGGCCTCGTCACCGCGCGCTTCCTGGCGGCCCAGTTCAAGTACGCGATCCTCGTGATCTTCATCGTCGCCGCCGTGGTCACGCCGAGCGGCGACCCCTACAACCAGACGATTCTCGCGCTGCCGATGATCGGCCTCTACATCATCAGCATCGCCATCGCCTGGATCTTCGGCCCGGTCGCGAAAAAACGAATCGAAGAACAGGAATAGGTTCCAGAGGTTCCAGGGTTCCAACGGTTCCTGAACCGGTGGAATCCCCCGGGAACCCCCCGGAACCCTTGGAACCTCCGGAACCTCCGGAACCTCTGGATCGCCCGCCCCGTTTCGTTCAGACTGACCCCGTGCGCCGGGCCGCAGTCTGGGCTCTCGTCTTCCCGCTGGCGACAGCGACGCTCCGGGCGCAGGCGCCACGTCCGGCCGATCCCCGTCCCGTCCTCGACACCTACTGCGTCGGCTGCCACAACGCCCGGCTGCGCCGGGGCAACCTCGTGCTCGAGGGCATCGACACGGCGCGGATCGGGGACGCGCCGGACATCTGGGAACGGGTGGTGCGCAAGCTCCGGACGCGCGAGATGCCGCCGGCCGGTGCGCGCCGGCCCGACGAGCCGACCTACCGCGGCGTGATCGGATCGCTCGAGACCTCGCTCGACGCCGCGGCCGAGGCGGCGCCGCGTCCCGGCCGGGTGCCGGTCCACCGGTTGAACCGCACCGAATACGCCAACGCGATCCGCGATCTGCTCGCGCTCGACGTGGACGTGCGCCCGCTCGTCGCCGACGAGCCGTACGGCAACGGCTTCGACAACGTCGCGAGCGTGCTGACCGCGTCGCCGGCGCTCATCGAGAGCTATCTGTCGGCCGCGTCCACCGTCGCGCGGCTCGCCGTCGGCGATCGATCGCTCGGGCCGGTCGTGGACACGTTCAAGATCCCGACGGCGATGGCGCAGGACGATCGCGCGAGCGACGCGCAGCCGTTCGGATCGCGCGGCGGGACGGCGGTCCGCTACCACTTCCCGGTGGACGGCACGTACACGATCAAGGTCGTGCTGAAGCGGCAGCTCTATCTCTATCTCATCGGGATGGGCGAGCCGCACACGATCGACCTGCGGCTCGACGGCGCGCTGCTGAAACGGTTCACGATCGGCGGCGAGGGACACGGAACGACCGCGCCCGAAAGTTTCGCCGGAAACACGCAGGGCGATCCGGCGTGGGAAGTCTACATGCACACGGCCGACGCGGGCCTCGACGTGCGCGTGCCGGTGAAGGCGGGGACGCGCGAGGTGAGCGTCTCGTTCCTGCGCCAGCACATCGAGCCGGAGGGCGTGGAGCAGCCGCCGCAGCGCGGGTTCGCGCGGACGACCAACGAGCTCTATTTCGGCGAGCCGGCGGTGGACAGCGTGCTCATTGGCGGCCCGTACCAGGCGTCGGCCGCGCACGACACGCCGAGCCGCCGCAGAATTTTTCTGTGTCAGCCGGCCACGCGTGCGGCCGAGGCGCCGTGCGCCCGGCGCATCCTCTCGACGCTCGCGCGGCGCGCGTACCGCCGCCCGGTGACCGCGTCGGAGGTCGGGACGCTGATGCAGTTCTACAGCGCGGGCCGCGCCGACGGCGACTTCGACCTCGGGATCGAGCGCGGACTGCGCCGCATCCTCTCGGCGCCGGCGTTCCTCTTCCGCGTCGAACACGCCGCGCCGTCGATCGCGCCCGACACGCCGTTCGCGCTCGCGCCCCTCGACCTCGCGTCGCGGCTGTCGTTCTTCCTCTGGAGCAGCATTCCAGACGACGAGCTGCTGACGCTGGCCGAGCGCGGCACGCTGTCGAACCCTGCCGTGCTCGAGCAGCAGGTGACGCGGATGCTGCGCGACGCGCGATCGCAGGCGCTCGTGGACGACTTCGCCATGCAATGGCTGCAGCTCGGCCGGCTCGCGGGCGTCGTCCCCGACGCCGACGCCTATCCGGAGTTCGACGAGAACCTGCGCGACGCCATGCAGGAGGAGACGCGCCTGTTCGTCGCCAGCCAGCTGCGCGACGATCGCAGCGTCGTCGATCTGATCGGCGCGAATTATTCGTACCTCAACGAGCGGCTCGCGCGGCACTACGGGATTCCCGACGTCTACGGCAGCCGCTTCCGCAAGGTCACGTTCGCCGACGGCATCCGCGGCGGGCTGCTCGGGCAGGCGAGCATCCTCACGGCGACGTCGTATCCGAACCGGACGTCGCCCGTCCTGCGCGGACGCTGGCTGCTCGAGACGCTGATGGGCGCGCCGCCTCCGCCGCCGCCGCCCGACGTGCCGCCGCTCAAGGAGAACGGCGCCGACGGCGAACGCCACTCGGTGCGCGAGCGCCTCGAGGCGCACCGGAAGAACCCGGCGTGCGCCCTCTGCCACGTGCGGATGGATCCGCTCGGCTTTTCGCTCGAGCACTTCGACGCGCTCGGCAAGTGGCGCGCGACGAGCGACGGCGTGGCCGTGGACGCGTCGGCGTCGCTGCCCGACGGCAGCCGCTTCGACGGCGTCGGCGGGCTGCGCGCGCTGCTCCTCAGCCGCAAGGAGGACTTCGCCCGCACGTTCACCGATCGGCTGCTGTCGTACGCGCTCGGACGCGGCACCGAGCCGGCCGATCAGGCGGCCGTGCGCGCGATCGTCCGCGGCGCCGCCGCGCATGATTATCGGTGGTCGGCCGTCGTGCTGGGCATCGTGCGCAGCACGCCGTTTCGCATGAGCACGAGCGCGCCCGCGCTGGTGGCCGCGCACGAAAGGGAGCACACCCCATGATCGTCACCAGGAAAGCGATGTCGCGCCGGACGGT
>CAZOIK010000492.1:0-14870 GCA_964579765.1 uncultured Bifidobacteriaceae bacterium
GAGAATCGTGCGGCGGATGTTTCGTCCGACGCTGCGCGACGCGTACTTGGCGCTCACCCAGGCCATCGCTATTCCCTCAACGCCCGGGCCGGCTGCAGCCGGGCCGCTCGCATCGCCGGCCACGCCGACGCGGCGAGCGCGGTGATCACGACGGCGGCGTCGGCGCGCACGACGTCGATGACGGCGAGCCACGGCCGGATGATCAGGGAGAAGTTCATGCCGAACGCGGACAGGCTGGTCGGCCCGCCGCCCGTGATCGCGGCGAAATCGACGCCGGTGTGATGGCCCCACGCGACGAGCGCCGCGCCGATCGCCGTGCCGATCGCGGCGCCCGTCGCGCCGAGCGCGAGCGACTCGAGCACGACCATCGCGACGATGCGCGACGGCGAGGTGCCGAGGGCGAGCAGCATGCCGAACTCGTGGGTGCGCTCGAACGTAGACATCAGCGCCGTGTTCGCGACGCCCGCGGCCGCCGCCGCGAACACGAGGACGAGCACGAACACCCACATCACCTCGACCAGCTGTACGAGCTCCAGCATCCCCGGCTCGGCGGACTGCCAGTCGAGTACCTCGTCGCCGGCCAGCACGGGCAGCGGGCGCAGGTGCGCGGCGAGCGCCTGCGCGGCCTCGACATCGCGACCGTAGATGACGAGCTCGTGCGCTTCGTCGGCCATCGCGAACAGATCCTGCGCCTCACGAAGCGGCATGACGACGGCCTGGCGGTTGACCAGGTCAACTTGCGTCGTCACGAACCCCGCGACGGTGAAGAGATCGTTGGCGAGCGATCCGTCCACCGCCTGTCCGACGATCGCGATGCGATCGCCCGGCTTCACGCCCATCTGCGCCGCCAGCAGACCGCCCATGAGCACCTGCCCCTCCGGCGGAGCCGCGGCGCCCGGAAGCAGCCGCGACGGGCGCGTGGCTTCGGTGAAGTCCACACCCATGACGACGACCGCGAATCCCTCCTCGCCGAGCGCGGCCAGCGCGGGCGCGTACACACGCGCATCGACGCCCGCCACGGCCGGATCGGCGCGCAGCGCAGCGAGCGTCGCCGTCAGATGCCGCATCGTCTTGTCCATCTCGCGCGTGCGCCGCCATCCCGGCGCGTGCGCCTGCACGTGCCCGAGCATCGGACCGGTGATCGTGTCGATCATCCAGCCGGCCTCCCAGCGCAGGACGCCGTCGTACAGCAGCACGAGCGCTACGGACAGCCCGATAGCCGCGAGCGCGAGCCCGGTGCGGCGGGGATTACGCCAGAGGTTCCGCCACGCGATGCGCCACGTCGTCGGCAGGGACAGCCGCATCGCTACCTCGCGCGCTCCAGCCGCGACAGGCTGAACGTGTCGTCAGGCACGTTCGCGTTGAACTCGAGTTCGAGATACCGCATCTCGGTGCGCTGGCCCTGGACGTCGGTCGGCGTGAGCACGAGATGGGCGGGCACGCGGCGGCCGCCGAGCATCCGGATCTCGTCGAACGCCATCGTTCGCGCGAGCCGCCCCTTGCGATCGAAGTGCCGCTCCTCGAGCGGCAGCCACCCCTCGTCCGACACGAGGATCTCGATGCGCGCCCAGCGTCCGACGATGCCCGGCTTGACCGCCAGCTCGAGCCACCATCCCGGCGGCGACTCGGAACGGCGCTCGATGCGCGAGTTGAAGTCCTTGTGGAGCGACGACTCCTTCACGAGGTCGTCGTTCGTGAAGTCGGTGCCCATCCACGAGCCGAGCATCATCGACGGCGGGACGCGGATGGTGCGCGCGATGCGCGGCAGGTAGTTCCACAGGTTCGGCCCGACGCGCAGCGTGGACGTGCCGGCCTCCCTCGCGGGCGCCTCGACCACGATGAGCGCCTCGTCTTCGCCGCGCGTCCATGCCTTCAGGCGCATGGTCCGGACCGAGCGCGCGCTCGTCACGATCATCTCGATGCGCGCGATGCTGCTCTTCGCGCGATACAAATCGTCCAGATGCGTCAGCACGGGTTCGACGTCGGGCGCCTTGGGCGGCTGCGCCTGCATCGAGCCAGAGAAAATTCCGGCCACCGCCACGGCCGCAAGGAATATTCCCCGATGCCGGTTTTTCGTCATGCCGAATCCGCTGGAATTCCGCCAGTTCTCCTCTGTCTTCGCGTTCGAACCGCGAGACTGCAAGCGGCACTCCATTTGCGACTGCACACGACGTGCAGCATCTGGAGGGACTGGTTCGCGCAACTCCACAGCTGCCGGCCCGCGGCGGCGTGAGCCTCGTTGTGCAGTGGTGCGCGTCGGCAGTGCTGCACGTTGCAGCGGCGGCGGGCGTGCTCGCGCTCATCGCGCACTCCGCGCTCGCGCCTCCGGCGGCGCCTCATCCTCCGCAACCTGCGACGGCGCCAGAGCGGATCGCCCGCTTCGTCTTCGTCGCCCGCGATCCGCGTCCGTCGGGCGGCGGCGGCGGTGGCGGCAATCGGCAGATCGGTCCGATCCGTCACGCCGAAGGCGTCGGCCACGACGCGATCACGCTGCGAATCGCGAAGCCGTCGCTCGTCGCGCCACACGAGGGCATCACGTCCGCACCATTACCCGGCGTGCTGCTCGACGCGCGCCCGCTCGCGTCGGGCACACGCGACGTCCTCGGACTGCCTGAAGGCGGCGTCTCGTTCGGAACGTCGCTCGGTCCCGGATCGGGCGGCGGCGTCGGCGACGGCGCGGGCACGGGCATCGGATCCGGCATCGGGCCCGGCGTCGGGCCGGGAGCCGGCGGCGGCATCGGAGGCGGCGTCTATCGGCCCGGCGGCAACGTCACGCCGCCGCGCCTCATCACGCAGGTCAAGCCGAAGTACACCGACGACGCGCTCGCGCAGAAGATTCAGGGCACCGTCGTGCTGCAGGTGGTCGTGAAGAGCGACGGACGCCCCGGGACGATCGTCGTCCTCCGCTCGCTGGATCCCGGAGGGCTCGACGACGCCGCCGTGGCGGCGGCGCGTGAATGGCGATTCGAACCGGGCCGCCTGGCCGGCACGCCGGTCGATGTCCTCGTTACGGTGATGCTCGATTTCCGGATTCAATGACCGTGGCGCCCTTCCCGTCCGCGCTCGGCATCGCCATCGCCGCCATCGGCGGCGCCGCCGTCGGCACCGAACGGCAATGGTCGGGCCATGCGAGCGGACGGCAGGCGCGGTTCGGCGGCGTGCGGACGTTCACGCTGCTCGGCGGCCTCGCCGGCATTGCCGGCTGGCTCGCGACGCTGCAGTTCGCTGCCGTCGCGATCGTGCTCGTCGCGGGGGCCTCGGCACTCGTGCTCGCCGGCTACGTCGCCGCGAGCCGCCACGGCGTCGATGCGACGACGGAGGCGGCCGGGCTCGTCGTCATCGGCGCCGGCTTCGTCGCCGGCCTCGGCTGGATCGCGCTCGCCAGCGGCATCGTCGCCGTCAGCACGCTGCTGCTCGTCGAGAAGACCGAGCTGCACGCGCTCGTCCAGCGGATCAACAACGAAGAGCTGCGCGCAGCGGCGCTCTTTGGCGTCATGGCCGTGGTGATTCTGCCGCTGCTGCCGGAAGGTCCGATCGACCGCCTCGGCGGCGCGAAGCCGCGCGAACTGTGGCTCCTCGTGCTGCTGTTCAGCGGCTTCAGTTTCACGGGCTATCTCGCGCGGCGGATCCTCGGTCCCGATCGCGGCTATCAGGTGGCGGGGTTGCTGGCCGGCATGGTCTCGTCAACGAATGCCACGTTCACGTTCGCGCGGCAGAGTCGATCCGAGCCCGTGTTTGCGCGCGCGCTCGCCGTCGGGGCGGTGGGCGCATCGACGATGCTCTTTCTACGCGTCCTGCTGGCGCTGGCGGTGCTGAACGTGGACGTCGCCGTCGCGCTGCTTCCGTACGTCGTCCCGCCGCTCGCAATCGGCATCGGGATGCTGCTGTGGCGATGGCGTGCGCGCCCCGCCGAAGCCGTCCCGGCGCCGGTCAGCAATCCACTGCAGCTGCTGCCGGCGCTTCAGATGGCGGTGACGTTTCAGATCGTGCTGTTCGTGGTGGCCTGGGTGAATCGGCGGTTCGGATCGGGCGGAGTGCTCGCGACCGGCGCGGTCCTCGGCCTGACCGACGTCGATGCACTGACGATCTCAATGGCGAAGAGCCCGGGCATCACACCTCAGATCGCCGCGCAGGCGATCGCGATCGGCGTCCTCGTGAACTGCGTCCTGAAAAGCGCGGTTGCCGTGGTGCTCGGCGTGAAGCCGTTCGGCCGGCTCGCCGGCGCGACCGTCGCCGTGATGGCGATCGTCATGGCGATCGCCCTCGCCATCCGCTGAGGTCAGTGCCGGACGACGTCCGTGTAGTCGAGATACGTGTAGGCGCCGACGACGGAGATGTGCGCGCGGAGTGTATACCGGCCGTCTGGCGTGGACACCGTGTCGATGCGCGCCGCTGTTGCTGGCGGCGCGGTGCCTCCTCGCAGCCCTTCCTCGAGCACGCGGCCGGTCATGCTCGGCGGAGGCGCGATGCCGAGCAGGTGCAGCACGGTCGGCGCGATATCGACGTTCGCGGTCGGCACGCCGCTCGTCGCGTGCTCGCGGAAGTCGGGGCCTGCCGCCATGAGCGTGTTGTGGATGTCCCACGGACTCGACGTGCCATGGCCCGCCACCCCGCCCTGCGTCGTCGTGCCCTTGAAGCCGGCCGCATTCGCGCGGTTGGTCCAGTTCGCGGACACGAGGATCTCGCCGGAGCGCGGATGATTCCAGCGTGCGACGTCGAACGACAGCGTCCCCGGGACCACGCCATTGGGTCCGGCCGACGATGCCGGACGCGTGAAGATGGCGCCGACCTCAGGCCGCCGCTGCAGCGCGGCGACGATGGCGGCGACGCGTGGCGGATCGGGCCGGCGGAGATAAATCGCGCCCTCGGCGATCACGATGTCCTTCGAGCCGTCAGGGAGCGACTTCGCGAAGGGCGCGACGAGCGCGGGCAGATTGAGCTCGCCCGTCTCGGTCGAGAACCCGTGATCGGACGTGACGATGATGTCCGTCGCGTCGATGAGACCTCGCGATCGAAGTCCGTCCTCGAGACGACCGATGCCGCCGTCCACGAGCGTCAGCGACGTCCGCGTCAGCGGCGCCCCGATTCCTTTTGCGTGCGCGGTGCCATCAGGATCGTTCAGCCACAGCAGCGTCACATCCGCCCGCGCGGTGTCCACGGCGAGCTTGAGATACGCGTCGATCGCGCGCTGATTCTGCGCGTCATTGGGCGTCGCATGCGCCGGCGGCGGACCGAGCACGGCCCGCACTCTCGCGCCCAGCTCCGCCGGCCGCGTGTAATCGGTGTGGATGATCGCGCCGCCCGAGACGGTGTGGTTCAGCAGGAATGCCGATCCCGTCGATCCCGAGCTGATGCCGTACAACGCGCGCCCCGCGCCGTGCAGGATCTCGCCGAGCGTCGGCGCGGTGAGCAGATGCCCTTCGGCGCGCTGCACCGCCTCGAGGTTGTCGCGTTCGCCGGTGTCGAGTCCGCGCGCCGCATCGACCGACGGAATGTAGATCGTGTTGCCGAGCAGGCCGTGCGTTTCGGGATACGCGCCGGTCACGATCGACGACGCGTTCACGCGCGTGACCGTCGGAAACACCGAGTGGTGGGCGGTGAAGACGATGCCGCGCCGCCCGAGTGCGTAGAGGCGCGGCATTACGTCCGGCGTGACGTAGTCGGGACGGAGCCCGTCGACGACGATGACGATTGCCGTGCGCTTCGGCGTCTGCGCGTGCACCGCGAGGGCGCAGAGCACAGCCAGTACCGCCGCCGCGCGCCAGGTCAGCCGTCGCACGACCACAGCTTAGACGAGTCCGGTAACAAACGTTTGGCGTATAGCATCGGGCTGTCACCACCCGATGCCGTGCGTTGTGTGCTTACTGAAGGAGATGTTGGCGGGGTCGACGGGACTCGAACCCGCGGCCTCTGCCGTGACAGGGCAGCGTTCTAACCAACTGAACTACGACCCCTAACCTGCGATTGACTATTGCAGGAGGGCAGAATCGCAGAATTGAATGATTTCAATTTCAATTCTGCCCTTCTGCAATTCTGCTTTCCTGCAATTTCAAAGATCCTGTGGTGGGCGGTGCAGGTTTCGAACCTGCGACAGCCGGCGTGTAAAGCCGGTGCTCTACCACTGAGCTAACCGCCCGGCTGACAACAGCGTTCCGGCTGTGCCCTAGAACAGCCCATTATACGTCGCCTTAAACACGAGCAACAAGACGGCCAGCAGGACGCCGACGACGGCGCGGTACTCGCGATTGGCGAGCGCGCGCGCCAGGCTGAAGCGGCGCTCCGTATCGACGTGACGGCGGAACTTGTATTCGTCGTACTCGTCGCCGAACACACGACGCAGAAACGCTTCTTCGCTCCTGATCGCGGCCGTCAGCGTGATCGCCAGATACGCCGCGACGATGACGACCACGGCGACGCTGCCGGAGCCGATGGCGAGCCCCGCGCCGATCAGCGACGAGCCGAGGTACAGCGGATGCGCGACCAGACGATACGGCCCCGAGCGCGTCACCTCGCGCGACTTGTTCAAGTGCCCGGCCGCCCAGATGCGCATCGCTTCGCCGGCCACGGCGACCGGCAGCCCGAGCATCATCGTCGTCTTCGTCGGCGCAGCAAGCACGAAGACGGCGATGCCGCAGAGGAACCCGAGGCCCACGCGCATGCGCGCGATCACGTGCACGAGGTGCGAACCAATCCCCGCGTGCTCAGTCATGCGCCGCTCCAGCCAGCCGGCGTTCGACGGCAGCGAACACCTCGTCCACCTGAATGTCGTCGAGACACATCGTCGCCATGCGGCACTGACGCAGGTGATGACATCGGCAGACGTCCGCGCGCGAGACGACGACGTCCGCGGACGCCCACGGGCCGTTGCGCGACGGCCGCGTCGGCCCGTAAATGCCGACGATCGGCGTCCCGACCGCGGCGGCGATGTGCGCCGGGCCCGTGTCGCCGGCGACATAGAGCGACGCGCCGCGAGCCAGCGCCACGAGATCCACGATCGTCGTCGCTGGCGCGAGCAGCGCCGCGCCCGAGGACGCATCGACAACCGCCCGCGCGAGCGGCTCCTCGCCCGGTCCCCACACGACGACTGTCGGCAGCGCGCGGCGGCTGCGCAGCTCCGCGGCGATCGCGGCGAACCGGGACGGACTCCATCGCTTGTTCGGCCACGCGGCGCCCGGATTCAGAATCGCGTAGCGGCCGCCCGTCTTCGCGGCGACGCCGGCGGCGACCGGCGAGTCCACGCGGTCGATCGGAAACTCCGGCGCACCGGGTTCGACGCCGAGCATGCGCAGGATGCCGAGGTTCGTGTAGATCACGTGGCGCTCGTCGGCGTGGTACATCCCGCCGCCGCCCGGATCGTACTTCTCGGTGTAGAACACGCTGGCGAGCCGCTCCCGCGCATAACGGGCCGTGAAGCCGACGACGCGCGCCGCGCCCGACGCGCGCGCCAGCGCGGCCGACTTGACGAGGCCCTGCAGATCGATCGTGACGTCGTACTGACTATGCCGCAGCTCGCGGATCGCGGCAATCATCCGCGTGTCCTTCACGACCAGGCGGCGGTCGATGACGGGTACGAGGTCGAGAATCTCCCGATGCTTCGGGCTGACCAGCCAGTCGATCCGCGCGGACGGACGGGCGCGCCGCAGCGCCGCCGCCACCGGAATCGCGTGGACGACATCGCCGAGCGCGCCCAGCTTGACGATGAGAATGCGGTTCACGCGCGCACGTCCGGCATCAGCAGCGCGACGAGCCGGGGGACATCGTGTTCCGCGCAGGCGTTCACGTAGTTGACACCGCGGACGGTGTCGGCCGCCTGCAGGCGGCGGACGTCTTCGACCCGCAGCAGATCGAAGGCCAGCGTCGCGACGCCGACGCGTTTGCCGGCCGCGCGGTCGCGCGTGATCTTGGCGACGAGTTCTGCTTCAGGAACGATCAACTGCGGCGTCCCTGGGGGGGACCTTCCTGCGACCAGTTCTCGAGGCTCGTGTCGTGGTCGCTCGTGACCGCGTCGCCGAGCTCGGCGGCCGACACCGTCGCGGTGCCGCGCTTCTTCACCACGAGACCGCCCGCGTAGTTGGACAGCCGCGCGGCCTCGTAGAGCGAGGCGCCGGCCGCGAGCGCCAGGCCGAGCGTCGCGATTACCGTGTCGCCCGCACCCGTGACGTCGGCGACCTCGCCGGATCCGAAGATCGGAATGTGAACGGTCGGCTGCTTCGGCTCGAACACCGCCATGCCGCGGCTGCCGCGCGTGACGAGGACGCCGGCCATGCGCGTCTTCCGCAGCAGGAGGCGTCCGGCGCGCTCGAGGGACGCCGCCTCGGCGGCGGCGTCGCTGTCGCTGATGCGGAGGCCGAGCACCTGCTCGACTTCCGCTTCGTTCGGCGTGCACGCCGTGAGGCCGCGAAACTCGAGCAGCCGGTACCGCGAATCGACGAGGACCGGAATCGGCCGGCGCCGCGTCCGCTGCGAGACGGCGCGGCGAACGGCGTCGGCGAGCGTCGGCGTCACGAGGCCGGATCCGTAGTCGGACAGCAGCACGCCGTCGCACGCATCGACGAGCGCGGGCACCTGCTTCAGCAGTGCATCGGCGAGCGCGCCGCTCACCGGCCATCCGCTCTCGCGATCGATGCGGACCACCTGCTGGCGCGCCGCGTGCACGCCGCCCGCGAGAATCCGCGTTTTCACGGGCGTCCGATACGCGCGATCGCGCGTGACGAACGAGCGGTCAACCGAGCGATGGAAGCTCGCCATGAGACGTCGGCTCTCGGCATCGCTGCCGACGACACCCGCGAGGCGCACGCGGCCGCCGAGCGCCGCGACGTTGTTGGCGGCGTTGCCCGCGCCGCCCGGCACGATCTCCGTCGTGTCGTATTTGAGGATGAGCACGGGCGCCTCGCGCGAGACGCGCGCGACCTCGCCGTAGATGAACTCGTCGGCAATCAGGTCGCCGATGACGAGCAGCCGCCGGCTGCTGAAGCCGTCGATCAGGCCCAGCAGGCGTTCCTTGCGCTCGGCCTCGCCCGGCAACGGGTGAACGGATCGGGCAATCAGCATCTGTTGAGTATCCAGCTCGACGCGGCGATCAGATTGTCAACGATCGCGTCGGCCGCCAGATCTGTCTGCGGCTTGCGCTCCTCGCTGTCGCCGTAGCCGGTCCGCACGAGCACGCCTCGCGCGCCGACCGTCCGTGCGAGCCCGACGTCCAGCCACCGATCACCGACGACGAATGATCGTGCCGGATCGACGCCGAACTCGGTGACGGCGCGATCGACCAGGCCGCGCGCGGGTTTGCGGCAACTGCACACCATCGACAGCGCGGGCACGCGTCCGTCCGGATGGTGCGGACAATAGTAATACGCGTCGATGTGCGCACCGCCCGCCGCGAGCATGTCGGCCATCCGCTGGTGCACCTGATCGACGACGGCTTCCGTGAAGAAGCCCCGCGCCACGCCGGATTGGTTGCTGACGAGCACGACCGCCAGGCCGGCGCGGTTGAGGACGCGAATCGCGTCGATCGTCCACGGAAAGAACTCGATGCGCTCGGGGCGGTCGAGATACCCGACTTCCTCGATGATCGTGCCGTCGCGGTCGAGGAACACCGCGCGCTCGAACGTCCGGCTCACAGCGCCTTCCGCGCGGCCGATCGCACGCGATCCACGCCGATGCCACGCATGCACCTGTGATCGAGCGGACACTCGCGCAGCGCGCACGGACGGCACCACGTGTCGTGCGTCAGGACAACGGAGGTCGGAGCGTCGAGCCTCGGGACTTGCCGCGGCGCGGTCAGCCGCTCGTCGGTCGGGCCGAACAGCGCGACGGTGGGAACACCGACGGCGGCGGCGAGGTGTAGGGCGCCCGAATCGTTCGCGACGATCGCGCGGCAGTTGGCGAGCACGCCGGCAAGCGCAGGAATGTCGGTCTGCCCGACGAGGTCCACGAACACGCCGCACGCGCGGCGTCCGCGCGTCACCTCCGCCGCCGTGACACGATCGGCGGCCGCGCCGACCATGACGGTCGCGACGCCGTCCTCGACAAGGCCGTCGACCAGATCCGCGAAGGCCGCGGCGGGCCAGCGCTTCGCGGATCCGTACGCCGCGCCGGGCGCAATCGCCGCGAGCGGCGCGTGTCCGTCCCAGCCCGCGCGCCGCAGCAGTGCCGCGCCGCGTGCGCGGAGCTCCGGCGCGATCTCGATCCGCGGCGCCGATGCGCCGTTCGGGCAGCCGAGCGCCGCCACAAGGCGCTGGTAGCACTCGATCTGGGGCACGCCCGCCGGCAACGGGTTGACGGCCCGCGTGAGCAGCGGGCCGCGCCAGTCCGTGCGATACCCCCCGCGTGCGCGGACGCCGGCGCGCGCGACGGCGAGCGCCGAATGAAACGAATTCGGCAGCAGGACCGCCGCATCGTATCCCGACAGCGGCCAGGCGCCGCGTGGCGGCAGCGTGACCACGTCGTCGATCGCGCCCTGAGCGCGCAGCAAAGAGAACAGCGGCGCCACGGACGCGCGCGCGGCGACGGCGACGACGTCGTGGCGACGAGCGTTGCGCACGTCGGCAATCGCCGGCAGCGCCATCACGGCGTCACCAAGCCAGTTGGGCGCAACTATGACGAGGCGTGTCACGGATGATTTAATAGTATCAACCAATGAAGATCGCGCTTCTACAGATCGACCCCACGGTCGGAGATCTGGCCGGGAACGCGCGGTTGATCGCCGATGCGGCAGTCGTCGCGAAGCACGCGGGCGCCGACCTCGCGGTGACGCCGGAGCTCGCGCTCGCCGGCTATCTGCCGCGCGATCTGCTCCTCAGCGAAGGCTTCGTCAGCCGGTGCTGGGACGCCGTCGCCGCGCTCGCCAGAGCGATTGCGGACGGACCTGCTGTGCTCGTCGGGCTGCCCGAACCGAATCCGGCGGACGAAGGCCGGCCGCTTTTCAACACGGCCGTCCTGCTGCAACAGGGCGTGCCCGGTCAGCGGTTCCGCAAGTCGCTTCTCCCGACGTACGACGTCTTCGACGAGGATCGCTACTTCGAGCCGTACCGCGGCGCCGAGATCCTCGAGTTCTGCAACCGCCGGCTGGGCATCAGCATCTGCGAAGACGTCTGGAACGATCGCGACTTCTGGAAGCGGCGGCGCTATCACTTCGATCCGATCGAGGCGCTCGCGAAGGACGGCGCGCAGGCGATCGTGAACCTCTCCGCGTCGCCGTTTGTCGCCGGCAAGTACCGGTTGCGCGAACGCATGCTCGGATCGCTGGCCGCGAAGCATCACACGCCCGTGCTCTACGTCAACCAGGTCGGCGGCAACGACGACCTCGTGTTCGACGGGAACAGCTGCGCGTTCTCCGCCACCGGCGAAATCGTCGCGCGCGGCCGCGCCTTCGCCAGTGATGTCGTCATCGTCGATCTGGATCATCAGCAGCCGATCGCGCCGATTGGCGAAATTGCGGCCGAGGCCGAGATCTGGGACGCGCTCGTGCTCGGCACCCGCGACTACGTGCGCAAGTGCGGCTTCAGGTCGGTCGTGCTCGGGCTATCGGGCGGCGTCGATTCCGCCCTGACCGCCGCCATCGCGGCCGACGCCGTCGGCGCGGACAAGGTGCTGGGCGTGCTGATGCCGTCGCCGTACTCGAGCCGCGGCAGCGTAGACGACGCGCTGGAGCTGGCGAGGCAGCTCGGCATCGAGACGCAGACGCTGCCGATCGAGGCGGCGATGCAGGCGATGGAAGCGACGCTCGAGCCGTCGTTCCGCGGACTCGAGCGCGACGTCACCGAAGAGAACATCCAGGCGCGCATCCGCGGCAACCTGCTGATGGCGCTGTCGAACAAACGCGGCGCGCTGCTGCTGACGACGGGCAACAAGAGCGAACTCGCCGTCGGCTACTGCACGCTGTACGGCGACATGTCCGGCGGGCTCGCCGTCATCGCGGACGTTCCGAAGACGATGGTCTATCGCATCGCGCGCTGGCTAAACGCGACGCGCGGCCGCGCGATCGTGCCGGAGAACACGCTGACGAAAGCGCCGTCGGCCGAGCTGCGTCCCAACCAGACCGACCAGGACTCGCTGCCGCCCTACGACGTGCTCGACGCGATTCTCGAGCGGCACGTCGAGCATCATCAGCCCGCGGACGAGATCGTCGCGGCCGGATTCGAGCCGGCGACCGTCAAGAAAGTCCTCAGCCTCGTGCGCCGCGCGGAATTCAAGCGCAAACAGGCGGCGCCTGGCCTGAAAGTCACGGATCGCGCCTTCGGCACCGGGTGGCGCATGCCGATCGCGGCAAAAGTCGAGCTCTGACGCCGGAAAACTACCGATCGGCGTACAAGAGAAGCGTGACGCGCCGTCAGGCGACGTGATCCACGTACAGATGAGCGTGACGCACCGTCAGGCCGCGTGATCACGTACAACTCGAGCGTGACGTGCCGTCAGACACGTGATCCGCGTACAAGAGGAGCGTGGAGCGCCGTCAGAGGCGCCGATCGGCCCGGCAGACAGGCGTGAAGGGCTGTCAGGAAGGCCGCTGCGCCGGCCGACCGGGCGGCGCTATAATCCGCGGGTATTTGCAGGCTGTCAGCGAGGTGGACACATGAAAGGAAAGGCGTTCGTCGTTGTCCTGGCAGGGGTCGTCGTCGGCCTGGTCGCTGCGCCGGCGCGCGCCCACCACTCGTTCGCGGCTGAATTCGATGCCGACAAGCCGGTGACCGTGAAAGGTGTGATCACGGCCGTGCGGCTCGAAAACCCGCATTCCTGGTTCTTCCTCGACGTCACCGGCCCTGACGGCAAGATTGAAAAGTGGAGTTTCGAGGCGAGCACGCCGAGCTCGCTCATCCGCAGCGGCTTCAAGCCGGGTGCGATCAAAGCGGGCGACGAAGTGACGATCAAGGGCTTCCATTCGCGCGACGCAAAGGCGAATGCCGGCGCCGGACGCGAGCTCGTGCTCGCCGACGGCCGCGAAATCGCCATCGGTCCTCCCGTCGGAGCCCCGAGGTAGCCATGCGCGCCACTCTTGCCGCCATCGTCCTCTCGCTCGCCGCCGCGACTGCGTTTGCGCAGCAACCCGCGCCTCGCACGGCCGACGGCCATCCGGATCTCTCCGGCGTCTGGTGGCCCGGGCGCGATCTGCCCGTGCCGCCCGTCAAGACGTCTGGCGCGCCGGCGCGTCCGGCCGGCCCGTCGCCGATTCCGCCGCATCGCGAGAAGTTCGACGACTTCTACAACGGCACCGCGAAATCCAGGGCGAAAGCGCTCAGCGACAAGGACGATCCGACGCTGCGCTGTCAGTCGGTCGCGTTCGGCACGATCAACGTGAGCGCGTACAACACCGGTCTCGTCGCGCAGATCGTCCAGACGCCGAAGTTCGTCGTCATCCTGTCGGAGACCAATCCGACGTTCAAGATCATCCCGACCGACGGCCGCGCGCATCGCGACGAGCAGCCGCCGTCCTCGCGCGGCGACTCGGTCGGCCATTGGGACGGCGACACGCTCGTCGTGGACACGACGAACTTCTCCGACAGGAACTGGATGCACGCCGAGGGCGACGTCTCGTTCCACTCCGACGCCCTGCACATCGTCGAGCGCTATCACCGGATCGACAAGGACACGATGGAAGTCGAGGCGACCATCGAGGATCCGAAGGTTCTGGCGAAGCCGTGGGTCGTGCCGAAGCAGACGCTGAAGCTGGCGCCGTTCGATCAGATCATGGCGCTCGACTGCACGGGCGTCGAGAGCGCGGCGCTCATGGACGCCGCCTCGAAGAGCAACTACGGCAAGAAAAACTAGCGCCAGCGCCGATGCATCCACAGCCAGAGCTGTGGATGCCGGCGCACGTACATCTCGAGGACGTCGGTGCACCGCTGCGTGAACTCGCGCACCGCGTCTTCCGCGTCGGCCGCCGGCGGCTCGACCGGGTGCTCGTAGATCAGCCGGTACCGTCCGCGGCCGAGCGGCAGGGCGAACACCGGCACGACCGGCGCACCCGTTCGCAGCGCCAACGCCGCCACGGCGGACGTCGTCGCCGCCGGGCGTTCGAAAAATTCCACCGACACCGCGTCCGGCCCCTGGATGTGCTGGTCGATCAGCACGGCGACGCCGTGTGCCTCCGCCAGCATGCGCATCACCTTGCGGATGGATCCCTGCCGGTAGATGACGACGTTGCCCGTGCGCTGGCGGATGTCCTCGAGCAGCGTGTTGAGCCGCGCGTTGTCGAGCGTCCGCGCGAGCACGCCGATCGGCTCGAAGCGCAGCGGGTGCGCGACGGCGTGCAGCTCCCAGAATCCGAAGTGGCCGGTGAAGAACAGCACGCCCTTGCCCTGTGCGTAGGCGAGCCGCACGCGCTCCTCCCCGTCGAACTCGACGCGCTCGAGCATCTGCTCGGGGGAGAGCGTTGAGAACTTCAGAAACTCGAACAGCAGCCGGCCGAAGTGGGCGAACACGGCCCGGATAATCGCCCGGCGTTCCGCGGGCGAGCGGCGCGGGAACGCCGCGGCCAGATTTCGCGCCGCGACCCGCCGGTGCGGCGCGTCGCAGACATAAAACACATAGCCGACGAACGTGCCGGCGAACCAGCGCACCGGATACGGCATGACGGACGTGATCGCGCGTGCAATCACGACGCCGAAGTATTCGAGGCGTTGTCTCACCTGATTTGCCCTAGCAGCCACGCGCGAAACTCGGCGGCGGGCTCGACGGTGGACACAAGCGGCACCGACGCGAGCGGCATCGTCATCGACGCGCCGGGCGGCAGCCGCACGGCGTCTTTGCCCGTCGTCAACACGATCGCCGCGCGCGCCTTCCGTGCCGCAGCCGCGATCCGTGAGATGTCGCCCGCACCGAATCTGTAGTGGTCGCGAAACGCCTTCGTCCCGACGACGTTCCAGCCGGCC
>CAZOIK010000493.1:0-5616 GCA_964579765.1 uncultured Bifidobacteriaceae bacterium
CTTCTCGAGCACGCACACAGACAATCCGTGCCGCGCCAGCGCCAACGCCGACGCCAGGCCTGTGACGCCGGCGCCTATCACCGCGACGTCAATCTGCTCCATCAGGCGCGGTAGCCAATGGCCGCGTAGTCCATGTACGTGAAGAGCAGGCTGTTGAGGATCGACGCGTTCGCGTTGTACGCGTCCGCGAGTGCGGTCATGGCGCGGGACGTGGCGGTGTCGAGACCCGCGAGGGAGGCCGGGTCGACGCCGCGCATGCGGACCGCGTCGGGCGCCTGCTCGGTGTACTTCAGGGTCACGCGCGTGAACCCGCTCGCTTCAAGCAGGTACTGCAGCGTCTCGGGATGGACCGGCCATACGTGCGTGAAGTCGCGCAGATAGCTGCTGAAGAACGCGAGCCAGCACGCCGGGTTGATCGTCTCGAGGACGATCGGCGCCCCGTGGCGGAGCTTGCTGAACGCGGCGGGCAGCAGCCTGAGCAGGTACGACGGCGGCAGGTGCTCGATCACCTGCGAGGCGATCAGCCCGCCGAGCGACTCCTCCGGCAGCGACTCCAGGTACGTCAGCGCGTCGGCCTCGAGCACGTCGAAGCCGCGCGCGCGCGCAGCGGCGACCATCGCGCTGTTGGTGTCGATCCCGCGCGCCGCCACGCCGGCCTCCCGCAGCAGCGCGAGGAACTCTCCGCGTCCGCAGCCGACGTCGAGGACGACGGCGTCGCGCGCAGCGCCGGCGAATACCGGCACGTGCACGCGTTGCTTCTCGCGCACCTCCTCAATCGACCCGCGGAAGCGATCTTCGAATCCGACGTACAGGCGGTCGGCGGCGTCGCTCATCGGCGATCGATTCTACTCTTTGCCTTGACCGTGCGCGGAGGCGCCCAATACAATGGCGGGATTCCCGATGGCAAAGCGCGCGCTCATTACCGGCATCACCGGTCAGGACGGCTCGTACCTTGCGGAGCTGCTGCTCGAGAAGGGCTACGAGGTGGTTGGCACAGTGCGGCGTTCGAGCGCGCCCAATCTCTGGCGCATCGAGCACCTCCTCGATCGCATCACGCTCAAGCCGGCGGACCTGCTCGATCAGCTCTCGCTGCTTCGCGTGATCGACGAAGTGCGACCGACCGAGATCTACAACCTCGCCGCGATGTCGTTCGTGCCGGCGTCGTGGGATCAGCCGATGCTCACCGGCGAGTTCAACGCGCAGGGCGTCACGCGGCTGCTCGATGCCATCCGCCAGGTGGACACGTCGATCCGGATCTACCAGGCTTCGTCGAGCGAGATGTTCGGGAAGGTTCGCGAGGTGCCGCAGAACGAGACGACGCCGTTCTACCCGCGCAGTCCCTACGGCGTCTCGAAGGTCTTCGCGCACTACATCACGATCAATTATCGTGAGAGCTACAATCTCTTCGCCGTCTCCGGCATGCTCTTCAACCACGAGTCGCCCAGGCGCGGGCTCGAGTTCGTGACGCGGAAGGTCACCGACGGGGCGGCCCGCATCAAGCTCGGGCTCGCTGACACACTGTCGATCGGCAACCTCGACGCGTGCCGCGACTGGGGATTTGCCGGCGACTACGTCCGCGCGATGTGGCTCATGCTGCAGCAGGAGAAAGCCGACGACTACGTGATCGCGACCGGCGTGGCCCACTCGGTGCGCGATCTGATCGAGATCGCGTTCGCGCGTGTCGGTCTCGATTGGCAGAAACACGTTCGCGTCGATGCGGCGCTGCTCCGCCCCGCCGAGGTCGAGCACCTGCTCGGCGATCCCTCCAAGGCCCGCCGCGAGCTCGGCTGGGCGCCGTCGGTCGATTTCAAACAGCTCGTCGAGATGATGGTCGACGCCGACCTCGCCCGCGTGGGCGCAAAGGCGTGAGTCAGACGTGAGCCCACACCAGCTGCATCAGCAACTGCTCGATCGGATTCAGTCCCGCGCGGCGACGATTGGGGTGATCGGTCTCGGCTACGTTGGTCTCCCGCTCGCCGTCGAGTTCGCACGCCACGGATTCCACGTGGTCGGCTTCGACGTCGACGAGGGCAAGACGAGCCAGATTAACTCCGGCCGGAGCTACATCCCTGACGTGGCGCAGAAGGACCTCGCGGAGGTCGTCACCTGCGGCCGTCTGCGTGCGACGACCAGGATGGCGGAGCTGGCGGACATGGATGTCATCGACATCTGTGTGCCGACGCCGCTTCGCAAGACCAAGGACCCGGATCTGTCATACGTGGTGAAGGCCGTCGAAGCCGCCGCGGCGACACTCAAGCGGGGCCAGCTCGTGATCCTCGAGTCCACGACGTACCCCGGGACAACCGAGGAGGTCGTGCAGCCGATGCTCGAGGCCCAGGGGTTGACGGCCGATGAGGACTTCTTTCTCGCGTTCTCGCCCGAGCGCGTCGATCCTGGCAACCAGCAGTTCAACACGCGGAATATCCCGAAGGTCGTGGGCGGACTCGGCAAAGCGAGCACGGAAGCTGCGGCTACGTTGTACGGATCGTCGGTCGACACGGTCGTGCAGGTCAGCTCGCCGCGCGTCGCTGAGATGGTGAAGCTGCTGGAGAACACCTTCCGCTCGGTGAACATCGGTCTGGTGAACGAGCTTGCGCTGATGTGCCACAAGATGGACATCGACGTGTGGGAAGTGATCGACGCCGCGAAGACCAAGCCGTTCGGGTTCATGCCGTTCTACCCCGGTCCCGGCCTCGGCGGCCACTGCATTCCGATCGACCCGCACTACCTCTCCTGGAAGGCGCGGCAAGTTGGATTCGAGTGCCGGTTCATTGAGCTCGCCGGCCATGTCAACTCCTCGATGCCAGAATACGTCGTCGAGCGAGTGGCCGAGGCGCTCAACACGGTGAAGAAGCCGATCAACGGATCGCGGGTGCACATCCTCGGCGTGGCGTATAAGCGTGACGTCAACGACATGCGCGAGTCGCCAGCGCTCGACGTCATCGAGCTGCTCGCCCGGCGCGGAGCGACGATCACCTACTCCGATCCGTGGGTCCCCGAACTGCGCACCGACGGGCACACGTTCACGTCGATAGAACTCGACACGGCGATCGCCGGCCGGCCAGACTGCGTGGTCATCTGCACCGATCATTCGGTGTTCAGGTACGACGCGCTCGTCAAGAGCGGCGTGGTGATCGTCGATACGCGCAACGCGCTCAAGGATAGGCACGCCAGCAACGTCTTTCGTCTCTGATGCGCGCGTGGCTGCTCGATCTGCTGGTGTGTCCTGAATGCCGGACGGCGCTGCGCCTCGAGTCGGCGCAGCAGGACGGAGACGCCGTCACGACCGGCCGGCTGGCCTGCCAGGCCGGACACGTCTTTCCGATCACGAACGGCATTCCGCGTTTCGTCGCGCACGAGCTGAACGCCGACCAGGCGCGGACGCGCGACTCGTTCGGCGACGAATGGACGCGGCTGTATCCCGCGCACGGACACTCGACGCCCGAGTGGCAGGCCGAGCGCGACATCTTCCTCGAATACACGCGCAGCCTTCCCTCGGAGTATCGGGGCAAGCTCGCGCTGGACGCCGGCTGTGGCAACGGCCGTTACGCCAAGCTCGCCAACGACTGGGGCGCGCGCGTGGTGTGCGTCGATATCTCGTCGGCCGTCGAAATCGCGCAGCAGAACGTCGGCGGCCGTCCCGACGTGACGGTGGTCCAGGCGGATTTGTTCAAGCTGCCGTTCCGGCCCGCCATCTTCGACATCGTGTACTCCATTGGCGTGCTGCATCACACGCCCGACGCGGAAGGCGCGTTCCACGCCATCCAGCCGCTCGTGAAACCCGGCGGCTTCTTCTCGATCTTCATGCACGGCCAGGGCAATCGCGCGCTCTACGCGATGAATCGCTGGCTGCGCGCGTGGACGTCGAAGGCGTCGTACCGGACGACGTGGAATTTCTGTCTGGTGCTCACGGGCATCGCCAAGTTGCTGCTGAAGATTCCGTTCGTCGGGCCGGTGCTGTACATCGCCGGCCGGCAGGTGCTCTTCTTCTCGCCCGACCAGCACAATAACTACGACCACTACAGTGCTGGATTCACGAGTTTCCACCGCAAGGAAGAGATTCGCGGCTGGTATGCCGGGTGGGACGATGTCGCGGTGCGATATCAGGGCGTCGCGGCCGAGAGCATCTATGCGCGGGGTGCGCGGCCGTTCACTTCATGAACACTCATCCGTTCACGATCTGAACGCACGGCTGGCGCCTTGACAGCCCGACAGCCGGCGGCCATAATACTGTCGTTCAAAATCTGAACAACTAGCACCACCTCGGTCGCTCGTCCTCACGCGCGTCGTGCGCGTGCCTTCCGCTCCTCCTGTCGCACGGCTCTTACGCCCGGTTCCGCGCCAGGCTGTGAGTCAGAGGGCGGAAGCCTGTCCTTCTCGTGCCCGCACCCGACTATCTCGTCGACCTGTTCGGCCTTCGCGGCCAGGTGGCCATCGTCACCGGCGGCTGCGGCCGGCTCGGCAGCAGGTACGTGAGCGCGCTGGTGCAGGCAGGCGCGTCAGTGGCCGCGTTCGACCTGCCGGGGCGCACCAGCGCGAGCATCGACGCCCTCGTCGCGGCCGCGCATCCGGTTTCCGCGCACGCGCTCGACGTGACCGGGCGGGACGCCGTCGATCGGGCGATCGCGGAGGTGGCACGCCGATTCGGCACGCCGACGATTCTCGTCAACAACGCGGGGCTCGGCTCCTCACCGGCCGACGCCGCGCTCGAGACGGGACGTTTCGAGCAATATCCCGAGTCGGCGTGGGACGCGATGATGACCTCGCATCTGAAGAGCGCGCTCGTCGTCTCGCAGTCGTTCATCGAGCGCTTCCGCGCCGACGGTGCGACGTCAGGCAGCATCGTCAACGTGTCATCGACCTACGGCGTCGTGTCGCCGGATCAGTCCGTCTACGACTACCGCCGCCGCGGCGGCGAAGAGTACTTCAAGCCGGTCGGCTACAGCGTGGCGAAGTCGGGCGTGCTGAACTTCACGCGCTGGCTGGCGGAGTACGGCGCGCCGCTCGGCGTCCGCGTGAACACGCTCGTGCCGGGCGGCGTGCGCGAGCGCGACCACGCGCCGGAGTTCGTCGCGCAGTACGAGAAGCGGACGCCGCTTGGACGCATGGCCGTCGAAACGGACTACGACGGCGCGGTGATCTTTCTCGCGTCGCCGGCGTCGGCGTACATGACCGGCGCGATGCTCGTCGTCGACGGCGGGTGGACGGCCAGATAGATGGCGAGATAGACGGCGAGATAGATGGGCGAAAAAGATCATTCGGATCAGCGGCTCGCCGGACGCGGCCAGCTGTCGTTCGTGCCGCTCGACGTGATTCGCCGCGTGCGGAGCGACAACGGCGCCGATCCCATCGTACGCGCAGCGCTTCTTGCCGACATCTGCCGGCTCAACACGCTCTACATGATCATGAACGCTGGGTCGGGCCATATCGGCTCGAGCTTCAGCGCGATAGATCTGATCGCGTGGCTCTGGACCGATTACCTGCGCGAGCCGAACAGCCACGCCGAGAGCGCCGACATCTATTTCTCGTCGAAAGGCCACGACGCGCCGGCGCTGTACGCGCTGCTCATCGCACTCGAGAAGCTCGACTTCAATCTGCTGCACAAGCTGCGGCGGC
>CAZOIK010000494.1:0-2828 GCA_964579765.1 uncultured Bifidobacteriaceae bacterium
GCAATTCTGCCATCCTGCGATTCTGCAATTCACCTCTCCAGTACCGCGAGCGTGTCGCGCCCAGCCCGGTCCCAGTCGTACCGCGCGAGCGCGCCGGGGGCGGCGGCCAGCAGCGCGTCGCGGGTCGAGGCGTCGTAGAGCAGCCGCTCGATCGCCCGCGACACCGCCGGGACGTCGCCGCGCGGCACGTAGAGCGCCGCCTCGCCGCAGCTCTCGTGCGCGACCGCGGTGTCGTACAGCACGGGCGGCGCGCCGGCCGTCAGCGCCTCGAGCGGCGTCAGCCCAAGGCCCTCGTACTCCGACAGAAACGCGAACGCCCGCGCGCGGCCGTACAGATCGTCGAGTTCGGCGTCGTTCGCGTAGCGGTGCCAGCGGATGCGCTCGCCGAGCTGCTCGCGATCGATCGCCGCGGTGATGTCCTCGTACGGATAGCTGCGGTTGTCGCCGACGACATCCAGCGACGCGTCCGGGTGCCGGCGGGCGACGGCCGCGAACGCGCGAATGAGATCGGGGACGTGGCGCCGGTTGAAGATCGATCCCGCGTAGAGCAGCCGCGCGTCGCGATCGAACGCCGCGGACTCGGTCCGCGCGGGAATGCCGGGCGGGATGACGTGGACGCGGCGCTCGGGAACGCCGAGCTGCTCGACGATCTCGCGGCGCGTGAACTGCGAGATCGTGACGACCGCGCGGGCGCGGCGCGCCGACGCGCGCGCCAGCGCGCGGAGGCGGATGCCTTCGCGCGTGCGGAACCACTCGGGATGCGCGCAGAACGACACGTCGTGCATCGCGACGACCGTCGGGACGCGGAGGCGCACCGGGGCGGTGTATTGCGGCGCGAAGAAGACGTCGAGCCGGTCGTCGCGCGCGGCCGCCGGCAGCGTCACCTGCTGCCACCAGGTGCCCGACGTGCCGGGCACGACGCGCGTCGCGAACTCGGGCGGTGCCGACGGCATCGGCGCATGGCCGTAGAGTACGAACTCATGACGGGCCACGGCGCCAGACGACGTCAACCGGGCCCAGGCGTCGAGCAGGCCCGACAGGTATCGCCCGACGCCGGTCACCTGGCCGACGATCTCGCGCGCGTCTATGCCGATGCGCATCGACGACGCTCGACGGCGTGCTCATACAGCGCGTAGGCCTGCTGCGCGGCGCGATCCCAGCGGAACTGCTGCGCCCGGGCGATGCCCCGGGCCGCGCACTCGGCGGCAAAGACGTGGTCGCGAATGACGCGGTCGATCGCGTTCGCGAAGCCGTCCGCGTCGTCCGGCTCGACGAGCTGGCCGGCCCCGCCGAGCACCTCGGGCAGCGATCCGCGCGTCGAGGCGACGACCGGGACGCCGGCGGTCATCGCTTCGAGCACCGGCAGACCGAAGCCTTCGTCGAGCGAGGGGAGCACGAGGACGCGCGCGCCTTCGTACAGCGATCGCCGCGCCGAGGCGGCCACGTAGCCGCGGTGCTCGACCTTGCCAGCCAGCGGAGGACGCGCGATCCGATCGAGCCACGCGCACGCGGCGTCGGTCGCCTTGCCGGCGAGCACCAGCGGCGGCGTGTCGCCGCGATTGACGAGCCGCTCGTACGCGTCGAGCAGCACGCCGACGTTCTTGCGCGGCTCGAGCGTGCCGAGAAACAGGATGTAGCCGTCGGCGGGCGCCGACGCACGCGGCGTCCACGGCGGCGCGCCCGGCGAGACGACCGCAATCTTCTCCGGATCGACGTCGAGCGCGCGCTGCACGCTGGCACGCACGTGCTCCGTCATGACGAGGACGCCGTGCGCGCGCCGCGCGTGCTCGTGCACGAGCGCCGGATAGTCGCGCCGGATCTCGGCGCGCGTCCACGATGGATCGGTCAGAAAGCTCAGGTCGGCGATCGTGACGACCTGCGCCGCCTCGCGCGCGGGCACGAGCAGCGGCGTCATGGAGTGGACGACGTCGAAGTGCGCGCGCGTCAGCGATTCGACGGCCGGCGCGCCCGCGCGGTGCCATGCGAGGTTCAGCACGCGCACCGGCCAGCGCCGATCGATCTGGTGGACGCGCTCGAAGCCGGGCTCGCCGACGTCAAGCCGGTCGCGCCACGAGCTGGAGAAGACGGAGAGGTCGAGCCGGCCGGGCGCGACCGATGCGGCGAGCGCCCGGACGAGCTCGTGCGTGAATTCGCCGATGCCGCTGCGCTCGCGCAGGGCGGGGCGATAGTCGATCAGCGCGCGCACTTGTTTAAGTCTTTCCGCCTCAGTATCTTATATCCCAATGAAAATCGCCGTCGTGGGAACCGGGTACGTCGGGCTGGTGCTCGGCGCGTGCCTGGCGGAAAACGGCAACACGGTCGCCTGTGTGGACAAAGACACGGCGAAGGTCGCCACGCTCACTGCCGGCCGGATGACCATCTACGAACCGGGCCTGGAAGAGATTGTCCGCCGCAACGTCGCCGAGGAGCGCCTGACGTTCACGACCGACCTGCGCGCGTCCGTCCGCGCGTCGGAGATCGTGTTCATCGCGGTCGGCACGCCGCAGGGGGAGGACGGGTCGGCCGATCTCCGCCACGTCCTCGACGTCGCGCGCGACATCGGCCGGTCGATCGACAAATACACCGTCGTCGTGGACAAGAGCACCGTGCCCGTCGGCACCGCGGCGACGGTGAAGGCGACGATTGCCGCCGAGACCACGCAGCCGTTCAGCGTCGTCAGCAACCCGGAGTTCCTGAAGCAGGGCGCGGCGGTCGAAGACTTCATGAAGCCCGACCGCGTCGTCGTCGGCGTGGAGGCGGGCGACGAGCGCGCGGCGCGCGTGATGCGCGAGCTGTACGCGCCGTTCACGCGGACGGGCGCGCCGGTG
>CAZOIK010000495.1:0-19400 GCA_964579765.1 uncultured Bifidobacteriaceae bacterium
TGGCGCGCGTGCTCGGGGCCGATGTGACCATCACGCACGAAGGGCATACCGAGGAGTACATCCAGTTCCGCAGCGTGGACCGCACGATGCGCGATCGCTTCGGCGTGGCGCCCTCGATTGCGTTCGAGGACGGCGTGCGGCGGCTCCATGCATTTCTGACGCGACAGAGCGATGGCGCCCGCCAACCCGCGTGAGCTGAGCGAGCGCGAGCTCCACGAGTATGTGGCCGAGGTCGAAGGCCACGACTCGCAGGTGACCGGCGTCGTCGGCTACTTCTACCGGATGTACCGCGCCGAGGTCCTCGCGCGTGTGGACGGCGTGCGCGGGCGCGACATCCTCGAGATCGGCTGCGGCGAGGGCATGATGTTCGACGGCACGCGCACGTCGCCGGTGCAGATGGACGTGTCCTTCACGCGCGTGTCGCGCGCCGCCGGCAAGGGCTGCTTCCTGTTGTGCGGCGACGGCTACGCGCTGCCGTTCGCGAGTGAATCGTTCGAGCTCGTCCTGCTCGTCGCGGTGCTCGAGCACACGCGAGAACCGTGGCGCGTGCTCGCCGAGGCCGGGCGCGTGCTGAAGCCGGGCGGCCGCGTCATCATGGTCGTGCCGAACGACGCGACCATGAGCGCCGGGCGCCTGCTGCTGAGGAAGTTTCCGATTCGCTACCCTGATCACCTGACGTTCACAACGCCGGGCAGGATGCGCCGCTGGCTCGCCGACGGGTTCAGCATCGGCGAGGCGTTTCATCTGCCCTTCCGCGCGCTGCCCTTCGCGATGAATCTCTATCACGTCGTCGTCGCCACCAAACATGCCGACGCCTAAGGTCGTGGTCCTCGGCGCCGGCCCGGCCGGGATGTCCGCCGCGTGGCGGCTGTCGGAGCTCGGCGTCCCCGTCACCGTGCTCGAGCGCGACGGCGCAGTCGGCGGCATGGGCAAGACCATCACGGTCGGCGACTATGCCGTCGATTACGGCCCGCACACGTTCCACATCCGCGAGACCGAGGAGAGCCGGCGGATTCACGAGGCGATCAAGCCGTTCTTCGGCGAGGATCCGCTGGTCCTGACGCGCGGCACGCGCGTGCTGCTGCGCGGCAAGGAATACGTATATCCGCTCGAGATGCTGCAGGTGCTGACCGGCGTCAGCCCGTTGCTCTCGGCGCGCATTGTCGCCGACTACCTGATTGCGAGCGTGCGGTCGACGTTCGCGCCGGCCAGGAAAGAGCACTCGTTCGAGGAGTGGGGCGTCAGGAATCTCGGACGGACGCTGTACGATCTCTGCTTCGGCATCTACTCGGCGCGCGTGTGGGGGCTGCCGACGTCGCAGATTTCGTCGAAGCAGGCGCAGCGCGTCGCGAAGCTGAATCTCAGGAACATCATCCTGCGGACGCTCGGCATCAAGGCCGACCCGGCCACGTACTTCACCAAGTACATGTATCCGCGGAAGGGCATCAGCGTGCTCTTCGAGAACATGGCGGCGGCCGTGCGGAAGAACGGGCAGTGCATCCATCTGGAGTCGCCGGTCGTGCGGCTCGAGCGCGAGGGCGACCGCATCGCCCGTGTCGTCTATCGTCACCAGGGACGGGAAGAGACCGTCGCCTGCGACGGCGTGCTCTCAACCTTGCCGCTGCCCGTGCTCGTGGACCTCATCGACCCGCCGCTGCCGCAGCCGGTCGTCGAGCACGCGAAGCGGCTGCGCTACCGGAGCCTGAAGCTGATCTACATCGCGCTCAAGCGCCCGCAGCTGACGGACTACCACTGGGTGTACCTGCTCGACGAGCACTTCCGCGTCAACCGCATATCCGAGCAGAAGAACGTCAGCCGCGAGATGGTGCCGGAGAACCGCACGGTGCTGTGCATCGAGCTGTCGTGCTGGCGCGACGAGCCGATCTGGCGTGCTTCTGACGAGGAGATCTACCGGATCGCCCTCGCCGACCTGCTGCAGATGGGCCACGGGCTCACGGAGGCCGACGTCGAGGACTACTACGTCACCGACATCGCGACGGCCTATCCGGTGTACGAGTTGAACTTCGAAGATCACCTGATTCCGGCGCTCGAGGGTGTCCACGCCGTGCCGAACCTGCTGACGCTCGGCCGTCACGGGCTGTTTCTCAACAACAGCATGGACGACAACGTCCTGCTCGGAATGAAAGTCGCCGATCAGATCTCCGGACGCGGATTCGACAGCCGGTCCTGGCTGTCAGAGATGCTGGCGTTCATGAATCTCCGGTTTGAAGGCAAGTGACGCCAGCAGCAGCACGACGGGCTGCGCGGGCAGCGACTGACGCGCTTCGGTGAGCAGCGGAAAATGAACCGCGCTGATGTAGAGCAGGACCGAGCCGAAGACCAGCGCTTCGGCTTTGCGGCCGGTGCGGTAAAGCACCGTCAGGCCGACGAGCGCGGCGATGCAGAGCGCCGCCTGAATCGCCCAGATCGCACGAATGACGATCGGTGGAGTCCGATCGATCTCGCTGTAGCGGATTGGAATCTCGCCGGCCCAGAGAATGAACAGGCCGCGGGCCAGCCGCCGTGCCAGGTGCGACATCGAATCGTGGCGAAGGTTGTCGATGGCGACGCGACGGTATTCCTGATCGGCGGCGACGCGGGCGGCCGCGTGCTCGCTCGGATCGGTCGGCGTTGTCCAGATCCGGCGGATGTCCTGCCACTGATGGACGTACTCGAGCATCGGCGCGGCCGGCAGGTGTTCGCGCGCCGCAATGGCGGCGACTGCTCGATCGAGCTTGCGGCGATCGTCGATCCGTTCAGCGGTATGCGTCAGCTCGTTCTGCAGACGGCCGGACCACGTCGCCTGCCACTGGCCTTCCCACAGCCCGCGTCCGACGCCGCCGGCAGGCGACATCGTGATGCGATGGAAGTTCACGTAGTTGTACGTGAACCAGGGCAGCAGCGTGAGCGCTGACGCGGCGACCAGCACCGCCCACTGCGTGGCCGCGGGACGCGGCCGGACGCGCGCCATCGGCAGGAGCACGAGGCCGGTGGCGGCGAGCGCGGCCGGGAAGAGAAAGAACACCGGCCTGGCCAGCGCGGTCAATCCCAGCGCGACGCCGAGCGCGGCAAACGAGAGCGTGCTCCGTGACTCGACGGCGCGGATCGCGATCCAGATCGACAGCGTGAACAGGAACGTCGTCCAGACTTCGGTCATCACTAGCGCGGCGAAGTATGGAATCGGCGGGAAGATCGCAGTGAGAAACGCGGCGACGAGGGCCGTGCGGTCGCTGGCGACGCGTCGCGTGATCGCGAACACCAAGATGCAGATCAGCGCAAACAGGATCGTCTGCGCCAGCGCGACGGGCAGCTGCCCAACGCCGGCGACTCGGTAGATCGTGGCGAGGAAGAGCGGATACGCGGGAGTCCGGATCACTTCGGGCACGAACCGCGGGGCGTCGGGCGCCGGCGTGAACTTTCCCGTTGTGGCCAGCACTTCGCCGAGGCGGCGGTAGCCGACCTGATCGGTCCATTCGGTGCGCCAGTCGGGACGCTGATACCAGATGAAGAGCAGCCCGTGGGCGATCGCGATGAGGGTGATGAGAACGAGGGCGCGCCGCGCAGTCATCGTCGCCGCAGATTGTAGCGTGTCAGCCGAGAAGCTCGCGGTAGAGCGCGTCGATGTCGTCGACGAGCCGCTCGATCCCGTAGCGCGCGACGACCGACGCGCGTCCGCGTTCGCCCGTCGCGCGGCGGCGCTCGGTGTCGCCGAGCAGCGTCGCCACGGCTGCGGCCAGCCCGGCCGCGTCGTCGTAGGCGGCCGTCAGACCGACGTCGTCGCCCGTGATCACATCGCGCACGCCGCCGACATCGGTCGATACGCCGGGGACGCCCGCGGCGAGGCTCTCGATCAGCGCCACGGGCGTGCCCTCGTTGCGCGAGGTCAGCAGGAAGACGTCCGACGCCCCGTAGATCGCCGCCAGATCGCGGCGCCATCCGAGGAAGCGCACACGGTCGGCAAGCCCGGCGTCGCGGGCCGCCTGCTCGAGGTCGGCGCGCAGCTCGCCGTCTCCGACGATGAGAAACAGCGCCGCGGCGTCCTGGTTGGCGACCAGGCGCGCGGTTTCGAGAAACAGATGATGCTGCTTGATCGCCGTCAGCCGTCCCACGGTCGACACAACGTGCGCGTCGGACGGAATGCCGAGCTGCCCGCGCGCCTCCGCGCGGGCACGATCGTCGATGGCCGCGAGCGCGGACAGATCGAATCCGAGCGGCACGACGCGGTACTGCGCGGCCCGGCCGATGCGGTGATCGCGAAGGAGCTCGTCGCGAATCGCAGGCGAGATCGCGACGATGCGATCGGTGGCGCGGGCGAGCAGGCGTTCGATGCCGACAAAGAGCGCCGTCTTCGCCGCGCTGAAGTAGCCCTCGAGCACGTGGCCGTGGTAGGTGTGCACGATGCGCGTCCGCTCGGCGGGCGCGACGCTGCGGTTGTAGCGAACGGCCGCCGCGCGGCCCAGAGCGCCGGCCTTCGCCATGTGGGTGTGGACGATGTGCGGCCGGAACTCGCGCAGGATGGCGGCGATGCGCCGGTACGCCGCGTAGTCGCTGGCCGGCGACAGCTCACGCACGAGGCGCGGCACCTGTTCCACCGCGGTGCCGGGCGAGAGCAGGTAGCGCATGTCGCCTTCGCCCGGCCCGAGCGAACCGTGGACGAGGCGCGTCGTGTAGCCGCGGGGCGTGAGGCGTTCGGACAGCGCGATCGCCTGGATCGACGGTCCGCCGATGTTCAGGCGCGTGATGAGTCGCAGGACGCGCACGGGTCCTCACTTTACCATCCGCTTTGATGGCGCACTTCGAGGCGCAGCGCAGACGACTGCCGTCTCTCGACGGATGGCGGGCCGTTGCGATTGCGCTCGTCCTGCTGAGCCACTTCGAGGCAGCCAGAGGGTTTCCGACACCATCGTGGTGGTCGCTGGCGTTTCAGGGCGAACTGGGCGTTCGGATGTTCTTCGTCATCAGCGGGCTGCTGATTACCTACCTCCTTCTGATCGAGGCCGACCGTTCGGGCCGCGTGTCGCTGCGCAGCTTCTATACGCGCCGGGCGCTGCGCATATTGCCGGTGTACTTCCTGTACCTCGGCGTCGTCGCGACGCTGGCGATCGCAGGACTCTATGCCGACACCACGACCGCGTGGATCGGCTCGCTGACGTTCACCCGCAACCTGATGGGGCGGACGGAAAGTCTGACGGGACACTACTGGAGCCTGGCGGTCGAAGAGCAGTTCTACCTCATCTGGCCGGTGACGCTGGTTGTTTTGGGCTTGTGGAGGCGTCCGCGCGTCGCCGCCGTCCTGCTGCTCATTCCGATCGTTGCGTGTCCCATTCTTCGCACGGGCATCGTGCAGGCGCACTGGCCCAATCCCTTCATAGCGCGCGGTCTCAACGTATTCTCCATCGCCGTACACGCGGACAGCCTCGCCGTCGGCTGCCTTGGGGCTTTCATCTTCTGGCGATGCCGCGATCGGCTGACGCGCCTCGCGTCCCGCACCACGCTGTCCGGGGCGTTGATCGTATTCGTGGTCGCGGCGGCGAGTGAGAGGCGCGTGGGCGCCGCGGAGCCGCTCCTGCCGCTCATCGAGTCTCTGGCGATCCTGTGTGTGATGTATGTGACCATCGAACGTCGTCGTGGCGGTCTCTACCGGCTCTTGAACGCAAAGCCGATCGTCTGGCTCGGCGTGCTCTCCTATTCGCTGTATGTGTGGCAGACGCTCTTTCTGAGTTACGCGGCCGGGCCGACACTCTCCTCGCTGGCCGTGTACGACTGGCGGGTATGGTGGCTGGCCGCGCTCGTGTGTGCGTGCGCCTCGTATTACATCGTCGAGCGGCCGATTCTGGCAGTGAGGGACAAGCTGCGCGATCAGGTGAATCGGTCGCCCGTGACTCCGATGTTGCAACAGGATGTCGCTCATCCGTAAGGCGCTGTTCGCCACCGCGGCCATGGGGTTGGCGGTCGCGGTCACCCTTGCCTGTCTGCTCGCCACGGATGTCTATCTGCACAGACGCGTGCAGAACACCGGGTCGGTCAACGTCTGGGGCTACCGAGGTCCCGTCGTCGGACACAAACCGGCCGGCACGATTCGCATCGTGGTCCTCGGCGGGAGCACGGCGTTCGGATACGGCGTGCCTTATACGGAAGCCTTTCCCTACTATCTCGAACAGATGCTGAATGCCCGCGCGGGCCGGGCCAAATATCAGGTCGTCAATCTCGGCGCGCCGGCGCAAGGCGCGTTCGGCCTCCGGTTCGATCTGGCCGACTATGCCTATCTCCACTACGACGTGGCGATTCTCTACGAGGGCTACAACGATCTCGGCCGGACGGACTTGCCGAACGCCGTCCCGCCGCGCGACGCCCCCAACGATCTGCTCTGGCGGCGTCAATCGCCGATCTTCAGAGCAACCGGCTATTTTCCGGTGCTGCCGCTGGTGTTCCGCGAGAAAGCGATGCTGCTGGCCTCTGGTGGCCACCTCGACGCGGCCTACCGCGGCAAGACGGTGTTTCGTCCGAATCTGGCGACGCGCGTGACCGCTGACGCATTGCAAACGGCAGCCGCCGTCGCCGAATCGGTTGGCTCGACGATCGGGCGCCTGAGCGGCGATCCGGCGCAGGCGGCGAGGTCGACAACGCTCGACACCGTGAGCTGGCGGCATTACACCGATCGCATCGCCGACGCGGTGAGGTTCGCGCGGAGCCGCTCGGTCGAGGTGATCGTGGTGACGCAGCCGTATGCCTCAGACACCCACGTTGCGCAGCAGCGGGCGCTCGTCCACATGCTCGAAACGGAATTCGGCGCCGACGCAGGTGTGCAGTACGTGAACCTCGGGCCGTCGATCGATCTGCGCGATCGGGCCCTTGCGTACGACGGTTTGCATCTGGTGGCGAAAGGGAACGAACGCGTCGCCGCCGGTCTCGTGGCTCCCGTGCTGAAGATGACGACCGCATCGTGACGGCGCTCTGGGGTCTCGTTCTTATGATGGCTCTGCTGTGGCCGTCGCATGCCTTGTCGCTGCTGGACGGGGCGCCGCTCGACGGCCGTGTGGCGGCCATCGTCGTCGGCGTCGTCGTGCCCGTGCTCATCTGGCTGCGACCCGAGTTTCTTCGGCGGCGGCTGGTGCAGGCTGGCATTGTCGCGCTGCTTGCGGTCAGGATCGCCGACGCGGCGCTGCTCACACCGCAGGGGCTCTGTGCGAGGTTCTCAACGACGGCGCCGTTTCGTACGAGCGTGCTGACGATTCCCATCGAGGAACCACGCGGCCTGCTGCGCAGCTGGGACCTCCGCGCCGGCTGGCGGAGCGATGCGCCCGCGTGCACCGCGATCATCGATCGTCCGTACGGTGAAACGTCGGCGTTTCCGGCGTGGTTCGTCAACATCACGCGCAACGTCGCCGATTTCGCCGAGTCGCCCGCGGCGCCGGTTGTCATGGACATCAGCGGGTACGCAAGCGTAAGGAGGCGCGGCCTGTTCGTGGTCGATGTCGATCGCGGCATGCACGTGACCGGACGGATGGGTGCGCTGGATGTGTCGTCGGCGGACGGACGCCCGATGCTCGCGGTGCTCGATGCCGGCACGCATCGCATCGCTCTACATGCGTCGTTGACCGGCGATCGCTGGCGGCTCGTGCCGACCTTCGACGGTCGCGATGCATTTTCGGCGACGACGCTGACGGCCGGTCCGCCGCGGGCCATCGATCGTGCCGCGACGATCGTCGGCGTCGTCGAGAGCACGCTGATCGTGCTGCTGGCCTGTACGTGGATTGCATCGCTCTCGCTCGCGTATCGCGCGAGCCCGGCCGTGCTGGCGTGGTGTCTCGCCGCGGCCTGCGTGTTCGCAGCGGTTGGGGCCACCGGTCGATTCGAACGGCTGTCGGTACTCCTGCTCGCGGGCGCGGTGTTCGTGCCGGTCGCCGAGCCGCATCGAAACCTGCGCGGCGCCCTGCTGCTGGTGGGCGTGCCGTGGCTCGCGTTGATCGCGGCGCGATCGCTGCCGCAGATCGGCCACTTCACGGCGTACTCGAACGACGACTGGCTCGCCTATCAGGCGGCCGGCTACCGGATCTTCATGAACGGCTTCTGGCTCGAGGGCGGCAGCAAGGCGTTCGACTACCAGCCGCTCTATCGCTGGATCACCGGCGCGCTGCACATGGCGTTCGGCGACTCGAGCGTCGGCGAAGTGTACTGGGATGCGTTCTGTCTCGTCTGTGGCGCGGCGGTGGCGTTCGCGCTCGTCGATCGCTTTGCCGGATTCCGATGGGGCGTCGCCGCGGCCGTCGCGACGCTGGCGACGTTCTGGACCGGCACAATCTGGTACTTCGTCGGCCGCGGTCTTTCGGAAGTCTCGGCCGCCGGCCTGGCCTTCATCGCCGCGCTTGTTCTGCTCCGCAACCGTTCGGCGGCGACCCGAACGGCCGCGCTCGCCGGAGTGTTCGCGGTGTTGATGTTCTACACGCGGCTCAATCACGTGCTGTTCGCCTTCGTCCTGCCGGCCCTCATGCCGAGGTTCAGCCTGCGCGCGGTAGCCGCGTACCTCGCGACGTTTGCGTCGGGTGTCGCGCTGTTCGCGACCCGGACCTGGTGGTACACGGGCGTCTTCAGCATCCTTTACGGCACCAGCCTCAAGAACAACGACACCGGGCTGCGCCTGACGACGATCGGGTCGCCGCAGGTGTGGCAGCAGGTCTGGCACAGCCTGCGCGCGTTGGTGTGGATGAACGAGCCGCCGTCGTTCGATCCGCGCGCCGTGCTCGTCGTTGCCGGCGTGATGCTGTCGGTGCTGGCGGTTCTTCACGTGCCGAAGTTCAGTCGGCTGCCCGTGTCGATCGCGGTCGTGACACTTGGCGCGTGCGCGAGCGCGTTTCTCGCGCACACGCACAACTATCCGGGCCGGATGTCGATCCACCTCGTCCCGTTTGCCGTCGCGATGACGGCGCTCGCGGGCGCGAAGCTCGTGCCGGCGACGAGGTGACCACGCGTTGACGATGCCTGCGCGTCGGCGGTTGGCGTTCGCGGCGGCAGCGGTCGTGCTGGCGGTCGCTGTCGCGGCGGGGGCGCTGCTGGCGATCGACGTCGATCTGCACGGCCGCTACGAGCAATCGGCCGGCTTCAACGTCTGGGGCTATCGCGGTGGCACGGTCGGCCGCAAGAAGCCGGGAGAATATCGCATCGTCGTGCTCGGCGGCAGCTCGGCGTACGGGTACGGCGTGAGCGCCGACGAGGCGCTTCCAGCCGTGCTCGAGCGTCTGCTGCGCATGCGATCGCCGCGCTTCACCGTCGTGAACCTCGCTTACAACAACGAGGGCGCGTACTCGTTCAAGCCGACGCTGCAGGACTACCGCTGGCTCGACTACGATCTCGCGTTTCTCTACGAGGGCTACAACGACCTCGCGGACGACGACCGCGTCAACGTCGCGGTGTTCCGGCACGATTCGCCGATCTTCCGCCTGACCGGCTATCTGCCGATCTTTCCGATTATCTTCAGAGAAAAAGCCGCGACGCTGCACGGCGGCAAGACCGTGTTCGCAGGCGCCCTGCGCACGACCGCCGACGTCGCGAGTGCGCTCGAGGCTCAGCTCGGACGGGTCTCAGCGGAGCCCTCGCACGTCATCGCCGGCGGCTCGGACGGCTGCCATGCGCCGTGGGGGCCGTACTGCCGGTCGATTGCCGCCGCGATCGACTACGCGCGCAGCGAGCAGGCGCGGGTGATCGTCGGCACGCAGCCGTACTTGCGGGTCAGCGCGCTGGTGCATGACAAGCACGTCGCCCAGCAGAACGAACTGCGGGCGATGCTGTCGCGACGCTTCGGCGGCGATGCGGACGTGCGCTACGTCAACCTCGGCGACGCGGTCGATCTGCGTGATCCGAGCCTGTCTTTCGATCAGATGCACCTGACGGCGTCGGGGAACGAGCGGATCGCGATGGCGCTGGTCGAGCCGGTTCTGGAAATGGCGGCGCACGATCCGCGGCAGAAGGCTTCGTCATGACGGCCGGCGTCCGCGTCGTCTACTTCGCGGCGCTGGTCGTCGTCCTCGGCGTACTGGCGCGACTGTCGCCGCTGCCGGACCGCGTGACGGATCGGGGCATCTACGAAGCGACCGCCGATCAGAAGATCGTCGTCGACTGCAACGACCTCCACTGTTTCCGTGCGCTCGTCGCGTGGACTCTCGGGTCGCTGCCGGGGCCGTCGACGTTCAAGTGGCGCGCGTACGCTGTGGTCTGCAATGCCGCGGCGGCATTGATGGTGCTGCAGCTCTGCCTGACGCTCGGCCTCAGCGTCAGGGCGGCCTGGATCGCGTCGCTACTGTCGGCGCTCGGATTCGGATCGCTCTACACGCTGCACGACGCGTTCACGTCGGATCCGCTGATGTATCTGTTCGGTCCGCTGATGACGAACGAACTGCTGCGGGGGCGGCTCGCACTGGCGGCTGCGCTCGGCGCGGTCGGCGTGTTCGCCAAGGAGTTCGCGGCGGCTCCGCTCTATCTCTTCGCAATGTTTCAGGGGCTTGAGCGAAAGTGGCCGGCCGCTCTTCGCACGCTGCTCGCCGCCAACGCGGTCTTCCTCGTCTGGGCGATCTTCCATCTGACGATGATCATTCGCTTCAACTACGGCTATGGCGGGACGACATCGACCCGGTTCCTGAGTGGAGGCGGCCTGGGACCGTGGCTGCAGGAGCAGAGTCTGCGGGGCATCCTGTCGGCGATGTTCAATGAGTTTGGCGCGCTATATCTCCTTGCGCCGGTCGGTCTCATGGTGGCGCCGGCGCCGCTTCGCCGCCTGACGCTCGTCGCCGCGCCTATCGCGCTCGTGTTCTGCTACGTGCAGCAGCCGGATCGTGCGCTCTGGAACTTCCACTTTCTCGTGACGCCGCTGAGCGCGCTGGCGCTCGAGCGCGCTCCGGCTGCGCTCGCAGGGCTCGTCATCGCCGCGTTTGCGTTTGCGAATCTCCGTGTGGGGGCACAGTTGCCGTTCGTGCCTGCCGCGCGTTTTGCGCTCGGGTTGTCGGTCGTCCTGGCAGTCGTGGCGGTGGTGCAGGTCATGAGGCCTGCGGTTGCGGAGGCGGCATGAGCAAGGGACCGAAGAATCCAGAACGCTCCTTCGGCCTCTCAGTCGGCGGCGTACTCGTGCTGCTGGCCGTGATTCTGCTCTGGCGGAGGCGCATCACACGAGCCGAAGTGCTTGGGGGCATCGGCGCAGTGCTGCTGGTGTTGGGACTGCTGGCGCCGGCGTTGCTGAAGTACCCGAGCAGGTACTGGTGGGCGTTCTCGCTCGCGTTCGGCCGGGTGATGGCAACGTTCTGGCTGTCGCTCCTCTTCTTCATCATCCTCACGCCGGTCAGCGTCGTGTGGCGGATGATGGGGCGCGATCCCCTGTCGCGGCGCCGCGAGACGTGGCCCGGCTGGTCGCCCTACCCCGAGCGCTATCGAGATCGCCGCCACTACGGCCGCATGTTCTAGGAAGACAGGCAAGAGAGGTCACATGGCGAAAAGCCGCGTTCTTGGAGAGTTCTTTCAGTTTCTGAAGCAGGAAAAGAAGTACTGGCTCGTGCCGATCGTCATCGTGTTCGTGCTGTTCGGCTTGCTGATCGTGTTCTCGCAGTCGAGCGCCGTGGCGCCGTTCATCTATACGTTGTTCTAGATCATCATCGGTTTCTGATCGTGCCCACCCGCATCCTGGGCCTCTCCGCCTACTACCACGACTCGGCCGCCTGCCTGGTTGAGGACGGCCGCATCGTGGCGGCCGCGCAGGAGGAGCGGTTCACGCGGAAGAAGCACGACGCGGAGTTTCCGTCGAACGCCGTCGCCTACTGTCTGCGCGAGGCCGGCATCACGGCGAGGGAGCTGGATTTCGTCGGCTTCTACGAGAAGCCCCTCGTGAAGTTCGAGCGGCTGCTCGAGACGTACGTCGCGTGCGCGCCGAAAGGCTTGAAGTCGTACCTGATGGCGCTGCCGCTGTGGCTCACCGACAAGCTGTGGATGTCCGACGACATCCTGTCGCATCTCGACGGCTACGGCGGCGAGGTGATGTTCGGCGAGCACCACGAGTCGCACGCGGCCTCCGCGTTCTATCCGTCGCCGTTCGAGCAGGCGGCCGTGCTCACGATTGACGGCGTCGGCGAATGGGCGACGTCGTCTGTCGGCGTAGGGAAGGGGCACACACTCGAGCTGCTCCGCGAGCTGCGCTTTCCGCATTCGCTCGGCCTGCTGTATTCCGCGTTCACGTACTTCACCGGCTTCAAGGTCAACTCGGGCGAATACAAGATCATGGGCCTGGCGCCGTACGGCGAGCCGAAGTACGTCAGGACGATCAAAGACCACCTGCTGCAGATCGACGAAGACGGCAGCCTGTGGATGAACATGGACTACTTCACCTATCCGTCCGGTCTGACGATGACGGGCGATCGATTCGCGACGCTGTTCGACGGCCCGGCGCGAAAGCCTGAGAGCAAGCTCACGCAGCGCGAGATGGATCTCGCGCGCTCGGTGCAGGAGATCACCGAGGAAGTGATGCTGAAGATGGCGCGGTTCGCGAAGCGCGAGACGGGCATGCGCGATCTGTGCCTGGCGGGCGGCGTCGCCCTCAACTGCGTCGGCAACGGGCGACTGCTGCGCGAGAAGATCTTCGATCAGATCTGGATTCAGCCTGCGGCCGGCGACGCGGGCGGCGCGCTCGGTGTCGCGCTTGGCCTCTGGCATCGCTATCTCGACAAGCCGCGTCTCAGCCCCGAGACGAGCGGCGCCTGGGAACGTCCGTCCGACGTGCGCGGGGCGAGCGCGCCTCCGAAGTACGCCGACGGCATGAGCGGCTCGTATCTCGGACCGCAATCGACCGACGACGAGATCGACGCGTTCCTGGCGACGCACGGCTATAAGGCGTGCCGGTTCGACGGCGCCGCGCTGGCCGATCGCGTCGCGACGCTGCTGGCCGAAGAGAAGGTCGTCGGCCTCGTGCAGGGCCGGATGGAATTCGGTCCGCGCGCGCTCGGCGGCCGATCGATCCTCGGCGACGCGCGCTCGCCGAAGATGCAGTCGGTGATGAACCTGAAGATCAAGTTCCGCGAGTCGTTCCGGCCGTTCGCGCCCGCCGTGACGCGCGAGCACGCCGCCGACTGGTTCGAGATCGACGAGGACAGCCCCTACATGCTGCTCGTCGCCGACGTGCGGCCTTCGCGCCGGCTGCCGGTGCGCGAGGACGCGAAAGACTTGTGGGGCATCGACAAGCTGAACGTACCGCGCTCGACGATTCCGGCCGTCACCCACGTCGACTACTCGGCGCGCATTCAGACGGTGCGGCGCGACACCAATCCGGTGTACTACGACATCATCGACGCCTTCCACCGGAAGACAGGCTGCCCCGTGATCGTCAACACCTCGTTCAACGTCCGCGGCGAGCCCATCGTCTGCACGCCCGAAGACGCGTATCGTTGCTTTATGCGCACCAACATGGACGTGCTGGTGCTCGAGAATTTCGTCCTGCTCAAGGAAGAGCAGGCCGCGCTGCCCGACGATGGGTCGTGGCAGAAGGAGTTCGTGCTCGATTGACGCACGCCCTGTCCGATCGCGCCGAGCGGATGTCCGCGTCCGCGTACCTCGAGCTGCTGACGAACCTGACCAAGCGCGAGGTCAAGGGGCGCTACAGCCAGTCGTTCTTCGGCGTTGCGTGGGCGATCGTGCAGCCGCTCTCCGCAATGGTGGTGTTCACCATCGTGTTCTCGCGGGTAGCGCATCTGCCGTCCGAAAGCATGCCGTATCCGGTGTTCGCATACGCGGCTCTGGTACCGTGGTTCTTCTTCTCGAACTCAGTCGCAAGCGGTACGCTCAGCCTGATCACCTACCGGAACATCGTCACGAAAACCTATTTTCCGAGGGAGATCGTCCCGCTCGCACAAGTCTGCTCGCGCTTGATCGACTTTGCGGCCGCAGCCGCGTTCTACGCAGGATTCATGATCTACTACCGCGTCAGCCTCGGCCCGTGGGCCCTGATGACGCCCGTCTTCTTCGGGCTCCTGATACTGTTCACGGTCGGCTTCACGCTGGCGACCTCCGCCATCAACGTGTTCTACCGGGACGTCAATCCCGTCGTGCAGATTGCCCTGCAACTCTGGCTCTATCTGACGCCAGTGCCGTATTCGCTGGCGGCGACGCCGGCACGTTTTCGCTGGCTGTTCGTGATCAACCCGTTGACCGCTGTGGTTGAGGGTTTCCGCTCGTCGCTTCTGTTCAACCGGGCGCCAGACTGGATGCTGATGGCGGTGTCAGCGACGATGACGGTCGCTCTGTTCGCGGCCGCGTTCATCGCGTTCAAGCGGATGGACAAGTACTTCGCCGACGTGATCTAGTGGCGCTCGCCATTCAACTCGACAACGTCACCAAGCGGTACCGCACCGGACGCGCACGCACGTTCGGTGATCTCGTTGCATCCAAGCTCGACGCGCTCCGTGGCCGGACCGACGAGGTGCACACCGCGTCGCGCGGACGGATCAGCTCGACGATCTGGGCGCTGCGGGACGTCTCGCTCGACATCCCGCAGGGCGCGGGCCTCGGTGTCATCGGCAGGAACGGCGCCGGCAAGACGACGCTGCTCAAGCTGGTGTCGCGCGTCACGTGGCCGACGAGCGGCGCCGTGCGCGTCGGTGGCCACGTCGTGTCGCTCATCGAACTGGGCGCCGGCTTTCACCCGGAGCTGACCGGGCGCGAGAACGTGTATCTGGGCGCCGGCCTCTTCGGGTTGACGCGAAAGGAGATCGATCGGCAGTTCGACGCCATCGTCCACTTCGCGGACGTCGAGCGGCTGATCGACACGCCGATGAAGCGCTACTCGTCGGGCCTGTATGCGCGGCTCGGTTTCGCCGTCGCCATCTACAGCCGGCCCGACATCGTCCTGGTCGACGAAGTCCTCGCGGTCGGCGACGCCGCGTTCCGCCGGCGCGCGCTCGAAGCGCTGCGCCGGCTGATTGGCGAAGGCAAGACCGTGCTGTTCATCTCGCACGACATGTGGAACGTGCGGCGGCTGTGCTCGGACATTCTCTGGATGGAGGAGGGCCGCGTGCGAGCGTACGGCCCGGCGGGCGAGATCGCCGAGCGCTACATGAACGAGATCAACATCGAAGCGCTTGCGAATCAGTCGGTGAACCTGCAGAGTCACCGCGGCGGCACCGGCGAGATTCGCTACAGCGCGATCGACCTCGTCGACGACGATGGGAGGCCGGCGACGTCGATCGCGCCGGGCGACACGCTCGTCGTCCGCGCGTCGTACCGGACGGAGCGCCCGGTCGAGCGTCCCGTCTTCCAGGTCGCGATCATCGACGTCGACTCGGGCCTCGTCGTGACCACCGCGACCTCGGCGGCCGCGGCCGTGCCCGACTGCGTCGAGGGCGAAGGCGCGGTGGAATGCCGCTTTGACAGGCTGCCGCTGCGGCCCCGGCAGTACGTGCTGCGGCTCGCGATTTCGGACAGCCATCAGCTCGCCTCGTACGATCAGGTGACGGCGGGCCCGAGGTTCGCGGTCACGGGCCACGGCCGCGGCGTCGAGAACCTGGCGGACGAGGAAGACGGGCTCGTCTCGCTGCCGTACGCGTTCGAACACATCGGGACGTTGAGTAGCGCGAGCCTTTCAGGCCCGCGAGTGCCCTGACGCAGTGAATCCTGTCGTTCTCGTGTCGGTGCCGAGCGGCGTGTCCGCCGGGAACATCCTTCGCGGCGGGCTCATCGACCGTCTGCTGGACGCGAGCCGCGACGTCAACATCGTCGTCGTGTCGCCGCTCGTGAAGGACGCCGCATTCGTTCAGGAGTTCGCGCGCCCGCGCGTGACGTTCGAGGATCTGCCGCCGCACGTGCCTGCCGGGCTCGAAGGTCGGCTGATGGCGCTCATTCAGGCCGGCTATCTCGACTCCGGCGTGAGCGAGTCGGTGAAGATTCGCAAGGCCGAGGCGATGGCGAAGAAATCCATTCGCTGGATCCGGACCAAGCGGACACTGACGGCGGCGCTCGCGCCGTCCATCCTCAGGAAGCCGACGCGCTACGACGTGAGCGATCGTCTTATCGCGCACCCGCGGGCCGAGCAGCTCTTCGATCGCTACCGTCCGGTGCTGCTGGTCGGTTCGAGCCCCGGCCTGATCTTTTCGGAAGTGCCGCTGCTGCGGACCGCCGTGCGCCGGCGCGTGCGGACGATCGTCGTCGATCCGAGCTGGGACAACTTCACGAACAAGCTCATTCCAGTCCGCCGTGCCGACCGCATCGTCGTCTGGAACGACATCATGAAGGCGCAGGCGATTGACCTGCACGGCTACACGCCGGCGCAGGTGCGTGTCAGCGGTCCGCCGCATTGGGACAGATACTTCCGTCCCGCTCCGGCGGTCCCGCGGGAAATGTTCATGTCCCGCGTTGGCGCCCATCCATCCCGCCGCCTCATCACGCTGATGACGACGGGGCGGACGCTCTACGATCACTACCCGCGCGTCGTCCGCATCCTGATGCAGGCGATCGAGGGCGGCCGGTTCGGCGCGGCGCAGCTCCTCGTGCGGCTCCACCCGCGGGACGATCTGCGGCGGTACGACGAGTTCCGCGGCACGCCGCATCTCGTCGTCGAGAAGCCGTTCAAGACAACCGTGCGATCGGGTGACGGTCTGGACGTGGACATCACGTCGGACAATCAGCAGCACCTGGCGGACACACTGCGGCACAGCGACGTGATCGTCACCGTCGCCTCGACGATCGCGATCGAAAGCTCGATCTTCGACACGCCCGTCGTCGACGTATCGTTCGACGGGGACGCGCCGTCTCCGTTCGAGACGTCGGCGCGACGGTACTACCAGTTCACCCACTACGCGAACATCACCCGTCGCGGTGCGGTTCGTGTGGCCGAGACGCCGGAGCAGCTGGTGGACTTCGTCGGCCGTTATCTCGAGGAACCATCGCTCGATCGCGAGGGCCGGCGCCGCGTCGTGCTCGAGCAATGCCAGTTCACCGATGGGCGATCGAGCGAGCGGCTGGTGAACTTCGTCGTGGATGAACTCGCGGATGTGCTCGGCGGCCCTGAAAGGGTTGCGCTACGCCGCGAAGCCTCATGAAGCTGTCGGTCATCGTACCGGCGTTCAACGAAGCGGCGACGATCACCGAGATCATCGAGCGCATCCGCGCGACGAAACTTCCGATCGAGCTCATCGTCGTCGATGACGGTTCGACGGACGGCACACGCGAGATTCTGAAGCGCGAGAGCACGAACATCGATCATCTCGTGCTGCAGGAGCGTAATCGCGGCAAGGGTGCGGCGCTGAAAGCGGGATTTGCCGTTGCGACGGGCGACGTGATCATCATTCAGGACGCCGATCTGGAGTACGACCCGGACGACTATCCCGAGCTGCTCAAGCCGATTGAGAAGGCCGGCGCCGATCTCGTCCTCGGCTCGCGGCTGACGGGCGCAAAGCCGCAGCGCGCGTACTACTACTGGCACTACGTCGGCAATCGGTTGATCACGTTCATCGCGCGCGTGCTCTACAACACGACGCTCAGCGACATCTACACCTGCTACAAGGTGTTCAGGCGCGAGCAGCTCGTCGGTCTCGACGTGAAGAGCGACGGCTTCGAGTTCGACGCCGAGTTCCTGGCGATTCTGCTGAAGCGCCGTCTCGTCGTCTACGAAGTGCCGATTTCGTACTACGGCCGCTCGTACGGCGAAGGCAAGAAGATCAAGTGGTATCACACGGCGAACGTCGTCTGGAATCTGGTGAAGTACCGGTTCGTATGAAGACGCCGGTGTGTCTCGTGATCGCGCCGTCGGCATTCCTGCTCGACGAGCGCGTGTTCATGAGCCTCGGCATTCTGCGCCTGGCCGCGGTGCTCGAGCAGCGCGGCATCGCCGTCGAACTGCTCGATCTGTCCGGCATCGAGAACTACGAGGAGGTCGTCCGTCTTCACGCGATGCAGTCGGCGGCGGTGCAGTACGGCATCACGGCGACGACGCCGCAAATGCCGGCCGCGGTCAAGGTGTCTGAGGCCATCAAATCGGTGAAGCCGGACGCCATCACGATCCTCGGCGGTCCGCACGTGACGCTCGTCAGCGCGGCCCGCAAGCGCGAGCAGCGCGTGGCGACGGCCGGCCGCGCGACCCCGGCGTTCGAAGTGCTGCGCGGGGTGTTCGACGTCCTCGTCGCCGGCGACGGCGAGAGCGCGATCTTCCTCGCACTCGAGCTCGCGCGGAGCGAATGCCCCGCCTTCATCGACGCCGACGAGCCGCGCTCGTCGCTCTTCCTGACCAACGCGGCGCTGACGAAGCTGCCGTTTCCGGCGCGGCACCTCGTGGACGTCGACAGCTATCACTACACGATCGACGGGCACCGCGCGCTCAGTCTGATCGCGCAGCTCGGGTGTCCCTTCGAGTGCGGGTTCTGCGGCGGCCGGTCGTCGCCGATGCTCCGGAAGATCCGCACGCGCACGCCGGAGAACATCATCGCGGAAATGACCGAGATGTACCGGCGCTACGGCATCACGGGCTTCATGTTCTACGACGACGAGCTGAACGTGAATCGGGACATGGTCCGCCTGATGCGGGGCATTCGCGACGCGCAGGATCGGCTCGGCGTCGAGTGGCGGCTTCGCGGCTTCGCCAAGGCCGAGCTCTTCGACGAGGAGCAGGCGCGCGAGATGTACGCGGCCGGCTTCCGATGGCTGCTCATCGGCTTCGAGTCTGGGGCGCCGCGCATCCTCTCGAACATCAACAAGAAGGCGACGCGCGACGACAATACGCGGTGCCTCGAGCTGACCGCGCGCGCCGGGCTCAAGGTGAAGGCGCTGATGTCGATCGGGCATCCCGGCGAGTCGCCGGACACCGTCCAGGCGACGCGCGACTGGCTCATCGAGACGAGGCCCGCCGATTTCGACGTGACGATCATCACGACTTATCCGGGTACGCCGTACTACGACGAGGCCGTGCCGCACGCCGAGGAGCCGGGCGTGTGGACCTATACGTACGCGAAGACGGGCGACCGGCTGCACGCCTACGACATCGACTACACGCGCGTCGCTGAGTACTACAAGGGCAACCCCGACGGCGGCTATCACGCGTACGTCTTCACCGATGCACTGGGCGCGCACGATCTGGTCGCAGCGCGCGATCATGTCGAACGTGACGTGCGCGCGGCGCTCGGGATCGCGTTCAACCCGTCGGCCCCCGCGATGCGCTACGAGCACTCGATGGGGCAGCCCGGAGCGCTGCCGTCGAACATCCTTCGCCGATCGAGCGCGGAGTCGCTCGCGCAGGCGCACGCCCCCGATGTGCGGAATCGCTGGATTCCTCTCGCTGAGCGCTGAGCGGCCCGATCCGGGGCGGCTGTCGCGCATGGTCGCGACGCTGCGCCATCGCGGGCCCGACGACGCGGGCGAGTTCATCGACGGCCCGGCCGCGCTTGGCG